>NZ_JBEXYS010000030.1:0-97234 GCF_040631045.1 Streptomyces sp. NPDC005706 | reverse complement strand
CGGGAGTCCTCCCGGACGGGGCGGTCGTCGGTGAAGCAGGAACCCCAGCGGGCGACCGCTGGAATCCCCCGCCTTTAGGCGGGGGAGGAAGTCAAGACGAGATCTGCACCTTGCTGTGGTCGCCGAGGACGAACCGGTGGGCGGCGGGCTTGCGGGGGGAGGGGGTCACTTCGACGTTGCGGCCGATGAGCGAGGCCTCCACCCGCCGGACGCCGCTCACCGAGGAGTCGCGCAGCACGATCGAGTACTCGATCTCGCTGTCCTCGATCCGGCAGTCCCCGGCGATCGAGGTGAAGGGGCCGATGTAGGAGTCGGTGATCACGGTGTCGGCGCCGATGGCCACCGGGCCCACGATCCGGCTGCCGGTCACCTTCGCCCCGGGCTCGATCCGAACCCGCCCGATGATCTCGCTGTCGTCGTCGACGGTGCCGTCGATCCGGCGCTCCAGGGTCTCCAGCACCGAGCGGTTGACCTCGAGCATGTCGGTGACGTTCCCGGTGTCCTTCCAGTACCCGGAGATCGTCGTGGAGCGCACGTCGCGTCCGGCGTCGATCAGCCACTGGATGGCGTGCGTGATCTCCAGCTCGCCGCGCCAGGACGGCTCGATGGAGCGCACGGCCTCATGGATCGCCGGGGTGAACAGATACACACCCACCAGGGCCAGTTCGCTCTTGGGATGCTTCGGCTTCTCCTCCAGGCCGATCACCCGCCCCGCCGCGTCGAGTTCGGCCACGCCGAACGCGGTCGGGTCCGGTACCCGCGTCAGCAGGATCTGGGCCTGTGGCCGCTCGGCGCGGAAGGCGGCGACCAGGTCCGTGATGCCGCCGACGACGAAGTTGTCGCCGAGGTACATCACGAAGTCGTCGTCGCCCAGGAACTCACGGGCGATCAGCACCGCGTGGGCCAGGCCCAGCGGAGCCTCCTGCGGGATGTAGGTGACGGCGAGCCCGAACGCGGAACCGTCGCCGACCGCCTCCCGGATCTCCTCCGCCGTGTCCCCGACGATGATCCCGACCTCGGTGATGCCGGCTCCGGCGATCGCCTCCAGGCCGTAGAACAGCACCGGTTTGTTCGCGACGGGTACGAGCTGCTTCGCCGAGGTATGGGTTATGGGGCGCAAACGGGTACCTGAGCCACCAGACAACAAAAGTGCCTTCATGCATATCAGCCTACTTACAGCGGACTTGCTGACGGAGGGATTCCGGGTACGGAAGATCCCGTCCTCACGGACCGTCATGCCGCCAAGGCCGCGCGACCCTGCGGTACGAGCGCGGGTGAGCAGGTGATGCCGCCGGTCAGCCGGCCCTGTGGCCCCACCGCGGACCGAGCAGGGCCCACTCCCGGTCCCACTCCTCGATGCGCCGCCGGTCGAGCCACCACCGTCCGGCGCACCGGACGCCGAACGCCGCGCCGGTCGAAGCGAGCGCGGCCGAGACGCCCAGCAGCGCCGACTCGGCGGACGCCTCGCCGGAGGTCAGCGGCGCGCTGCTCGGCTCGCCCCGGGCGTCGAGCCAGATCCGCACCGCGGCACCGGCCCGCTGCCCGCCGGACACCAGCGTGCTGCCGCTGTGCGGGGTGCCGTCCGGGGCCGTCCAGCGGACCCGCGCCGAGGTCAGGTCGTCGCCCGTGCCCGCGATCGCCGTGCGCGGGGCGTCGGCGAGCAGCACGGCCCGCACCGGTGTCCGCTCGGCCCGCTGCCGGTCGAAGGACCGGCCGGCGGCCTGGGCGGTCACCAGGCCGACGAGCGTGCCGCCCACCACGACGAGCGCCCACACGGCGAGCAGGAACCACGCCTCGACCACGTCGTCGCGGCGTCGGAGCGAATTGCTCCGCCACCGCCACAGCAGGACCCTCGTCCGCCCACGCCCGCCGCTCATGAGGCCGCCCTCGCGCATCTGTCCCCGCCTCCCGTCGTCGCACTCAGAAGGTCGCAGCCCGGGCGGTGCCGTGGCATGGGCCGGCCAGGCGCGGCCGCTGGGCCGACCGGGCCACTTCAGGGCGGCGCCGTTGGGCCGCCCGGCCCTCCCGGCGAGCCGTGCGGTCACGGGCCGTTCTCCGGGGCCGGAGGGACCGGTGGTCCCTCGCACCTGGGCCGGGACCCGGCCGAGCATGGAGCGTGATCCGGTCCACCAGACGAAACCGGTCCACCAGGCGAAAGACGGGCGGTCCGATGTACCCGAACGATGGTTTCCGCGAACTCGGCCGTCACGAGTGCATGCGTCTGCTGGCCACGGCGCCCGTCGGCCGGATCGTGCACACCCGCCAGGCCCTGCCCGCCGTCGTACCGGTGAACTTCCGCCTCGACGACGACGGGGCGGTGCTGCTGCGCACCTCGGCCGCATCGGAGATGGCCCGCGCGGTCGACGGCTCCGTCGTGGCCTTCGAGGCGGACGCGGTCGACGCGGACGAGCAGTCCGGGTGGAGCGTCGTCGTCACCGGGCGGGCCGGGGTCGTCACGGACCCGGCCGAGGTGGAGCGCCTGGACCGGATCGGCCCGCGCTCCTGGGCTCCCTCGCCCGTGGAGGTCTTCGTGCGCATCGAGCCGGAACTGGTCACCGGCCGGGAGCTGGTCGGCGGCCGCACGATGTACGGCGTGCATCTCTCCGCCTGACACACGGCGCACGGGCCGTGATCGCTCTCCTCCGGCACGTGGCCGGCCGCCCGTCCTGGGTACCCGGCGGGAGGCCACGCCGGGCACGGGCCCGTCACCGCGATGGCCCGGCGTCGCCCACACCAGGGCCGTTCGGCCCTGGCCGACCGGCCCGGACGGGGCAAGGATCCGGTAGGAGGCCGCCGGTACCCGCCGGCGGCCGGGGAGAGCACGGACGAGGAGCGGTCAATGGCGGACGGCGAGCAGGGCAGCCCGATCCGGGTCTTCCTGCTGGACGACCACGAGGTGGTACGGCGCGGTGTGCGCGACCTGCTGAACGACGAGCCGGACATCGAGGTGATCGGTGAGGCCGGCACCGCGGAGCAGGCACTGGTACGCGTCCCCGCGCTGCGCCCCCGGGTGGCGGTGCTGGACGTCCGGCTGCCCGACGGTGACGGCGTGAGCGTGTGCCGGGAGCTGCGCTCGCGCATGCCCGAGCTGGCCTGTCTCATGCTGACCTCGTTCGACGACGAGGAAGCCCTGCTCGACTCGATCATGGCGGGCGCCTCCGGCTACGTCCTCAAGCAGATCCAGGGCTCGGACCTGGTGTCCGCCGTACGCACCGTGGCCCGCGGCCAGTCCCTGCTCGACCCGAGCGCCACCGCCAGGCTGATGGCCCGGCTGCGCGGCGGCCCGCGACAGCAGGAGGAGCCGGACGAGCTGCCCGGCCTGACCGACCGCGAACGGGAGATCCTGGCCCTCATCGGCGAAGGACTGACGAACCGTCAGATCGGCCAGCGGCTGTACCTCGCCGAGAAGACGGTGAAGAACCACATCTCCCGGCTGCTCGCCAAACTCGGCGTGGAACGCCGCATCCAGGCCGCCGTCATCGCCACCCAGATCCAGGACAAACGGGAGCGGGAGGGGCGCTGACCGCACAACGTCCCCCGAGGACAGGGACGTTCGGCCCAGAGAGGGAGACCTTCGGCATCCGGCGCGGTACCACGCACCCGGCCAGAGTGAGTGCCGTCGGGAAACGGCGACCCGGACATCCCCGAAGGGACCACCACCATGGCCGTGCACGCTGCCGCTCGGCCACCGGCCGGCTCCCGCACGCAAGCCCCCCGCACACCAGCGGCTCCCGCGCCGCACGACCCTTGAAGACGACGCCGCGACGGCGTCCCCCCCCATCCCCGAGAGGTGGAGACCATGTCCCGCACCATCACCGTAGGCATCGACGGTTCGGCCGAGAGCCGTGCCGCCGCGGAGTGGGCCGCCCGTGAGGCGCTGTCGCGCGGCCTGGCGGTGAAGCTGGTCCAGGTCTGGCAGCCGGTGCCGGAGCCCATGGCCGAGGCCCCGCTGCTGGGCGCCGGCACCCATCAGCACTGGACCGAGCGGATCCTCCGTGAGGCCGCCGACGCCCTGCGGTCGGGCCACCCCGGCCTCGAGGTGAGCACCGAGCAGCTCACCGGACAGCCGGCCGAACTCCTGACCGCCGCGGCCGGCGAGGCCGAACTGCTCGTGCTCGGCACGCGCGGCCTCGGCGGACTCGGCGGCTTCCTGGTCGGCTCGGTGGGACAGTCCGTCGTGGCGCACAGCGAGCGGCCCGTGGTCCTGGTCCGCTCCGGTGAGCAGGCCGCCGGCGGGCACGGCACGGGCGCGGCGGGCCCCGTCGTGCTGGGACTGGACGTCAGGACGCCGGACGCGGCCCCGATCGAGTTCGCGTTCGAGGCCGCCGAGCGCGGCTCGGTGCCGCTGCGGGTGGTGCACGCCTGGAACCCGCCGGCGTACTACTACTCCTACGGCATGGCCATGGACCCCGAGGTCACCACGACGGTGGCGCGGAGCCACGCCGCCGCGCTGGACGAGGCCCTGCGGCCCTGGCGGCGGAAGCACCCCGGCGTCGAGGTCGTCACGGAGTCCCGCTGGATCAGCCCCTCGCTCCTGCTGGCCGAGGCCTCGCGGGACGCCTCCCTGGTCGTGATCGGCCGGCGCGTCCGCCGCTCTCCGTTCGGCGCCCACATCGGCACCGTCGCCCACGCCGTCCTGCACCACGCCGCCGCCCCCGTCGCCGTCGTGGCGCACGACTGACGCAACGCTCCGCCCAGCCGGCCGCCGCCGCACCCCGCGAGGGAGCGGCGGCGGCCGTCGTGCGGGGCGGGCCCACGGCGGCGCGTACGGCCGCTTCAGAGGCCGGCGGTGTGATCGGGCACGTAGGTCTGCAGATCGCGCGGCGGACGCTCGTAGCCGGTCGACGGCGGCCGCGGCGGCAGCCGCAGCACCTGCGGCGGCACCTCGTGGTAGGGGACGGAGCCGAGCAGGTGGGCGATCATGTTCAGCCGCGCCCGCCGCTTGTCGTCGCTCTCCACGACGAACCACGGCGCCTCGGTGATGTCGGTGTGGACGAGCATCTCGTCCTTGGCCCGGGAGTAGGCCTCCCAGCGCGTGATCGACTCCAGGTCCATCGGGGACAGCTTCCACTGCCGCAGCGGATCCTCCAGCCGGCGCCGGAAACGCTCCTGCTGCTCCGTGTCGCTCACCGAGAACCAGTACTTGCGCAGCAGGATCCCGTCCTCCACCAGCATCCGCTCGAAGATCGGGCACTGGCGCAGGAAGAGCTGGTGCTCCTCCTTGGTGCAGAAGCCCATCACATGCTCGACCCCGGCCCGGTTGTACCAGGACCGGTCGAACAGCACGATCTCCCCGGCCGCCGGCAGATGCTCCACGTACCGCTGGAAGTACCACTGCGTGCGCTCGCGCTCGGTCGGCGTCGGCAGCGCCGCGATCCGGGCGACCCGGGGATTGAGGTGCTCGGCGACCCGCTTGATGGTGCCGCCCTTGCCCGCCGCGTCCCGGCCCTCGAAGACCACGACCAGCCGGGCGCCCTCGGCCCGCACCCACTCCTGCAGTTTCACCAACTCGGTCTGCAGACGCAGCAGTTCCCGCTCGTACACCTCGCGCGTCAGCTTCGCCGCCTTCTTACCGGCCATGCCGCCTCCACCACCGCCCGCCGGCCCGCCCGGTCGCACACGCCGGGGGCCGGACACCAGGACGCCACCGTACTTTCCGCCGGAGACCGTCCGCCACCGCTCATCGCCGACGGCTCACCGGCGGCCGTCCGCCATCGCCTGCCGCCCCCGGCGCCCGGCCGCCGCCTCGTCCCGGCCGGCGGACCGGGGACGTACGGCCCCGTGCCATGCCCGGACAGCCCATGGGAGCGGCGCCCGAACCGCTGGATGCTCGAGACATCGAGACGCCTGGAGGAGATCCGTGATGTCGGACGACGTGCTCAACCGCCCCCCGGTCCACGCACTGCTCACGGACGGCACCACCGTGTGCATCCGTCCCGTGGCCCCGGCCGACCACGACGGCCTGCGGCGGTTCTACGACGAGATGTCCCCGGAGAACCTGCGGCTGCGGTTCTTCTCCGTCAGCCGCCGGTCCGCGGCCCTGGCCGCCGACCGGGCCTGTGCCCCGGCCCGGCCCGGACACCGGGCCCTGCTGGCCCGCACCCAGGACCGGGTGCTCGGGCTCGGGGAGTACGACACGGCGGGGGAGGAGGACACGGCCGAGATCTCGATCGCCGTCGGCGACACGCTGCACCACCTGGGCGTGGGCACCCTGCTCGTGGAGCACCTGGTCTCGGCGGCCCGCGCCGACGGCGTCACCACCTTCACCGCCGACGCGCTCAGCGAGAACCGGGAGGTGCTCCGGCTCTTCTCCGACCTCGGCCTGCGCGTCACCCGCCACTTCGAGGGGCCCGAGGTCCGGTGCACCATCCGGCTCGACCAGGACGACACCTACCTGGCGGCCGTGGAGGCCCGGGGCCGGGCCGCCGACGTCGCCAGTCTCGTGCCGCTGCTGCGCCCCGACGCGGTCGCCGTCGTCGGCGCCGGACGCACCCCCGGCTCGGTGGGCCGGGCCCTCCTGCACCATCTGAAGGCCGGCGGATACACCCGCCGCCTGTTCGCCGTGAATCCGGGCGTCGACCACATCCTCGGCGTGCCCTCCTATCCGGCCGTCGGCGACCTGCCGCTCACCCCGGACCTGGTGGTCGTCGCCGTGCCCGCCGCGGCGGTCCCGGCCGTCGCCGAGGAGTGCGGCAAGGCCGGCGTGCGGGCCCTGGTCGTCGTGACCGCCGGCCTCGACGCCGGCCAGGCGCGGACGCTGCTGGCCGCCTGCCGCACCCACGGCATGCGGCTCGTCGGCCCGAACTGTCTCGGCATCGCCAACACCGAGGCCGGCCTGCGCCTGGACGCCACCTTCGCCGCCGGGCATCCGCGCCCCGGCACCGCCGGTGTCGCCGTGCAGTCCGGCGGCGTAGGCATCGCCCTGCTCGACGGCCTGTCCCGGCTGGGCATCGGCGTCTCCTCCTTCGCGTCCCTCGGCGACAAGTACGACGTCAGCGGCAACGACATGCTCCAGTGGTGGGAGAGCGACGGCCGCACCGACCTCGCCCTGCTGCACCTGGAGTCCTTCGGCGGCCCGCGCGCCTTCTCCCGTACCGCCCGCCGGGTCACCCGCCGCATGCCGGTGCTCACCGTGGACGCCGGCCGCACCGCCGCGGGCCGCCGCGCCGCCGCCTCGCACACCGCGGCCGCCGCCACCCGCACCATGACCCGGCAGGCCCTGTTCGACCAGGCGGGCATCACCGCGACCCGCTCGGTGGGCGAACTCCTCGGCACCGCCGCGCTGCTGCACTCCCAGCCGCTCCCCGCCGGCCCCCGCGTCGCGATCGTCACCAACGCGGGCGGCGCCGGCGTGCTCGCGGCCGACGCCTGCGCCGAGACGGGGCTCGCCCTGCCACCGCTCACCCCGGAACTGGCCGGCGACCTGCTCGCCCTGCTCCCCGAGGGCGCCGCCGCCGGCAACCCGGTCGACGCCACCGCCGCCGTCACCGAGGAGCAGCTCACCGACTGCCTGGAGCGGCTGACGAAGCACCCGGGCGTCGACGCCGTACTGGTCGCGCTCGTGCCCACCGCGGTCGCCGCCGCGACCGGCGACGACCTGGTCCGCGCCCTCACCGGCGCGCCCGGGCACGGGGCCAAGCCGGTGGCGGCGGTACGCCTCGAACAGGACCTGCCGGTCCGGCTGCTGCCCGCCGCCGGCGGCGGCGCCGTCCCCTCCTACGCCGAGCCGCAGGCGGCCGCCCGGGCGCTGGCCCACGCCACCCGCCGCTCCTCCTGGCTCGCCCGCCCCGCGGGCACCGTCCCGGACCTGGACGGCGTCGAGACGGCACGCGCCCGGGAGGTGGTGCGGACCTTCCTGGCCGCGCACCCCGACGGCGGCCGGCTCGACCCGCGCACCTGCGCCGACCTGCTGGCCTGCTACGGCATCCCGCAGCTCCCCTGGGCCTGGGCGGAGACCGAGGACGAGGCCGTCATGGCCGCCGAACGGCTGCGCGGCCCGGACGGCCGGGTGGTCATGAAGGCGCACTGGCCGGGCCTGGTCCACAAGAGCGAACAGCGCGCCGTGCACCTCGACCTCCAGGGCGACTCCGAAGTACGGGCCGCCTTCCGGGACTTCGAGAACAGGTTCGCTGGACTGCTCACCGGAGCGGTCGTGCAGCCGCTGGCGGCGCGCGGCACCGAACTGTTCGCCGGCGTCGTCCAGGACGAGGTCTTCGGACCGCTCGTGCTGTTCGGGCTCGGCGGCACCGCGACCGAGGTGCTCGGCGACCACGCCGCCCGGCTGGCCCCGCTCACCGACCACGACGTGCACGACCTGATCACCGCGCCGCGCTGCGCCCCGCTGCTGTTCGGCGCGCACGGCAGCGGCCCGGCGGACCTGGAAGGCCTGGAGCAGGTGCTGCACCGGCTGTCCCGTATGGCGGCCGACCTGCCGCAGCTCGCCGAGGCCGACTTCAACCCCGTGCTCGCGACCCCCGACCGGGTCTGCGTGCTCGACGCGCGGGTGCGCCTGGTCCCGCGCGAAGCCCAGGACCCCTATCTGCGCCGGCTCCGCTGAGGCGGAACCGCGCACGGACCACGGTGGGGCCGGAGACCGGCCGCACCTTCGGTGAGAGGAGGTGGACCGCCATGACCGGCAGGGTTCTGGTGGCCTACGGTTCGACCAACGGATCGACGGCGCGGATCGCCGAGACCGTCGCCGGGGTGCTGCGCGAGGCGGGGCTCGCGGCCGAGGCGCGGCCCGCCGGGTCGGTGCCGGGCGTCACCCCGTACGACGCCGTGGTGGTCGGCGGCGCCCTGTACGCCGGGCGCTGGCAGAAGGACGCGCGCCGGTTCGTGCGCCGTCACCGCCGGGCCCTGACCGGGCGCCCGGTGTGGTTCTTCAGCAGCGGGCCGCTCGACCCCTCCGCCTCGGAGCGCGACATCCCGCCCGAGGCCGGAGTGCGGCGTGCCATGGACCGGGTCGACGCCAGGGAGCACATCACGTTCGGCGGCTGCCTGGAGGAGGGCGCCAAGGGCAGGATCGCCGGGTTGATCCTCCGCGACGGCAAGGGCGGCGACTTCCGTGACTTCCCCGCGATCGAGACCTGGGCGGCCGGAATCGCGGCCGAGCTGACGGCCCGCTGACCGGCGACGGGGCGCCGTGGCAGGCAAGGTGACGCAGCGTCAGGGGACGATGGGCCCCGCCTCCCGGCCCGGTCGGCCCTCTCGTCCGGGGCGGTGCCGTCCTACGGTGGAGGGGTGATCGCCGGATGCGACCGAGGAGAACACGTGGAGATCGTTGCGTATGGCGTCCTGGCCGACGAGGAGCCGCTGCTGAGGGAGGCGTTCGACAGCGCGTTCACCGGCCGTCACGAGCTGCGCTGCCTGCGGCTGTTCCTGGACCGGGACACGGCGCCGACCGCCGTCGGGCACGAGATCGTGCTCAGCGGCGTCAACGACACCCTGGACGCCGGGGTGCTGCGCTCCCTCGCCGAGGGCGGCACCCGGATGATCGCGCAGCGCTCCACCGGGTTCAACAACATAGACCTGACCGCCGCGAGGGAACTCGGGCTGACCGTGGCCCGGGTCTCGTACTACTCGCCGTACGCGGTCGCCGAGTTCGCCTGGACCCTGGCCCTGGCGGTCGACCGCCGGATCGTCCGGGCCGCCCAGCGCACCCGGGACTTCGACTTCCGGCTCGACGGGCTCATGGGCCGCGACCTGCGCGGCCGCACGGCCGGCGTGGTGGGCACCGGGAAGATCGGCGCCGCGTTCGCCCGGATCGCCCACGGGTTCGGCATGCGGCTGCTGGGCTGGGACGTCGCCGAGAACCCCGACTGCCTCGCCCTCGGCATGGAGTACGTCTCGCGCGAGCGGCTGTTCACCGAGGCGGACCTCGTCAGCCTGCACGTCCCGCTGCTGCCCGCCACCCACCACCTCGTCGACGCCAAGTCCCTGGCACTGATGAAGGACGACGCCATTCTGGTCAACTCCAGCCGTGGCGGCCTGGTGGACACCGACGCCCTGCTGGAGACACTGCGCGCCGGCCGGCTGAGCGGCGTCGGCCTCGACGTGTACGAGGAGGAGGCCGGCGTGTTCTTCCTGGACAAGTCGCTGGAGGTGATGACCGACGAACGCCTGGCCAGGCTGATGACCTTCAGCAACGTCCTGGTCACCTCCCATTAGGCGTACTTCACCAGGGACGCCGTCGGCCAGATCGCCCGGACCACCGTGACCAACATCGAGGACTACGTCGCCGGCCGCTCCGGCGAGAACGTGCTCGTCCGTCCCGGTACGGACTGAGACACGCCGGGCACCGCAGGGCCCGCGGCGGTGTCCGGCCGGATACTGGAGACGGGGGAGCCGGGACGGCCCGATCGGCGAGGAGGGCGTGATGGATCCGCAGCAGCTCGACGCGAAGGCCGCGGCCGCACTGGTCGCGGAAGCCGCGCTCGCCCCGTCCATGCACAACGCGCAGCCCTGGCGTTTCCGCCTGCTGGAGGACGAGGGCGTGCTCGAGCTGCGCCCCGACCTCGACCGGGCCATGCCCCGCTCGGACCCCGGCAACCGGGCGCTGTACATCGGCTGCGGTGCCGCGCTGTTCAACCTGCGCGTCGCCGCCGCGTGCGCCGGACTGGCCCCGGAGGTACGGCTGATGCCCGATCCGGCGGAGCCGCTGCTGCTCGCCGCCGTCCGGCCGGTCCCGGCGCCGGGCCGTGCCGTACCGGAGGAGGACGACCTGGCACGGCTGCACCCGGCGATCCGCCGCCGGCACACCAGCCGGCACCCCTTCGACGAGAAGGATCTCCCCGAGGACGCCCGGGCCGCCCTACGGACCGCGGCCGCGCGCGAGGGGGCCGAGCTGCTCTTTCCCGGCCCCTGGCACGTGGACACCGTGCTCGACCTGGTGCACGACGCGGAGAGCCGGGACGCCGTGCGCCCCGAGGGCATGGAGGACCTGCGGCGCTGGACCCGGCTCGGACCCGAGGCGGACGTCGCCACCGACGGCGTGCCCGAGTACGCCTTCGGGCCCCGGATGCGGGACGGCCGCGCCCCGCTGCGGGACTTCGCCGGACGCCGGCCGGTGGCCGACCGCGGCACCACCGCCTTCGAGCACAACCCGCATCTCGCCCTGCTGAGCACCCCCGGTGACGCCCCCGCCGACTGGCTGCGCGCGGGCCAGGCGCTGGAACGCGTCCTGCTGGAGGCCACCCTCGCGGGCCTCGCCACCTCCCTGACCTCCCACGCGCTGGAGAGCCCGGACCTGCGTCTGCTGGTCCGCGATCCGGTCGTCGGCCGGGGCCACGTCCAGATGGTGCTGCGGCTGGGCTACGGCCCCTTCGGCCCGGCGACTCCCCGGCGTCCCGTACGAGAGGTGCTGGACGTCGTCCGGACGGCTTGACCCCGTGCCGGCTTGACAGCGTGACGGCTGGGCCGCGTGACGGCGACGCCGGGGTATGGCTGGGCGGGGTGACGGTGTAGTCCCGCGTGACGGTGAAGTCCCTTGTCGGTCGGGCCGTGTGCCGGTGAAGCCCCGCGACGGCCGGGTCGGCCTGACGGCAAAGCGCCACGTGACGGCGACGCCCCGGCGGCCGGGCCGCAGGGCGGCGAAGTCCCGTGATGGCGGGGCCGCAGGACGCCGAAGTCCCGTTGTGGCGGGGCCGCGTGACCGTGAACTCCCGCGACAGCCGCGCCGCGAGCCGCACAAGTCCCGTGACTGCCGTACCCCCGTGACAGCGGAGCCCCGCGACGGCCGGGCCCCCCCGGACGGCCGAGCCCCCTGCCCGTCACGCCCCTTGCACGGCGGCGCCGCGCCGCCCGTGTCGCCCCTCCACTCGCCACCGAGTGCCGTCCGGCCGCCCGAACCGGACCTACCGGCCCTGCGCACAGGGCGGTTCGGCCCCATGCGCCGTGATGGCCCCGCCGAGATGATCGGCACGCCGGTCCGATCCGCCAACCCGGATCCCGGCCGAGACGGTGAGCGCCGTCCCCAAGTGCCCGCACAGGGGCCCCATCCCTGGAGGATTTCCATGCTTTCGCCCGAGTCGGCCGCCATCGTCCGTGCCACCCTGCCCGCTGTCGGCGGTGCCCTGGACGAGATCACGGCCCGGTTCTACGGCACCATGTTCGCCGAGCAACCCGAGCTGCTGGACGGCCTGTTCAACCGCGGGAACCAGGCCAACGGCGAACAGCGCAAGGCGCTCGCCGGATCCATCGCGGCCTTCGCCCAGGCTCTGCTGGCCGCCCCCGACACCCGGCCCGACGCGATGCTGGCGCGCATCGCCCACAAGCACGCCGCGCTCGGTGTGACGGCCGATCAGTACACGATCGTGCACAAGTACCTGTTCGGCGCCATCGGCGACGTCCTCGGCGAGGCGGTCACCCCGGAGGTGTCCGGCGCCTGGGACGAGGTGTACTGGCTGATGGCCGGCGCGCTCATCGCCCAGGAGGCCAGGCTCTACCAGAAGGCGCAGGTGGACCCGTGCGATCCGTGGCGGCAGTGGACCGTGGTGGAGCGACGGGAGGAGACCCACGACGTGGCCTCCTTCCTGCTGCGCCCGGCCGACGACGGCCCGCTGCCCGCGGCCCGGGCCGGCCAGTACGTCAGCGTCCGGGTGCGGAT
This sequence comes from Streptomyces sp. NPDC005706, assembly GCF_040631045.1. NCBI lineage: Bacteria > Bacillati > Actinomycetota > Actinomycetes > Kitasatosporales > Streptomycetaceae > Streptomyces > Streptomyces sp. NPDC005706. Next base: position 84,630 of record NZ_JBEXYS010000030.1, on the reverse strand, counting down.
GCCCGACGGCGTCCGCCAGACCCGCCAGTACAGCCTGTCGGGCGCCCCCGGCGACCGGCTGCGGCGCATCACCGTCAAGCGGGTGGCGGGCCTCGCCGACGCCCCCGAGGGCGAGGTCTCCGGCCGGCTCCACCGCACCGTGCGGGCAGGCGACGAACTCACCCTGTCGGCCCCGTTCGGTGACGTGGTCCTCGACGACGCCGGCACCCCGCTCGTGCTGGTCTCCGCCGGCATCGGCTGCACCCCGATGGTCGGCATGCTCGAACACCTCGCCGCCACCGGTTCGACGCGCCCGGTCAGGGTCCTGCACGCCGACCGCAGCCCGGCCGACCACGCCCTGCGGGCCGACACCCGGCGCCTGGTGGACCGACTGCCGGACGCACGCGCGGACTTCTGGTACGAGCACGACGCGCGGACGGAACCCGGGGCGCGCCCGGGGCTCATGGATCTCGGCGGTCTGGGCCTGCCCGCCGACGCCGACGTCTACCTGTGCGGCTCGCTCCCCTTCATGCGCGCCGTACGCGCCCAGCTGCTCCGCGCCGGCGTCGCGGCCCGCCGTATCCGCTACGAGGTCTTCGGCCCCGACCTGTGGCTGGCCCACGGCGAGGACTGACCCCAGGCCCAGGTCCCGGCGGCCCGCCGCCGGGACCGCCCCGCCTCAGTGGGCGCCCGGGCCGCCCGTCAGCTCCCGGCCGGTGACCAGCTCGGCCTCGATGCGGACGAAGACCCCGTCGTGCGTGACCACCCAGGAGCGCGGACCGGTGCGTGACAGCCGTTCCAGCTCGGCTGGCCCGGTCACCACCGACGCGCGACCCGTGACGACCACACTCCACCCGGACCGGGCCCCGGCGTCGAAGTCGTCGGCCTCGAAGGCCACCACGACCCCGTCGATCGCCCGGACGAGGTCCGAGCCCGCCGAGGTGCGCAGCACGACGGCGGAGTCCGTGTCCACGGAGAAGTTGACCGGCAGCGCCGTGGGCAGCGCCCGTCGGGTGTACACGACACGGCCGACCGGCACCTTGGCCAGCAGGCGCAGGCACTCCTGCCGGCCGAGAACGCGGAAGCCGTCGGTGGGGAACATCCGTCCATGGTCCCTCCGGGGTGCCGGACATCGTTAGGGCCGGACGGCCCTTGACGACGGGCCCATGGAGCACCACCGGGTGTTCTCGCCGGGCCCCCCGGGCCACCCCCACCGGAGCCGCCCGCCGGACGGCCGGCGGCGGGGGACCGACGGGCCGGCCGCAGGGGCCGTTCGGCCCCCTCTTCCGGGGAAGCCGGGCGCGGATAGTTGGGAGCGGGCCACTTGCGCGCACCGCGCGGCCGAGAGACCGGAGGCCGGTGCGATCAGCCGGCCGTACGACTGCGCACACGAAGGGGGACGGCATGCTTCAGCCGTCGAGGAAGCAGAGCGAGCGGCCGGAGCGGACCGCGACCGTTTCCGGCCGGGCGTGGCTGATGCTGGCACTGGCCACGGTGGGCTTCGCCGTCAACTTCTGGGCCTGGGCCCTGCTGAGCCCGCTCGGCCCGCGGTTCAAGGACAGCCTGGACCTCAGCTCGTTCCAGCAGTCGCTGCTGGTGGCGGTGCCGGTGGTGGTCGGCTCGCTGGGACGGATCCCGGTGGGCGCGCTGACCGACCGGTTCGGCGGGCGCGTGATGTTCCCGCTGGTCTCGGCGGCCACCATCCTGCCGGTGCTCTACCTGGGTCTGGCCGGGCACTCCTCGCTGGCCGCGCTGCTGGCCGGAGGATTCTTCCTCGGTATCGGCGGCACCGCGTTCGCCGTGGGCGTGCCGTTCGTGAACGCCTGGTTCCCGCCGGAGCGGCGCGGCCTGGCCATCGGGATCTTCGGATCCGGCATGGGCGGCACCGCGATCAGCGCGCTGACCACGGTCAACCTGGTCAAGGCGCACGGCATGGCGAACCCGTTCCTGATCACCGCCGGTGTGCTGGCCCTCTACGCGGTGGTGGCCGCCCTGGTGCTCCGCGACGCCCCCGGGCGCCCGGTGCCCACCGAGCCGCTGGCCCGCCGCCTGGCCGCCACCCTGAAGCTGCCGGTCACCTGGCAGGCCTCCGCGCTGTACGCGGTGGCCTTCGGCGGCTACGTCGCCTTCTCCGTCTACCTGCCCACCTACCTGAGGACCGGCTACGGCCTGACCCAGGCGGACGCGGCCAACCGGATGGCGGGCTTCGTGCTGCTGGCGGTCGCGATGCGCCCGGTGGGCGGCTGGCTGTCCGACCGCGTCGGCCCGGTGCGGGTGCTGGCCGTGGCCTTGGCCGTGGTGCTCGCCGGAGCGCTCGCCCAGTCGTTCACCCCGGCCCTGGCGCCGGCCGGCACGATCGCGTTCCTCGCGATGGCCGCCGCGCTCGGCGCCGCCAGCGGCGCCGTGTTCGCCCTGGTCGCCCTGCTGGCCCCGGCGAACAAGGTCGGCTCGGTCACCGGTGTCGTCGGCGCCGCCGGCGGCCTCGGAGGATTCATTCCGCCGCTGGTCATGGGCTCGCTGTACGGCGCCTACGGCTCGTACGCCATCGGCCTGGTCCTGCTGGCGGTCGTGGCCGCCGCCGCTCTCACCTTCACCGGCACCGGTGTGAGCCACGCCCTCGGCCGGCGCGCCCCGGCCGCCCGGGCCCACTGACGACGAGGAGAACCGCGAGATGTGCGAGTACTGCGGCTGCCAGGCGCTGGAGTCCATCGACGAGCTGACCCTGGAGCACGAGACGGTGGTCGGCCTGATCAGCCGGGTGCGCGACGCCCACCGGGACGGGGACGTCACGCGGATGGCGCAGGCCCGCCCGGACGATCGCCGATGTGCTGGGCCCGCACACCGAGGTCGAGGAACACGGCGTCGAGACCGTACTGCGCGAGGCCGCCGGGGGAGCACCGGCCGACCCCGCCTGGCCGGAACGGCTGACCGAGGTGCTGAACCTGCTGCGCGACCACATCCTCAAGGAGCAGGACGGTGTCTTCCCGGCCGCACCGGCCTGCCTGGACACCGAGCAGTGGGAGGCCGTCGAGGCGGTACGCGCCCGGGCCGGCACCCGTGTGCCGCAGCCGCAGCCGTCCACCTGACCCGGCGTCCGCACCGGGCCGGTCCGGGCCGCGCAAGGGTATTGGCGTGACGTGTGGGTGCCGGGAATTGTGGCAACACGTGCGAGGGCGTTCCCTGGGGCAGGGACCGAGACGAGCATCCGAAGGGCCGTCAGGCCCGGGAAGGGGCGCAGCGGTGGCCACGGAGACGGAGCCGGCACCGGACGGAAGGCGCGGGCCGGGGCTCCCGGGCCTGGACGGCGGGCTGTCGGAGGCGCTGGTGCGCTCCCGGCGGTACTTCACCCGGGCGGAGGTCTCCGAGGACCTGCGCACCCTGCACCGCGAGGGCGGCCGGCAGGCCGACGACTTCTACCGCGACCGCTGGTCGCACGACAAGGTGGTCCGCTCCACCCACGGTGTGAACTGCACCGGCTCCTGCTCCTGGAAGGTGTACGTCAAGGACGGCATCATCACCTGGGAGGCCCAGCAGACCGACTACCCCTCGGTCGGTCCCGACCGCCCGGAGTACGAGCCGCGGGGCTGCCCGCGCGGGGCCGCCTTCTCCTGGTACACCTACTCGCCGACCCGGGTCCGCTACCCGTACGTGCGCGGTGTGCTGCTGCAGATGTACCGCGAGGCCAAGGCCCGGCTCGGTGACCCCGTCGCGGCCTGGGCGGACATCGTCTGCGACCCCGAGCGCTCCCGCCGCTACAAGTCCGTGCGCGGCAAGGGCGGCCTGGTGCGGGCGAGTTGGGACGAGGCGGTGGAGATGGTCGCCGCCGCGCACGTGCACACCATCAAGGAGTACGGCCCCGACCGGCTGGCCGGGTTCTCGCCGATCCCGGCGATGTCGATGGTCTCGCACGCCGCCGGGGCCCGCTTCTACTCGCTGCTCGGCGGCGTGATGCTCTCCTTCTACGACTGGTACGCCGACCTGCCGGTCGCCTCCCCGCAGGTCTTCGGCGACCAGACGGACGTGCCCGAGTCGGGGGACTGGTGGGACGCCGGCTACCTGATCATGTGGGGCTCCAACCTGCCGGTGACCCGGACCCCCGACGCGCACTGGATGGCCGAGGCCCGATACCGGGGCCAGAAGGTCGTCGCCGTCTCCCCGGACTACGCCGACAACGTGAAGTTCGCCGACGAGTGGCTGGCCGCCCAGCCCGGCACCGACGGCGCCCTGGCGATGGCCATGGGCCATGTGGTGCTCAAGGAGTTCTTCGCCGACCGCCGCACCCCGTACTTCGACGGCTACGTCAAGCGGTTCACCGACCTGCCGTTCCTGGTCGCCCTCGACGAGCGCGAGCCGGGCAGCGGCAGCTACACGCCGGGGAAGTTCCTGACCGCCGCCGATCTCGGCGGAGCGCACGCGGCCGCGGAGCACGCCGAGTTCCGCACGGTGCTGCTGGACGCCGACGGCGTCCCCGTCGTCCCCAACGGCACCCTGGGCGACCGGTTCGGCGAGAGCGGGACCGGCCGGTGGAACCTGGACCTCGGCGACGTCGATCCCCTCCTGACGGCCGACGGCGGCGACGAGCCGCCGGTCGCGGTCGAACTGCCCCGCTTCGACGCCCCCGACGGCAGCGCCGGCGTGCTCACGCGCGGCGTCCCGGTCCGGCGGATCGCCGGCCGGCTGGTGACCACGGTGTACGACCTGCTGCTCGCCCAGTACGGGGTGTCCCGCCCGGGCCTGCCCGGCCGCTGGCCCGCCTCGTACGACGACGCCACCGAGCCGTACACCCCCGCCTGGCAGGCCGCGATCACCGGTGTGGACGCCGCGCGGGCGGCCCGCATCGCCCGGGAGTTCGCCGCCAACGCCGAGGAGTCACGCGGCCGTTCGATGATCATCATGGGGGCGGGCACCAACCACTGGTTCCATTCCGACACCATCTACCGCGCCTTCCTCACCCTGACCACCCTCACCGGATGCCAGGGCGTCAACGGCGGCGGCTGGGCGCACTACGTCGGTCAGGAGAAGGTCCGCCCCATCACCGGCTACTCGGCGCTGGCCACCGCCGCCGACTGGAACCGGCCCGCGCGGACGATGATCCAGACGGCGTACTGGTACCTGCACAGCGACCAGTACCGCTACGACCCGTTCTCCGCCGACACCCTCGCCGCGGCCGGCGCCGGCGGCCCCTTCGCCGGGATGACCACCGCGGACGTGATCGCCGCCTCGGCCCGGATGGGCTGGATGCCCTCGTACCCGACCTTCGGCCGCAACCCGCTCGACCTCGCCGACGAGGCGGAGGCGGCCGGCCGCCCGGTCGCCGACCACGTGGTGGACGAACTCAGGGCCGGACGGCTCACGTTCGCCGGCGAGGATCCCGACGCGCCGGAGAACTACCCGCGCGTGCTGACGATCTGGCGGGCCAACCTGCTCGGCTCCTCCGCCAAGGGCAACGAGTACTTCCTCAAGTACCTGCTGGGCACCGACTCCTCGGTGAACGCCACCGAGGCGCCGCCCGGCGCCCGCCCCCGGGACGTGGTGTGGCGGGAGGAGGCCCCCACCGGCAAGCTGGACCTGCTGCTCACCCTGGACTTCCGGATGACCAGCACCACCGTCTTCTCCGACGTGGTGCTCCCGGCCGCCACCTGGTACGAGAAGCACGACCTGTCCAGCACCGACATGCACCCCTACGTGCACGCCTTCAACCCGGCGATCGCCCCGCCCTGGCAGACCCGCACCGACTGGGACGCCTTCAACACCCTCGCCCGCGCCTTCAGCCGGCTCGCCGCGACCCACCTCGGCGTGCGCAAGGACGTGATCGCCGCCCCGCTGCTGCACGACACCCCGGACGAACTCGCCAACCCGCACGGCCGGGTCCGGGACTGGAGGGCCGGCGAGTGCGAGCCCGTGCCCGGCCGCACCATGCCGAGACTCGTCACCGTGGAACGGGACTACGGCGCCGTCGCCGAGAAGATGACCGCGATCGGCCCCCTCCTCGACTCCCTCGGCGCCACCACCAAGGGCGTGACCTTCAAGGTGGAGCGCGAACTCGACTATTTGCGGCACAAGAACGGCACCGTGCGCGGGGGAGTGGCGGACGGCCGGCCCGCGCTCGCCCGGGACGTGCACGCCTGCGAGGCGATCCTCGCCCTGTCCGGCACCACCAACGGGCATCTGGCCACCCAGGGTTTCCACACCCTGGAGGCCCGCACCGGCGCCCGGCTCGCCGACCTGGCCGCCGAGCACGAGGGCAAGCAGATCACCTTCGCCGACACCCAGGCGGCCCCCGTGCCCGTCATCACCAGCCCCGAGTGGTCCGGCTCCGAGAGCGGCGGGCGCCGCTACTCCGCGTTCACCGTGAACGTCGAGCGCGGCAAGCCCTGGCACACCCTCACCGGCCGCCAGCACTTCTTCCTCGACCACGACTGGATGACCGCACTCGGTGAACAACTCCCCGTATACCGTCCCCCGTTGAACATGCACACGCTGTTCGGGGAGCCGCGGATCGGGGACACCGGAGAACTCGGCGTGACGGTGCGCTACCTCACCCCGCACAACAAGTGGTCCATCCACTCCGAGTACCAGGACAACCTGTTCATGCTGTCGCTGTCCCGCGGCGGCCCCACCATCTGGATGAGCACGCGGGACGCCGAGAAGATCGGCGTACAGGACAACGACTGGATCGAGGCGGTCAACCGCAACGGCGTCGTCGCCGCCCGCGCCGTCGTCTCCCACCGGATGCCCGAGGGCACCGTCTACATGCACCACGCGCAGGACCGCCTGATCGACGTGCCCCGCACCGAGACCACCGGCCGCCGCGGCGGCATCCACAACTCCCTCACCCGCCTGCTGGTCAAGCCCAGCCATCTGATCGGCGGCTACGCCCAGCTCTCCTACGCCTTCAACTACCTGGGCCCCACCGGCAACCAACGCGACGAGGTGACGGTCGTCCGCCGCCGCGCCGACCAGGAGGTGGAGTACTGACATGCCCCGCGGCGAAGCCACCATCGGACGCGTCATGGGCCAGATGGCGATGGTGATGAACCTCGACAAGTGCATCGGCTGCCACACCTGCTCGGTCACCTGCAAACAGGCGTGGACCAACCGCACCGGCGTCGAGTACGTGTGGTTCAACAACGTCGAGACCCGCCCCGGCCAGGGCTACCCCCGGCGCTACGAGGACCAGGAGCGGTGGCGCGGCGGCTGGGAGCTGAACAAGCGCGGCCGGCTGTCGCTGAAGGCGGGCGGCCGGTTCAAGAAGCTGATCACCATCTTCTCCAACCCCGTGCTGCCGTCCCTGGACGACTACTACCAGCCCTGGACCTACGACTACGAGACGCTGACCAACGCCCCGCTGCAGGACCACACCCCGTGGCCCGCCCCAAGTCCCTGATCACCGGCAAGGACATGAAGATCTCCTGGTCGGCCAACTGGGACGACGACCTCGGCGGTTCGGCCCAGCACGGCGAGAAGGACGTCCTGCTGGGCGAGGTCGCCGAGAAGATCAAGCTGGAGTTCGAGCAGACCTTCATGTTCTATCTGCCGCGCATCTGCGAGCACTGCCTCAACCCCTCCTGCGCGGCCTCCTGCCCCTCCGGCGCGATCTACAAGCGCGAGGAGGACGGCATCGTCCTCGTCGACCAGGACCGCTGCCGGGGCTGGCGGATGTGCGTGACCGGATGCCCGTACAAGAAGGTCTACTTCAACCACCGCACCGGCAAGGCCGAGAAGTGCACCTTCTGCTTCCCGCGCGTCGAGGTCGGACTGCCCACCGTCTGCTCCGAGACCTGCGTCGGCCGGCTCCGCTACATCGGCCTGGTCCTCTACGACGCCGACCGGGTCCTGGAGGCCGCCTCCGCCCCGGACGACACCGACCTCTACGAGGCGCAGCGCTCCGTCTTCCTCGACCCGGAGGACCCCCGGGTCGTCGCCGCCGCGGAGCGGTCGGGCATCCCCCGGGACTGGATCGAGGCCGCCCAGCGCTCCCCGGTGCACGCCCTGATCAACAAGTACAAGGTGGCCCTCCCGCTGCACCCGGAGTACCGCACCCTGCCCATGGTCTGGTACGTGCCCCCGCTCTCCCCGGTCGTCGACGCCGTCCGCGAGACCGGACACGACGCCGAGGACCACCGCAACCTGTTCGCCGCCGTCGAGGCGCTGCGCATCCCCGTCGACTACCTCGCGCAGCTCTTCACCGCCGGCGACCCGGCCCCCGTCGACGCCGTACTGCGCCGGCTCGCCGCCATGCGCTCCTACATGCGCGACATCAACCTCGGCCGGGAACCGGACGCCGCCATCCCCGAAGGGGTCGGCATGGGCGAGGAGCAGATGTACGACATGTACCGGCTGCTGGCGCTGGCCAAGTACGACGAGCGGTACGTCATCCCGCCCGCCCACGCCGAACAGGCGCACAAGCTGGAGGAACTGGCCACCGAGTGCAGCCTGGACTACGAGGGCGGCCCCGGCATGGGAGGCAGCGGCCCCTTCGGCGAGACCTCCGGAGGCGCGGCACCCATCGCCGTGGAGAACTACCGGGCCCTGCGCGACCGGCAGACCTCCGACACCCCGGCCGCCCCCGTCGGCAAGGACACCCGCGTCAACCTCCTCAACTGGGACGGCAAAGGCTCCCCGCCCGGCCTGTTCCCGCCACCGGGCTCAGAAGGCACCAGTGGCGACAGCGACGACACCGGTGGGGAGGCCGAGCCCAGGCCATGAAGCGGAATCTCAGGCCGGCGGCCCGCACCCAGCCCTGGCACCCGTACGCCTGGCAGGCGCAGTCCCTGCTCCTGGCCTACCCCGACGAGCAGCAGGAGCAGCGCCTGGACCTGGCCCGCCGGGCCGCCGCCGCCCTGCCCGGCCGGGTCCGTGACCCGCTCCTCGCGTTCGCCGGGTACGCCGGACGCACCCCGGCCGCCGATCTGGCCACCGCCTACGTCGCCACCTTCGACCACCGCAAGCGCTGCTGCCCGTACCTCACCTACTACGCCCACGGCGACACCCGCAAGCGCGGTATCGCCCTGCTCCGCCTCAAACAGGCCTACGCCGCCGCCGGCCTGCGCCTGGCCGAGGACGAACTGCCCGACCATCTCGCCGTCGTACTGGAGTTCGCCGGCACCGACCCGGCCGCCGGGCACCGGCTGCTCACCGAGCACCGCGCCGGACTCGAACTGCTCCGCCTGGCCCTGCGCTCCGAGGACTCGCCCTGGGCGTGGGTGCTGGAATCCGTCTCCGCCACCCTGCCGCCGCTCAAGGGCGACGACAGGGACGCGGTCGCCCGGCTCGCCGCAGAGGGGCCGCCCGAGGAGGAGGTCGGGCTCGCCCCCTACACGCCCGCGCCGTTCATGCCCGACCCCGCAGGAGGCCCGCGATGACCGCAGCCGTGCCGTCCGGCACGCCGTCCCTCACCACGGCCGCCGGGGCCGGACCCGGCGGCATCGTGCTCTGGGTGATCCTGCCCTACGTCGCCCTGGCCTTCTTCGTGCTCGGCCACGTCTGGCGCTACCGCTACGACAAGTTCGGCTGGACGACCCGCTCCTCGGAGCTGTACGAGAACCGGCTGCTGCGCATCGGCAGCCCGCTCTTCCACTTCGGCATCCTGATCGTGCTCGTCGGTCACGTCATCGGCCTGGTCCTGCCGGAGAGCTGGACGGCGGCCGCCGGCGTCTCGGAGACCTCGTACCACGTGATGGCGGTCGCCCTCGGCACCGTCGCCGGGGTGTGCACACTGGGCGGACTGGCCATCCTGATCTACCGGCGCCGCACGGTCGGCCCGGTGTTCTCCGCCACCACCCGCAACGACAAGGCCATGTACGTCTCGCTCGCCGCGACCATCGTGCTGGGCCTGTCCGCCACCGTCGACGCCAACATCGCCGGCGGCGGCTACAACTACCGCGAGACCATCTCCGTCTGGTTCCGCTCGGTCTTCTACCTGCGACCGGACGGCGACCTCATGGCCGGCGCGCCCCTGCTGTACAAGCTGCACGCGATCAGCGCGCTGCTGCTGTTCGCGTTCTGGCCCTTCACCCGCCTGGTCCACGTGCTCACCGCGCCGGTCGGCTATCTCACCCGCCCCTACATCGTCTACCGCAGCCGCGACACCCGCCTCGGCACCCGTGCGCCCCGCCGCAACTGGGAACGCATCGGATGACGACCCGTCCCGAGAACCCAGGTCCCTGAACCGCCAGTACGGAAAGGAACTCCGATGTCCGTCGACACCCAGCAGGCGTCCGACCGCCTCGGGCAGGAGGAGCTGCGGTCGCTGGACGCCCACTGGCGCGCCGCGAACTACCTGTCCGCCGGCCAGATCTACCTCATGGCCAACCCGCTGCTGACCGAACCGCTGCGCCCGGAGCACGTCAAGCCCCGGCTGCTCGGCCACTGGGGCACGTCACCCGGCCTCAACCTGGTGCACACCCACCTCAACCGCGTCATCAGGGCCCGCGACCTGAACGCCCTGTGCGTCTGGGGCCCCGGCCACGGCGGACCGGCCGTGCTCGCCAACTCCTGGCTGGAGGGCTCCTACTCCGAGACGTACCCCGACATCACCCGGGACGCGGCCGGCATGGCGCGGCTCTTCAAGCAGTTCTCGTTCCCCGGCGGAGTGCCCAGCCACGTGGCCCCGGAGACCCCCGGCTCGATCCACGAGGGCGGCGAACTCGGCTACGCGCTCTCCCACGCCTACGGCGCAGCGCTCGACAACCCCGACCTCGTCGTCGCCTGTGTCATCGGGGACGGCGAGGCGGAGACCGGACCGCTCGCCGCCTCCTGGCACTCCAACAAGTTCCTCGACCCGGTCCACGACGGCGCCGTCCTGCCGGTCCTGCACCTCAACGGCTACAAGATCGCCAACCCGACCGTGCTCGCCCGGCTCCCCGAGGCCGAACTCGACGACCTGCTGAGGGGCTACGGCCACGACCCGATCCATGTCACCGGTGACGAGCCGGCCGCCGTGCACCGCGCCATGGCCGCCGCCATGGACACCGCCCTCGACCGCATCGCCGGCGCCCAGCGCGCCGCCCGCGAGGACGGCGCCACCGAACGGCCCCGCTGGCCGGTGATCGTGCTGCGCACCCCGAAGGGCTGGACCGGTCCGGCCGAGGTCGACGGAGTGCCCGTGGAGGGCACCTGGCGCGCCCACCAGGTTCCGCTGGCAGCCGTCCGGGACAACCCCGAGCACCTGCGGCAACTGGAGCGGTGGCTGCGCTCCTACCGGCCCGAGGAGCTCTTCGACGAGCGGGGCGCCCCGCGGCCCGAGGTCCTGGCCTGCGTGCCCGCGGGAACCCGCCGGCTCGGGGCCACCCCGCACGCCAACGGCGGCCTGCTGGCGCGTGAGCTGCCGCTGCCGCCGCTGGAGCGGTACGCCGTCGCCGTCGACAAGCCCGGCGCCACGCTGCACGAACCGACCCGTGTCCTCGGCGACCTGCTCGAGGACGTCATGCGGGCCACCACCGAGCGCCGCGACTTCCGCCTCGTCGGCCCGGACGAGACCGCCTCCAACCGCCTGCAGGCGGTGTACGCGGCCAGCGGCAAGGCCTGGCAGGCCGAGACCCTCGACGTGGACGAACACCTCGACCGGCACGGCCGGGTGATGGAGATCCTGTCCGAACACACCTGCCAGGGCTGGCTGGAGGGCTACCTCCTCACCGGCCGGCACGGACTGTTCTCCTGCTACGAGGCCTTCGTCCACATCGTCGACTCGATGGTCAACCAGCACATCAAGTGGCTGCGCACCACCCGCCGGCTGCCCTGGCGGGCCCCCATCGCCTCCCTCAACTACCTGCTGACCTCACACGTGTGGCGCCAGGACCACAACGGGTTCTCGCACCAGGACCCCGGCTTCGTCGACCACATCCTCAACAAGAGCCCCGAGGCGGTCCGGGTCTACTTCCCGCCGGACGCCAACACCCTGCTGTCCGTGGCCGACCACGCCCTGCGCAGCCGCGACTACGTCAACGTCATCGTCGCCGGCAAGCAGCCCTGCTTCGACTGGCTGCCGATGGAGCAGGCGCGCGTGCACTGCGCGCGCGGCGCCGGCGTCTGGGAGTGGGCGGGCACCGAGGACGGGTCACGGGACCCGGACGTGGTGCTGGCCTGCGCCGGCGACGTGCCCACCCAGGAGGTGCTGGCCGCCGCCCAGTTGCTGCGCCGGCACCTGCCCGAGCTGGCCGTGCGCGTGGTCAACGTGGTGGACATCGCGCGGCTGCTGCCCAAGGAGGAACACCCTCACGGGATGACCGACTTCGAGTACGACGGGCTGTTCACCCCGGACAAGCCGGTCGTCTTCGCCTACCACGGCTACCCGTGGCTGATCCACCGCCTGGCCTACCGGCGCACCGGTCACCGCAACCTGCACGTGCGCGGCTACAAGGAGATCGGCACCACGACCACGCCGTTCGACATGGTGGTCAGCAACGACCTGGACCGCTACCGCCTGGTCATGGACGTCATCGACCGCGTCCCCGGCCTGGCGGTGCGCGCGGCGGCCGTACGCCAGCACATGGAGGACGCCCGCCAGCGCCACCACGTGTGGATCCGCGAGCACGGGACGGACATGCCCGAGGTGGCCGACTGGACCTGGGACGGCTGAGCGGCCCGGACGGTCAGGGAGCCGGCGGCACGGTCCACTCGACGACCGTGCCGCTCGGCTCGTTCGCGGACAGGGCGCACGTGCCGTTCATCTCCTCGGCGCGCCGGCGCAGATTCGCCAGACCGCTGCGCCGGGTGACCGCCGGATCGATGCCGCGGCCGTTGTCGGCCACCCGCAGCCGCAGGGCGGCGTCCGTGACCTCGACCCCGACGTCGACCGACGTGGCGTGCGCGTGCCGGGCCGCGTTGGACAGCGCCTCGCCGAGCACGGCGAGCAACTGCTCGCCCTGCTCGGCGGAGACGACGGTGTCCAGCAGCCCGGTCATGCGCAGCGCGGGCGCGAAGCCGAGCGATTCGGTGGCCCGTTCGGTGGCCGCGACGAGCTGGGCGCGCAGCCCGCTGCCGCGTCGCGCCTGGTCGCCCTCGCGCAGGGCGTAGATGGTGGAGCGGATTATCTTGATGGTGTCGTCCAGGTCGTCCACCACCCGCTGGATCCGCTCGCTCACCCGCGGCCGGTCGGAGACCCGCCCCAGGGTCGACTGCAGCGACAGCGCCCCCGCGAACAGCCGCTGGATGACGAGGTCGTGCAGGTCCCGGGCGATCCGGTCGCGGTCGTCGAGGACCACCATGCGCTCGGTGTCGCGCCGGTGCTCGGCGACGTCCAGGGCCAGCGCGGCCTGGCTGCCGAACCCGGTGACCATGTCGCTCACGGCGTCGGCGAAGAGGGCACCGCCGGGCAGGTTCGCCACCTGCAGCACCCCGCGGATGTGCTCCGGGGTGCCGAGCGGCACGAAGAAGGCCGGCCCGAGTTCCACCACCGAGGCGCTGCCGCCCTCCGCGCGCGGGTCGGCGCTCAGCGCGTCACTGGTGATCGTCTCGCCCGAGGTGAAGACCTTGGCGGCCAGTGCCGAAGGGGGCAGCACCAGGCCGCGGACCTTGTCGGCCCCCGCGCCCGAGGCCGCCTCGACGACCAGCTCACCGCGGTCGCCGACCGGCACCGCGAGGGTGACCAGCGCCGCGCCGGCCACCTCCCGCACCTTCTCGGTGAAGGACTCCAGCACCGCCCCCGGCTCGGCGCCGGACAGCAGGCTGCGGGTCAGGTCGTTGCTGGCCGCCAGCCACCGCTGCCGGCGCTGCGCGTCCTCGTACAGCCGGGCGTTGTCGATCGCCACGCCGGCCGCCGCCGCCAGGGTGCGCAGCACCGCCTCGTCGTCGGTGTCGAACTCCGCCCCGCTGCGCTTGTTGGTCAGGTACAGATTGCCGAAGATCTGCTCCCGGACCCGGACGGGGGCGCCGAGGAAGCTGCTCATCGGCGGGTGCCCGGCCGGGAAGCCCACGGACGCCGCGTGCCGGTGCAGGTCCGCCAGCCGCAGCGGCTCCGGGTGCCGGATGAGCAGGCCCAGGATGCCCTCGCCGCGCGGATAGTGCCCGATCCGGGCGATGGTCTCCTCGTCCATGCCGACCGTGACGAACTGCTTGATCGTGCCCTCGTCACCCACCACGCCCAGCGCGCCGTACTGGGCGTCGACCAGGGTGACGGCCGACTCCACGATGCGGCGCAGCACCACTTCCAGGTCCAGGTCCGAACCGACGGCCAGGACGGCTTCGAGCAGGGTGTGCACCCGGTCCCGCGCTCCCCTTACCTGCGCCACCTGGGTCTGGAGATCGTCCAGCAGCGCGTCCAGGCGCAACTGCGGGGACATTCCCGACGCCTGCGACTCACGCCCGTCCTGCGCGCGCTCGTCCACCACGGCTCCCCTCACCGTCTCGCCGACTCACCCCCCAGGATGCCCGACGGGCCGGGGTCGCCGCACGGCAGCCCGGGGTTCCCGCGGGCGGCCGGCGCCCTCAGCCGAACAGGCTCGGTACGCGGATCGTCCGGACGTGCCGCCACGTGCCGCCGGGCAGCAGCATCCACTCACCCGCCGCGCCCCGGGGCGCCCGGGTGACGCGGCCGTCCTTGGCGCGCACGGCCTTGGAACGTACGGTTTTGCGGGACGGCAGCCGGGCGCCGCAGCGCTCGGACTCGATCCGCGGCAGGTTTCGGGCACGCTTGCTCACTGTTCCTCCCGGGAGTGTGCGGCGGACCGTGTCACCCGCCCGCGCTCCTTCGCGGGCCGCTGTGCCGTGCCGGCCGGCGGGACGTCGGGGACCGCGCTCCTCCGCGGCCCGGTACGCCCCGGTTCACGCCGGCGGCGACGGAACCACCAGGACGGGGCAGCGGGCGTGGCGCAGCAGACCCTGACTGACCGAGCCCAGCATCATGCCCGTGAAACCGCCATGCCCCCGGGTACCCACCACCAGGCCCAGCGCGTGCGCCGAGGCGTCGGCGAGCGCCCGCACGGGATGCCCGGTGAGCAGTTCGTGACGCAGGTCCACCTCCGGGTAGCGGGCCCGGCGGCCGGCCACCGTCTCGGAGAGCAGCCGACGGCACTCCTGCTGCGCCGCGTATTCGTCGAAGATCCGCAGCGGCCCCGGCTGCCAGACGTACAGCGCCCGCAACTGGGCCCCGCGCAGCGCGGCCTCCTCGAACGCCAGGTCGACGGCGACGGCGGAACGCTCGCTGCCGTCGACGCCGACGACGAAGTACGCGGGCTCCTGCGTGACGTGCTCCGGCTCGGGCACGACGACCACCGGGCAGTGCGCGTGAGCCGCCACCGGCAGGGCGACGGCCGCCGAGCCGAAGACCTCCCGAGTCCGGTTCAGATGCCGCGAGCCCAGGACCACCGACGTGGCGTCGCGGCTCTGTTCGCGCAGCACCCACACCGGGTCGCCCTCCGCGAGCAGCGGATCGACGACGGCGTCCGGGCAGCGCGCGGTGACGAAGTCCACGGCGTCGTCGAGCACCTGCTTGCCGGCCCGGTGCAGCGTGTCGTTCCACTGCTCCCAGGACGACGGGACATCCGGCTCCCGGGTACCCCTGGTCGGCACGCCCTCCACGTGGACCGGGCGCAGCGGGACCCGTCGCCGGACCGCCTCGTCGGCCGCCCACGCCAGCGCCATCCGCCGGCCCGGGTCCGGATCGACGCCCACCACGACCGGCCTGCGGTCAGCGGCGCCCGCCATGGCCGCCTCCCTCCGTGGTGGCCGGGACCGGGGGCCGGGGCAGCACGTTCATCGTCCTCGCCTCCTCGCCGCGGTGGCACGGGGAGAACCACCGCTCCTTCCATGGAAGTCCCGGTACGGCCGGACTGCCAGTGCCAGGGGCCCCGGCTTCCGGCGCAGCCGGCGGAAAGCACCCGGGGACCCGCAAGAAGGGCCGTTCGGCCTACGCGCGACGGGCCCGCGCGCGCTGCACTAGAGGTGCCGGCAGACCCGACGACCGCCGAGGAGGTCACGGCGATGGCCACACTGACACGCAGGCAGAAATTCCCGTTCCCGGACATGCCCGACTGGTTCGAGACCATCCCCAGCAATTTCACGATGCCCGCCGTGCGCATCGAGGACTACACGGAGAGCGGCCGCTACGTCATGCGCGCCGAATCGACGTCGTCGTCGGCGAAGGCGTCCTGACGGTCCAGGCCGAGCGCACCGAACGGGACGTGGACAAGAACCACAGCGAGTTCCGGTACGGCGCCATGAGCCGCAGCGTGACGCTGCCGCGCGGCGCCGACGAGGACGACATCAAGGCCGACTACACCGACGGCGTGCTCACCGTCAGCGTGGGCCTGGGCGCCGAGAAGACGGAGGCCAGGCACGTCGAGATCCAGCACAAGCGCTGACCGGCGATCCGTCCCCGGCCGGCGGGCCCCGCGCGGGCCCGCGGGCGCCCGCCCGCTCCCGGGGCGGTCACCGGACGGCGCGCGCCGCGGCCCAGCGGCGCCGTACCGCCTCCTCGTGCTCCGCCTCCTCCAGCGCCGGCTCCACCGCCGCCTCCTCCAGCGCCGGCTCCACCGCCGCCAGCTCCCGCCGGAGCCGGGGGATCCAGTGCCGGCGCAGGGCGCGGACCCGCTGCCGGGTCCGGGCGGCCTCCGCGGCGAGCAGTTCGGCGGCCCCGTGGACGGTGTGCTCGGCGGCCGCCCGCACCGCGGCCCGGTACGCCGTCTCGGCGTGCGCCAGCGCCGTGTTCGGTGGCGCCGGCTCCTCCGGGGCGCGCACCGGGTCCGTCCAGGACAGGGCCGCCGGGTGCCGTACGCCCATCAGCGCGTCCCACCGGACGCCGACCCGTGCCCGGTCCGCCGGCGCCGCCTCGGCCCGGATAGGGCCGTCACGCCGCTCCACCAGGGCCGTTCGGCTCTAGGCGGCGAGCACAGGTGCGCGGTGACACTGGGACAACAGGCAACCCGACGGAGCGCGGAGGCCACCGTGAACAGGCACGAGAACTTCTCCACGGGGGCGGAGGCCCGGCGCACCCAGCCCGGCCGTTCCTGGAGCCCCGGTGAGAGCGCCCGGCAGGACATGCTCGTCCGGTACCTGGGCGCCGTGGCCGCCGCCGCGGCCTGGCACGCCGGCGGCGAGGAGCCCCCGCCGGGTGAGACCACCCGGCCGGCTTCCCGGGCCGCCCCGCCCACGCGGCCGCCCGTGCCGCCGCACGGCGCCGGTCCGGCGCTGGTGCGGGACGTGATGGACGTGCCCTCCGCGTCCCTGCGGGACGACCTGCCCTACCGGGAGATCGCCCGGCTGCTCGCGCGCGAACAGGTCGGCGCCCTCCCGGTCGTGGACGGGGAGGACCGTGTGCTGGGCGTCGTCTCGGAGTCGGACCTGCTGGCCAAGGTCGCGTTCGAGGCCTCCGGCCACCGCCCCGGCCCCATCGGCAGGCTCCGGGAACGGCGCCTGCACGGCAAGGCCCGCGGCGAGACGGCGGCCGACCTGATGACCAGCCCCGCGATCACGGTGCTGCCGGGTACCACCGTCGCCGAGGCCGCCTGGCTCGCCGCGCTGTCCCGGCTGAAGCGGCTGCCGGTCGCCGACCATGAGGGCCGGCTGGTCGGCGCGGTCGGCCGGGACGCCCTGCTGCAGATCCTGATCAGGGACGACGCCGGAATCCAGGCCGAGGTGGAGACCAGGGTCCGGGCCGTCTGCTCCCCGCACGACCGCGGAGCCGTGGACGTGACCGTCCACGACGGCATCGTCGAACTGGCGGGGCAGGTGTCACCGGCGACCGGGGCCCGGCTGCTGGCCGAGGTCGAACGGATCACCGACGTGGTCGAGGTGAAGAACCTCCTCCGCGCGGACTGACACAGCGCCCGCTCACGGGTGCCGGGCCCCGGACGCGGAGCCCGCCGGTCCCGCCGCGGGGCCCACACTCACCGCCCGAACCGCCCCCCGTCCCCGGAGGTGGAGACCATGACCCGAACCATCACCGCGGGTCTCGACGGCTCGCCCGAGAGCCGGGCCGCCGTCGAATGGGCGGCCCGCGAAGCCCTGCTGCGCCGGCTGCCGCTGAAGATCGTCAACGTCCGGGGGCCCGGCCCCGCCGAAGGCACCGGCGGCATCCCGCGCGAGGCGGCCGAGGGCATCCGGCTGCGCCACCCCGGTGCCGAGGTGGTCACCGACCAGCTCACCGGCAACCCGGCCGAAGCCCTGACCGAGGCGGCCGACACCGCCGAGCTGATGGTGCTGGGCTCCCACGGGCTCGGCACCGTCGGCGGGTTCCTGCTCGGCTCGGTCAGCCTGGCCGTCATCGCCCGCGCCGAGCGTCCGGTGGTGCTGGTCCGGGCCGGTGAGCAGGCCGCCGACGAGCACCGGCCGGACCCGGCGGGCGTACCGTCGGCCGGCGGGCCCTTCCGGCCGGTCGTCCTCGGTCTCGACACCGGCGCGCCGGACGACACGCTGCTCGAGTTCGCCTTCGACGCCGCCGCGTGCCGGGACACCGCCCTGCG
Source organism: Streptomyces sp. NPDC005706 (assembly GCF_040631045.1). Classification (NCBI taxonomy): domain Bacteria; kingdom Bacillati; phylum Actinomycetota; class Actinomycetes; order Kitasatosporales; family Streptomycetaceae; genus Streptomyces; species Streptomyces sp. NPDC005706. The sequence continues at coordinate 66,250 of NZ_JBEXYS010000030.1, read as the reverse complement.
GGTCGTGCACGGCTATTACGAGCCGCACGGCTCCGTGCACCCCCTCCAGGGCGACGCCGGCACGCACGCCTCGCACGCGCGCGGGCAGGCCACCGTCCTGACCGAGCTGCTGCGTCCCTGGCGGCAGAAGTTCCCGGACGTCCAGGTGATCGAGGCGAGCCGGTGCGGCAGCGCCGCGCGGGTCCTCGTCGGGGCCGCCCGCGACGCCGCCCTGGTCGTCGTCGGCCGCCGGGTCCGCACCGGCCCCCTCGGCGCTCGTATCGGCCACGTCACCCACGCCGTGCTGCACCACGTCGAGGCCCCCGTGGCCGTCGTCCCGCACACCTGACCCTCGACCGAAGGAGAGCCCCATGGACCTGCCGATCGTCGTCGGCGTCGACGGATCCGGGCCGAGCCTGCGGGCCGTCGACTGGGCGGCCGACGAGGCGGCCCTGCGCGGCGCGCAGCTGCGGCTGGTGTACGCCTCGCTCTGGGACCGGTACGAGGGCGCCCTGCTCGCCCAGGAGCTGGACAGACCGAAGGAGGAGGTGATGGCGCAGGACGTGGTCGGCACCGCGCGGCTCCGTGCCGAGCGCCGCCGTCCCGGAGTGCCGGTCGGTACCGACGTAGTGGGCGAGGAGCCGGAGGAGGCACTGGTGCGGGAGAGCCGCGGCGCCCTCGCGGTGGTGCTGGGCTGCCGCGGCCGCGGCGGTGTGACCGAGGCGCTCCTCGGCTCCGTGAGCCTCACGGTCGCCGGGCGGGCGCACTGCCCGGTGATCGTGCTGCGCGGCAGCCACGACAACCGGGCCGGTGCGGCGCCGCGCGGCCCCGTCGTCCTCGGCGTCGGTGAGAAGCCGACGGTCTCGGCCGCCGCCCGTTTCGCGGCCGAGGAGGCGGTACTGCGCCGGGTGCCCCTGGAGGCCGTACGGGCGTGGCGGCACCCCGCGCACGCGACCACCGCGCACTCGCTGTTCGCCGGTGAGCCCGCCCGGTTCGAGGAGCAGCGGGCCGCCGAGGCGGTCGAGGAGGCCCTGGCGGACGTCCCGGCCGGCCTGGAGGTGACCCGCAGGGCCGTCGAGGGGCACGCCCGGGACGTCCTGGTCGCCGCCTCGCACGAGGCCGGTCTGCTGGTCGTCGGCGCCCGGCACCGCCACGGCCCGTTCGGGCTCCACCTCGGCCGGGTCGTCCACGGCGTCCTGCACCACGCGGCCTGCCCGGTGGCCGTCGTACCCGAGGCCTCCTGAACCGAACCGCGGCGTACCGGACGCAACCAGACGGCACCGGACGGGCCGGCCCGTCCGGTGCCACCAGGGCGGCGTGCTCACCTTGTGTCGCCGGTGTCGACGCCGTCCAGCGCCGCCCGGCCGCCCGCCCCGCCTCCAGCCGGGCCACCGGGACCCGGAACGGCGAGCAGGAGGCGTAGTCCAGGCCCACGGAGTGGAAGAAGCGGATCGGCTCCGGGTCGCCGCCGTGCTCGCCGCGCACACCGGTCCGCAGCCCCGGCCGGGTGGCACGGCCCTCCTCGACGGCGATCCGGACCAGCCGGCCCCGGAAGTCGTACACGAAGCGGCTCTTGACGACTCTTCTCGGCTCGGTGGTCCGGGTCCCGATACCTGTCCATCGTCCGTCGCGGCGCGGCGGCCGGGGAGGTGCCCTCCGGCCCGCGGACCGCGGCCGACCGGCCCCAGGCGCGCGGCCGGGACGGGCACGCGGCCCGATGAGGGTCCAACGGCCCTGCGGACGGGCCTCATCGGCTCATGACGTACTGCCGGGCGCGCGGGACGGTGGACACAGACAGGTCGGACCCCACGCACCGGAGCACCTGTGCCGGTGCCCTCCAGGAAGTGAGTCGCCGTGATGTTCTGGTACGACCACAATGCCGGGTGGGGCTGGTTCGCCATGTCCGTCGGCATGCTGCTCTTCTGGGCCCTGATCATCGCCCTCGGCGTGCTGCTGTACCGTGCCCTGGCCCGGCCGGGCGGGGGCGGTGCCCCGACCGGAACCCGGTCCGTGGGCCCCGCGGCCGAGCATCTCCTCGCCGAGCGCTTCGCCCGCGGCGAGATCGACGAGGAGGAGTACCGCCGCCGGCTCGCCGTCCTGCGCGAGGACACCGGCGACGCCCCCAGGGCCGCCAGGCGCTGACCCGCGCCGGCGCCGGCCCTCGCGCGGCTGCTGGAACCTCCAGGGTCCGGCGCGCCGGCCGGGGGTCAGGACACCGTGCCCCGCACCACGGCGACCGGACAGTGCGCGTGGTGCAGCAGGGCCTGGCTCACCGAGCCCAGGAGCAGGCCCGTGAAGCCGCCGCGGCCGCGGGCACCGGCGACGAGCAGCCGCGCCTCGCCGCTGGCCTCGATCAGCGCCGGACGCACCCGGGACCGCACCACGCGCCGCTCCACCGCGACCTCCGGATGACGCTCCCGCCACGGGCGCAGAGTCTCCTCCAGCGCCCGCTCCTCCGTGGCCTGGAGCCGCTCGGCGTCCACCACCACGTCCAGCGGATGGACGGCGGGCTCGTCGGCGCCCTCGCTCCAGGAGTTCCACACCCGCAGCGCCAGCAGGTCCGCGCCGCGCAGCGACGCCTCCGCGAAGGCGAGTCCGGCGGCGGCCTCGCCCGCCGGTGAGCCGTCGGACGCGAGCAGCACGGGACCGTCCGGATCGGGCCTGCCGCGGACCACCAGCACCGGGCAGCGGCCGTGCGCGGCCAGGTGCACGCCGGTGGAGCCGAGCAGCAGACCGCCGAACCCGCCCAGCCCGCGGCTGCCGACCACGACGAGCGAGGCGGTGTGCGACTCGATCTCCAGCACCATCAGCGGCTCACCGACGGCCACTTCGCGGGTGACCGCCAGCTCCGGTACGGCCTCACGGGCCCGCTCCTCGGCCTTCACCAGGGTGCCGTCCACCATCTCGCGCAGGCCCGCCGCCGCGGGATTCCACGGGGGCCCGCCGGGCGGCAGATGCATCGACGGCCAGCCGAAGGCGTGCACGAGACGCAGCTCCGCGCCTCGCAGCCCCGCCTCCCGGGCCGCGGCCTCGACCGCGTCCAGGCTCGACGGCGATCCGTCCACTCCGACGACGACCGGGTTCGTCATGACACACCTCCGGGTAGCTCGGTGTCCCCCCCCGGCACTGCCCCCGGCGCGTGGAGCCGGGGGCCGCCCGCTTCTCGCGGGCCCTGATTGCACGGTGCGCGGTTTCGCTCCGCTTCACCGTGTCTCCTCGTGGCCCTCGGCTCAACTCCAGGACACCGCGTCCCGCCCGTGACGACCAGGGCCGTGAGACCCCCGCCGGGGGACCGGCTTCGGCCCCCTCGTGCGGCCGCGTGGCGGCCGCACCCGTCAGGTACGAAGCTGGAGACCCGGGTGGCCGGGTCCGCCGGCTCGGACGGGCCCGGCCCGAGAGGAGACGACGGCGGTGACGATTCCCCTGGTGGTCGGCCTCGACGGCTCCGAGGCGAGCCTGGCGGCGGTGGACTGGGCCGCCGGCGAGGCGGCCCGGCACGGCGTGCCGCTGCACCTGGTGCACGTGACGGCGGGGGACCGGGACGCCGCCGGTCTGATCGGCGCCGCCACGGAGCGTGTCCGGCGGGACGCCCCCACGGTGCCGCTGACCAGCGAGGTGCTGCACGCCGACCCGGCGACCGCGCTGGTCGGCAAGGGACACGACGCCTTCGCTCTGGTCCTCGGCTCCAGGGGACTCGGGGACCTCGACGCGATGCTCCTGGGGTCCGTCGGCCTGGCCGTGGCGGCCCGGGCGGAGTGCCCGGTCGTCGTGGTGCGCGAAGCCGCCGAAAACCGGGAGGCCAGGTTCGGCAGCGTCGTCGTCGGCGTCGAGAACGGGGAGGGCAGCGCCACGGCGGTGGCGTTCGCCTTCCGTGAGGCGCAGGTGCGGCGGTGCGGGCTGGTGGCGGTGCACGCCTGGACCGCGCCGCTCGACGCGCACGCCACGGCGCAGGCTCCCTCATGGGCCCTGGAGGCCCACCGGCGCCCGCCGCCCCAGGTGCTCGACGACGCACTGCGCGGACTGACGGACCGTTACGGCGACGTCCCGGTGACCCGCAGGGTGATCGAGGGGCCGGCCCGCCGGGAACTGCTCGACGCCGCGTCCGGCGCGGACCTGCTGATCGTCGGTGCTCCGCGGCGGCACGGGCACCCCGGTCTCCAACTGGGCCTGACCGGCCACGCGATGCTCCACCACGCGCCGTGCCCGGTCGCGGTCGTGCCCCGGACCTGACCGGGGCCGGTGACCTGACCGGATCCGTCGGCCGGGAGTTGCCCCGACGTCCGGCCGCCGGGGGCCGGACGTCGGCACGGCAGGGCCGTTCGGCCCTGTGAGCGAGGCCCGCCGCCGTCCGATCGTGGGACGACAGGGGGAGCCGAGGAGGCGACGCCGATGTCGGAGGCGACGACCACCGACCTGTACGAGGTCACCATGGCCCTGTCCTACCTGCGGGAGGGCATGGCGGGCCCCGCGACGTTCAGCCTGTTCGTCCGCGACCTGCCCCCCGAGCGCGGCTTCCTGGTCGCCGCGGGTCTCGAGTCGGCCCTGGAGTACCTCGCCGGCCTGCACGTCGGCCCCGAGGACGTCGAGGACTTCGCCGCCGCGCTGCACCGGCCGGCGGACGATCTGCGGCCCCTGCTGGGACTGGAGTTCACCGGCCGGGTGCGGGCCGTGCCGGAGGGGCGGATCGTGCTCGCGGGCGAGCCCCTGCTGGAGGTGACCGCGCCCCTGCCCGAGGCACAGCTCGTCGAGACGTACGTGCTGAACCGGATCAGCCATCAGACGCTCATCGCCTCGAAGGCCGCGCGCTGCGCGCTCGCGGCGGACGGACACCCGGTCGTGGACTTCTCCCTGCGGCGCACCCACGGCCCGCAGGCCGGGTTCCAGGCCGCCCGGCTCGGCGCGCTGGTCGGTTTCGCCGGGACCAGCAACGTGGCCGCCGCCACGGCCACCGGCACACCCGCCGTGGGCACCATGGCCCACTCCTACGTGGAGGCGTTCCCCGGCGAGGAGGAGGCGTTCCGCGCCTTCGCCCGGACCCACCCGGGGCCGCTGACCCTGCTGGTGGACACCTACGACACCGAGGCCGGCGTGCGCGTCGCCGCCCGCGTCCTGCGCGACCTGGACCGCGGGACCGGTTCGGCCGTACGGCTCGACAGCGGCGACCTCGGGGCCCTGGCGGTACGCGCCCGGGCCCTGCTGGACGACGCGGGGCTGCCGGACGTACGGATCATCGCCAGCGGCGGGCTCGACGAGTACGCCGTGGACGACCTGGTGCGCTCCCGGGCCCCGATCGACGTCTTCGCCGTGGGCACCCGCGTCGGCGTCTCGGCCGACGCACCGTATCTGGACTCCGCCTACAAGATGGTGGAGTACGACGGCCGGCCGGTGATGAAGCTGTCGTCGGCGAAGGTGACGGCGCCCGGCCCCAAGCAGGTGTTCCGCCGCCCCGGATACGCCGATGTGATCGCCCTCGCCGACGAGCGGCCGCCGGGCGACGGCACACCGCTGCTGGAGACCGTGATGGCCGGCGGGCGGCGCACCGGCGGGCGGCCCACGCTCGACGACGGCCGGGCGCGCTTCGCCGCGGATCTGGACGGGCTGCCGCCCGCCGCCCGCCACGTCCGCGCCCCGGTCGCGCCCCGCGCGACGGTGTCCGGCCGGCTCGCCGCGCTCGCCGCCGATGTCCGGCGGCGCATCGAGGAGCGGATGTCCGCGGCCGGCCCCCGGCCGCCCGGCGCGGGGCCCGCCGCCCGCGGAGCGCTCCGGCCCGCGGCCCATTGACCGGCATCCAGGTGAGGAGAGAAACGATGTCGCACACGGCTGAGTGGAAGGTCCGCCTCCACCTCTTCGAGGACGACGAGGGGACGACGAAGGCGCACGTGGTGCTGGACACCGGCACCGCGGCGCTCACCGGCGAAGGGGCGGCGCACTGCCACCCGGCGGACGCGAACGTACCGGAGATCGGTGACGAACTGGCGGCGGGCCGGGCCATGGTCGACCTCGCCAAGCAGCTGCTGACCACCGCCGAACGGGACATCCAGGGCATCGGGGCACCCGGGTCCGGCCCCGGAACCCTGAAGACGGCATCACTCTGAGGAGAGGGCGGCGACCATGCGAGCTCACCTCGGCGACCAGCTCGTCGTGGAAAGCCCGGCGACCGGCATCGCCCGGCGCGACGGCGAGATCGTCGGACTCCACCACGAGGACGGCACACCGCCCTACGACGTGCGCTGGTCGGACACGGAACAGGTGTCGCTGGTGTTCCCCGGACCCGACGCGCACATCCACCACATCGGGCACGGCACACCACCGTCCGACCACATCGGGCACGGCACACCACCGTCCGGCCACGAGGCCTCGCAGGCGTCCGGTGCCGTGTCCGGTGCCGCCCCGGCATTCGGCGCCCCGGAGTTCGCCGCCCCAGCGGCCGGCGACATCGGCCGGCGCGTGGCGGTCGAACGCCGGCGCCGGGGGCTCAGCCGGGAGGAGACGGCGGGCCGCGCCCGCATGTCCCCCGACTACCTGGCCTACCTGGAGGAACATCCCGCCGACCCGACGCTCGCCACCCTCGTCAGGCTGGCCGACGCGCTCGGCACCACCGTCGCCGTACTGCGCGGCCGAGGCGCCGATCTGCCACCCGGCCAGGGCCACGCGCTGCTCCATCCGCACCTGCGGGACCTCGGCCCACAGGAGTGCCGCGCCCTGCTGGCCACCCACGGCGTCGGCCGCGTCGCGGTGACGGCGCCCGACGGCCGGCCCGCGGTCGTCCCGGTCAACTACGAGATCGTCGACGACGCGATCGCCTTCCGGACCACCCCGGGCTCGGTGCCCGCGGCGGCCGTGGGCACGGACGTCGCCTTCGAGGTGGACCACCTGGACGAGGCGCTCAGCCAGGGCTGGAGCGTGCTCGCGGTGGGCCCCGCGCGCGCCGTCACGAACCCGGACGCCGCACGGCGTCTCGCCGGGGGCGCGTACGGCGAGCCGTGGGCGGGCGGTGAACGCGAGCTGTGGGTGTCGATCCGGCCCACGCGGCTCACCGGCCGCCGCATCACCCCCGGCCCCTGACCGGGCGGCGCGGCGACCGGGCGACGGTACGGCAGGGGAGAGGACGGGGGACCACGGCAAGGGGGGGGCAACCGGACGGAGAAGGCGGTGGCGGCGATGGAACTCCCGCTGGTCGTGGGCGTGGACGGCTCGGACTGCAGTCTGCTCGCGGTCGACTGGGCGGCGGCCGAGGCGCGGCGGCGCGGGCTGCCGCTGCGCCTGGTCCACGCGTCGCTGTGGGAGCGCTACGAGGGTGCCCGGCCGTCCTTCGGCACCGGCCGTCCCGCCGAGGAGGTCATGGCGCAGCACATCGTCGCCTCCTGCGCCGAACGTGTCCGGGCACGCGAGCCGGAGGTGAAGGTGTCCGGCGAGGTGCTGCCCGCCGATCCGGTGGCCGTGCTGCTGGCGGCGGCGCCCACGGCCTCCGCCCTGGTCACCGGAGTGCGCGGGCGGGGCGAGATCGCCGGTCTGCTGCTGGGGTCGGTGAGCCTCGCGGTGGCGGCGCGCGCCGTGTGCCCGGTCGTCGTGGTCCGGGGAACCGAGCGGAACATCGCGGGGTCCCGGGGCCGGATCGTGGCCGGAGTGGGCGAGTCGGCCGGCAGCGCGGGTGCCCTGCGGTTCGCCGCCCGCGAGGCGGAGGTGCGCGGCTGTGGCCTGACGGCCGTACGGGCCTGGCGCACTCCGGCCCAGCAACCCGTGGACCACATGCTGATCGCCGACGCCGCCGCCCGGTCCCGCGAGGACCGGGCCCTGGCCGGCCTCGACGAGGCGTTGCGCGAGACCGAACGGGAGCACCCCGGGCTGGAGATCGAACGCCGGCCGGCCGAGGGCCCCGCCCACCGGGTGCTGCTGGAGGCGTCGGCCGGGGCCGATCTGATCGTCGTCGGCGCCGTGCGGCACCAGGGCCATCTCGGTCTGCAGCTCGGCAGGGTCGCCCACGCCCTGCTGCACCACGCGCGGTGTCCGGTCGCCGTCGTCCCGCACCGCGTCTGAGGCCCACCGCGGCATCTGGCGTTCTCAGGCCGCGAAGGTCACGTGGATGGTCAGCAAGGGCAAGGCCTGACCAGGGGGAACATCCCTGGCGCCACCGTGGCGTCTCAGTCCTCGGTCCACCCGTGGTTCCTGCCGAACCGCAGCAGCCCGAGCCGGACCTGAAGGATCTGCTCCCCGGTCAGGGACGGCGCGGTGGCCAGCAGGATCTCGGTGACCTCGTGGAGGTACTCGTCCGGGGTGAGGACGTCGCACAGCGAGTCGTCGCCGTCCGGCTGCCTGGCTGCGCCCGGGAAGGGAACCCCGCCCCCGCCCCTGACCAGCGCCGGCCCGCCGACGGACGCAGGGGCCAGCTTCACCGCCGAGGCCTTCGGGCCCCGGTCGCCCTCCTCGACCTCGAACTCCACCACGAGCCCCGGACGCAACTGCTGCTCGGGAATGAGCAGATCGTTCACGTGCAGGAAGACGTCCTCGGTGCCGTCCTCCGGAGCGATGAACCCGTACCCCCGGGAACCGTCGAACCGCACCACCCGACCAGCGACCATGCCACCAACCCCCAAAGAACCGGCCCCCTTGCCCGGGCCGTCACCAGCGCAGAAGACTAGGCCACCGCGCGCCGCCGGGGCGAGCCGCACCCGGCCCCGCCCGCCCGTGCGGGCCGTCGCACGAGCCGCCGCGCGCGTCGCCGTACACGCCGGGGTGCGATGATCACGGCGCCTCGCCCGGCTCAGGGCCCTCGCCGACGGAAGGACGACCCATGGCGACCGAAGCGGCTCCGCACCCGGCCGACCCGGACCACGCGCGCATCCCCGGCACACCGGCCGGGGGTACGGTCGTCCTGCTCAACGGCACGTCCAGCTCGGGCAAGTCGAGCATCGCCCGGGCGCTTCTGGAGGTGCTCGACGGCACCTGGTTCCACATGCCCGTCGACACCTTCCACGCCATGCGCGGCGGCCGACCGGTCGCCGGCGCGGACCTCCCGGCCGAGATCGACCGCACCGTCAAGGGCTTCCACCGCGCCGTCGCGGGGATGGCGGCGGGCGGCAACAACCTCGTCGTGGACCATCCGCTCAGCCGCCGCTGGCGGTTGCTCGACCTGCTGGGCCTCTTGGTGCCCGAAGACACCGTCCTGGTCGCGGTCCGCTGCCCCCTGCCCGAGCTGGAGCGCCGGGAGCGCGCCCGGGGCGACCGGCAGCCGGGGCTGGCCGCCCTGCAGTACGAGCACGTCCACGCGCACGGGCCGCACGACGTCGAGGTGGACAGCAGCGTCCTGTCCCCGCGTGAATGCGCCCTGCGCATCAGCGACTTCATGGGGGACCGGCCGCGCCCCACCGCCTTCGAGAGGCTCCGGGCGGCATCGCGCGACGGGGAGTGACCCCGATCGGCGGGCCGAGGCGTACCGCGCCCCGGCCGCGGGCCGTCCGGGACGGCGCACCACGCGGCGGCCGGAGCGGAGGGTCCGGGCGCCGCGCGCACTCGATCGGCTACTCGCCGCGGAAGACGGCCTTGCTCACCTCGGCGGGATTCTGGAACTCCTTCTTCCCGAGATGCGCGATGCGCTCGGTGACCTCCTTCGGCGCGTGGTTGTCCTCGGCGACCTTCCGGAGGCGGGCGGAGTCGCACGGGTACTCCGCTCCGGACAGGGCCTTCTGCAGATCGGTGGGGCTGACACCCGCCATGGTTCCTCCAGAGCGGTGGGAAGGGTTCTGCGGTCGTCCGGCGCGCGCATCGTGCCGGACCGCCCAGGTACCCCGACCCGTGGTGCCGGATTCATCCTGGTTCCTCCCGTCATGGGATCCGATGCGGGCGGGTACTCGGGATGTCCGCACAGGCACACGAGAGGTGTGGAGGCACCGGGATGGCCGAGCAGACCCCCTCGCAGGCCGAGGGCGAACGCGACGACGACACGACGGCGGCCGGACCGCCGCGCACCACTCCCTCACAGGCCGAGGGCGAGCGGGACGACGACGACAACGACCGCGACGGCTCCGACGGCGACGAGTGACGACGATCGGAACGCACCGACGAGCCGGAACTCACCGGCACCGACGAGCGGAACGGACCGGCCGGCGGAACTCGGAACGAGCGGAGGAGACCTGAAGGAGGAGACCCCATGGAACGCACCGGAGTTCCCGACGTGCTGGCCGCGATCAGGGGCGTCGACTTCCCCGCCGGGAAGGACCGGCTGGTGACGGCGGCCCGTGCCGCGAGCGCGCCGGAAGAGGTGGTCAGGGCCCTGCGCGGCATGCCGCCCGAGCAGTACGCCGACCGCGAGGAGGTCGCCGGGTCGGTCCGGGTGGACCCCGCCGCGGACCTCGACCCCGAGGCCGCGCAGCGGATCGCACGGGCGCGCGAAGGCGGCAGGCCCGGACTGGCCCGGCATCTGCGCGAGGAGCCGAGGACGCCGATCCAGGAGGAGTTCGGCCGCTGAGCCGCGCGGCCCGCCCCGCCGGCCGGCCCTCACCGGCCGGCCGCGGCACCTCCCCGGAATCCGCACGCATGGCTCGAATCCGAACCGGGTACGCGAGGCGGGAGCACGCCCGGGCCCGTCCCGGCCGTGTGCCCGTACCGCCGCTACCTGGGGATCTGCCATGGAGACACCCGCGCACGACGACCAACTGCCCACGCCGGCCCAGCAGGCGCTCGACGCGCTGGCCGTGAACGCCGAGGACCAGATCGCCCTGGACACCCTCGCGCACAGCGAGGTGCTCGTCCCGGTGCCGGACGAGGCGGTGGACGGGGAGGGTGCCGACGCCTCGACCGTCGCACTGCCCGTCCTCGAACAGAGCGGTGGCGATCCGGTCGTCCCGGTCTTCACCTCGGAGGGGATGATGGCCGAGCTGCTGCCGTTCATCTCCCGCTACCGCCTGATACCGCTCGGCGCCCTGGCCTCCCAGTGGCCCGAGGAGGACCTCTCCCTCGCCATCGACGGCAGCTCCGCCCACGGGCTGACGCTCACCTCGCAGGGGGTGCGCACCCTGCTGGCCCGCTGAGCGGCCGGTGCGTACGCCGGAGCCGCGGGGCACGCGACGGTGCCCCGCGGTCCGGGTGAGGTCATCGGGCCCGTTCGGCCAGCATCCGCTCCAGCACGGCCCGCTGCAGCGGAAGTACCTCGGCGTGCAGATCGCGGCCCCTGCGGGTCAGCGCGACCCACACCCCGCGCCGGTCCTCCGCGCACACCGAGCGCTCGACCAGGCCGTCCTTCTCCAGCCGGCCGATCAGCCGGGACAGCGCGCTCTGACTGAGATGAACCCGTCCGACCAGGTTCTGCACCCGGCACTGGTCGCCCTCCGCGGGCGACTCGGCGGCGAGGATGTCCAGCACCTCGAAGTCGCTGGCGCCGAGCCCGTGCGGATGCAGGGCGCGGTCGATCTCGCACATCGTGCGCGCGTGCACGGTGAGGATGTCCCGCCACCGTTCCTCGAGCCGGGCATCGGCCGTCTTGACTGCCATACCCGCACCGTAGCACCGTTCCGGCCAATCGTTGAGTGTGCAACTAGTGCGGGTGCCGGGGGCCGGCGGCGGTTCAGGCGGCCGGGTCCTGGAGCAGGCCCACCAGGTTGCCGTCGGCGTCCCGGACGAACGCGATCAGCCGGCCGCCGCCGACGTCCTGCGCGTCCTGCAGCAGCTCGGCGCCGGCCCCCACCAGCGCGGCCAGCCGTTCCCGCAGATCGGTGACGTGCCAGTAGGGGACCGGTCCGGTCATGCCCTTGGCGTGCCCGTTCGGATCGAGACCGACGTCCTGCCCGGCGGCCTTGAAGCCGACGTAGTACGGCTCGTCCGCGTACGGCTCGACCCCCAGCAGCGCCGCGAACAGCGGCTTGGCCTTCTCCAGGTCCTTGACGGGGTAGATGATCGTCTGCAGGCCGGCGGTCATGGAACTCACTCCTCGAAGGTGGCTGCCCCGACGGCTCCCCGCCGGTGACCTCCACGCTAGGACGGGCGGGCCCGCTGCCGCTTCTCCGATCCTGACCGGTTGCGCCGACCGGGGCCCGGGCGCCGCGTCCGCGCCACGGACCGCCGGCTCAGGCCGACTCCCGGCGGACCAGTTCAGTCGGGAGGATCACCGCGGCCGGGTCCTCCCCGCCTATCTGGGCGAGCAGCACCCGCACCATCTCGTTGCTGATCCGGTCCCACGGCTGGCGGATGGTGGTGAGCGCCGGGGTCGCCGCGGTCGCCGCGGGGGAGTCGTCGAAACCGCCGACGGCGATGTCGTCCGGCACCCGCCTGCCCGCCCGGTGCAGCGCCGCCAGCACGCCCTGCGCCATCAGGTCGGAGGCGACGAACACGGCGTCCATGTCCGCGGCCCGCGCCAGCAGCAGCTCGGCGCCCGCCTCACCGCTGGAGCGGCTGTAGTCGCCGGAGACGATCAGCCGCTCGTCCACCTCGACGCCCGCCTCGGCGAGCACCTCACGGTAGCCCGCCAGCCGCTCCACACCACCGGGGGTGTCCAGCGGACCGGTCACCACACCGATCCGCCGCCGCCCCTGCGCCAGCAGGTGCCGGACCATGTCCCGGGCGCCGTCCCGGTCGTCGGCGGCCACGTAACTCACCTTCGAGCCCATCCCGATGGGCTTGCCGCAGGCGACCAGGGGCACGCCCGCGTCCCGCAGCTCCTCGGCGACCGGGTCACCCGAGTGGCTGGAGACCAGGAGCACCCCGTCGACGTGCCCGGCGGTGATGTAGCGCGTGATCCGGCGCCGTTCGTCCTCCGTGCCCGCCAGCATCAGCAGCAGCGGGATGTCGTGCGCGGCCAGCGCCTGGGTGCAACCGCGCAGCAGGACATTGAAGTTGGGGTCCTCGAAGAACCGCTCCTGCGGCTCGGTCAGCAGGAAGCCGACGGAGTCGGAGCGGCCGGTGATCAGCGAACGGGCGTGCCGGTTCACGACGTAGCCGGTCTTCTTGATGGCGGCGTCGACCGACTCCCGCGCGGCGGGGCTGACGTAGTGGCCGCCGTTGAGCACGCGCGAGACGGTGCCTCGTGAGACCCCCGCCTCGCGCGCGACGTCGTGGATCGTCGGCGGTTTGCGCCGGGCCCCCGAATTGCTCATGGTCATGACTTTACGGCCCCGGACAGCAGATCAAGGCTCCAGAACCGCTGGATGACCAGGAACAGGACGATCAGCGGCAGCACCGCGAGGAACGCGCCCGTGATCACCAGGGTGTACAGCGCGGGGGTGTTGGAGCCCTGCTCCAGCAGCGTGTACAGACCCAGCGTGAGCGGGAACTTCTCGTCGTCGCTGAGCACGATGTACGGCAGCAGGAAGTTGTTCCACACGGCCACGAACTGGAAGAGGAACACGGTGACCATGCCGGGGATCATCATCGGCAGTGCGATCCGGGTGAAGATCCGCCACTCGCTCGCCCCGTCCATCCGGCCGGCCTCCACCACGTCGGCGGGCACGGCCGCGGCCGCGTAGATCCGGGAGAGGTAGACCCCGTACGGCGAGAGGATCTGCGGCAGCAGCACGGAGAGACAGGAGTCCGTGAGGTCGGCCTTCGCCAGCAGCAGGTACTGCGGGATCGCCAGGATCACCGGCGGCATCAGCACGCCCGCGAGCAGGACGTTGAACATCGCCTCGCGGCCCCGGAAGCGGTACGTCGCCAGCGCGTAGCCGCTGAACGCGGAGACGGCGGTCGACAGCAGCGCGCCGAGCCCGGCGTACAGCGCGGAGTTGCCCATCCAGGACCAGTAGATGCCGTCGCGGTAGGCGTTCAGGTCCCGGATGTTGCCGGTGAAGCCGGTGCCGGGCAGGAAGGTGAAGGTGGAGAACAGCTCCCGCCCGGACTTGGTGGACGCGATGACCACCCAGGCGACCGGCAGCAGCGTGTAGACCGCGCCGAGCAGCAGGGTCAGGGTCGGCACCAGCGCGATCCCGCGGCGCGCGCCGGGGGCGGCGGGAGGCCCCTGGGCCGTACCCGGCGTGGTCCCCGCGGTCGGTGCCGCCTTGCGGACGGCGAGAGAACTCATCGTGCTTCCTCTTGCTTGTTGCGGCGGTTCGCGGCCCGCAGGAAGGCGAAGGACAGCACCAGGGTGGCCAGCGCGATCAGCGTCGCCTCGGCGGCGGCCGCGTAGATGTCGCCCCGGTGGAAGGCGTCCTGGTACACCTTCATCAGCGGACTCCAGCTCGTGTCGACCGAGTTGGTGAGCGGCTTGAGGGTGGTCGGCTCGTTGAACACCTGGAGCGTCGCGATGATCGAGAAGAAGAAGGTCAGCACCAGCGAGGGCGCGACCATCGGGATCTTGATCCGCAGCGCGATCTGCAGCGGGGTGGCCCCGTCCAGCTTCGCCGCCTCGTACACCTCGGCCGGGATGGAGCGCAGTGAGGTGTAGATGACGATCATGTTGAACCCGGTGCCGCCCCAGACCGCGATGTTCGACAGGGCGAGGTACAGCGGACCGCCGTCCAGCAGATCCGGCTGCGGCAGGTCCAGCCGGTCGAGCACGAAGTAGAACGGGCTGACGTCCGGCAGGTACAGGAAGCCCCACATCAGCGCGGCCACCACACCGGGGATGGCGTACGGCAGGAAGATCGCCAGCCGGGTGACCGGGGTGAACCGCACCCGGTCGGTGTCGAGCATCAGCGCGAACAGCAGGGCGAGGCCGAGCATCACCGGGATCACGATGCAGCCGTAACCGAGCACCCGCAGCGCCCCGTGCAGCAGCTCGCTGTCCCGGAGCGCCCCGGTGTAGTTCTCGAAGCCGGCCCAGACCTCGCTGCGGGCGCCGGCGCCGAGCCCCAGCCCGGAGACGCGCACCTTGCGGAAGCTGAGCCAGACCGCGTAGCCGATGGGCAGGGCGAAGAACAGCAGGAACAGGACCGTGGCGGGGAGGAGGAAGCCGTACGGGGCCCCCTTGACCCCGTACGGCCTCCGGCTCGTGGTGCTGGTCACCGCGAGACCCCGAAGCCCTGCTTCTTCAAGTCGGCGACCGTGGCGTCCTGCATCGTGTTCAGGGCGGCGGCGAAGTCCGACTTGTTCTTGGCGGCGGCGCCGAACGCGTCGTTGAAGGTGGCGTAGGCGACGTTCACGTTCGGGCCCCAGGCGGACGGCGCGGTGGTCTTCGCGATGCCGGCGGCCTTGGTGTAGAAGTCCGCCTGGTTGGAGAAGAACGCCGGCGGGTTGGAGAAGGCGCCGCTGAGCTGCGCCGAGGTGGAGGCCGGGTAGATGCCGCCCTCCTTGGCCAGCGCGTTGAGGGCGGCGCCGTCGGTGTTCAGCCACGCGGCGAACTCGGCGGCGGCCGCCCGGTGCGCGGAGTCGGTGGTCACCGCGGTGGAGGAGCCGCCCCAGCTTCCGGTGGCCTCCTGGTCGAGCGACCACTGGGGGAGCGGGGCCATGGCCCACTTGCCCTTGGTGTCCGGCGCGGCCGTGGTGAGCGTGCCCGGCGCCCACACGGCGCTGACCCAGGCGATCTGCTTGCCGGTGTCGAGCGCCTTGTTCCAGGCCGGCTGGTACATCGGCTGGTTGTCGATCGCGCCCTCCTTGACCAGGCCGCCCCAGAACTTCGCGACCTTCTGGGTGGCCGCGTCGTCGATCGAGACCTTCCACTTGTCACCGGAGGTGGTCCACCACTTGGCGCCGGCCTGCTGCGCGAGACCCGCGAAGAGGCCCGAGTCGTTGGCGGAGAAGGTGGTCAGGTACTTGTCCGGCGCCTTCCTGCGCAGCGCGCGGGCGGTCTCGGCGAACTGCTCCCAGGTGGTGGGGACCTTCAGCCCGTACTCCTTGAACAGGTCCGCGCGGTAGTAGAACATCATCGGGCCGATGTCCTGCGGAACCGCGTAGACGGCGTCCGTGCCCAGTGTGGCCTGCTGCCAGACGACGCCGGCGAACTTGCCCTTGATGTCGCCGACGTCCTCGGATATGTCGGCCAGCGCGTCGTTGCTGACCAGCGTCGGCAGCGCCTGGTACTCGGCCTGCACCAGGTCCGGCGCCTTCCTGGCTTTGTGCGCGGTGAGGATCTTGGTGACCAGGGCGTCGCCGGAGGCCTGCTTCTTCACCGTGACGGTGATGTGCTCCTTCTTGCCCGGCCCCTTGTTCCACAGGTCCACGACCTTGTCCATGCCGGGCGCCCAGGTCCAGTAGGTCAGCGAGACCGGGCCGGACTCGGCCTTGGCGTCGCCGTCGGACGAGCCGCAGGCGGCGAGGGTGGTGGCGCCGAGCGAGACGGCGAGTGCGGTTGTCACGAGGCGACGGCGCTTCGTGTGCGGCATGGATCTCTCCCCTGACCTGGGTCCCCGCCCGCTGCGGGGACCTGCCATGCAGATGTGATCGTTCACATGACCTGGGTCCCTTCACGTCGAAAGGCCCTGCCACGCTTCTGTGAGCGTTCACAGTAGAGAAACATCCCGGACACTTGTCAATGGTTGTTGCTGTGCGGTTATGTTGGGATCGCACCGTCGATGTTGTGTGTGCACGTTCCCAAATGATCGATTCAAACGGGAGAGATCCATGCCGGACATCAGCCCCAGGGGCCTCACCAGGCTCGCCTTCGGCGGGGACTACAACCCCGAGCAGTGGCCGGAGCACGTCTGGCAGGAGGACGTCCGGCTGATGCGCGAGGCCGGCGTGACGATGGTCAGCGTCGGCATCTTCTCCTGGGCCCTGCTGGAGCCCGCGCCCGGCGAGTACCACTTCGGCTGGCTGGACCGGGTCCTCGGCCTGCTGCACGAGAACGGCATCCGGGTCGACCTCGGCACCCCCACCGTGGTGCCCCCCGCCTGGTTCTACCGGGCCCACCCCGAGGCGCTGCCGGTCACCGCGGAGGGCGTGCGCTACGAGTTCGGCTCACGCGGCGCGATCTGCCACAGCGACCCCGACTACCGCGCCGCCGCCGCGAACATCACCACCCGGCTCGCCGAACGCTACGGCGACCACCCCGCCCTGGCCCTGTGGCACGTGCACAACGAGTACGGCGTCCCCGTCTCCGCCTGCTACTGCGACACCTGCGCCGCTCACTTCCGCCGCTGGCTCGCCGGCACGTACGGCGACGTGGAGGCGGTCAACGAGGCCTGGGGAACCGCCTTCTGGGGCCAGCGCTACACCGGCCTGGAGCAGATCAACCCGCCCCGGGCCACCCCGACCGCGGGCAACCCCGGGCAGGCGCTGGACTACCGGCGGTTCGCCGACGCCACCATCCGTGAGAACTTCCGCGCCGAGCGGGACATTCTGCACCGCCTGTCGCCGGGCGTGCCGGTGACCACCAACTTCATGACCGCGCTCAGCCAGTGCGACTCGATGGACTACTGGGCCTGGGGCCGCGAGGTCGACCTCGTCACCAACGACCACTACCTGATCACCGACGGCCGCCGCACCCATGTCAACCTGGCGATGGCCGCGGACCTCACCCGCTCCGTGGCCGGCGGCGCCCCCTGGCTGCTGCTGGAGCACTCCACCTCGGGCGTCAACTGGCAGCCCCGCAACCCCGCCAAGGCGCCGGGGCAGATGGCCCGCAACTCCCTCTCCCACGTGGCCCGCGGCTCCGACGGCGCCATGTTCTTCCAGTGGCGACAGTCCCGGCGCGGCGCCGAGAAGTTCCACTCGGCGATGCTCCCGCACGGCGGCACCGACACCCGCGTCTGGCGGGAGGTGGTCGAACTCGGCGCGGCCGTCGACTCGCTGGCCGCGATCCGGGGCACCCGCACCGAGGCCGACGCCGCCCTGCTGTGGGACTGGCAGTCCTGGTGGGCGCAGTCCCTCGACTGGCGGCCCAGTGAGGACCACGATCCGCGCGAGCGCGCCGACTCCTTCTACGAGGCCCTCTACGACCACCACCTCACCGTCGACTTCGCCCACCCGGAAGCCGACTTGTCGGCCTATCCCCTTGTCGTCGTACCGGCCCTGTACCTGATGACCGAGGCGGCCGGGCGCAACCTCAGGGAGTACGTCGAACACGGCGGCACGCTCGTGGTCTCGTACTTCTCCGGCATCGTCGACCAGCACGACGCCGTCCACGAGGGCGCCTGTCCGGGGGCGCTGCGGGACGTCCTCGGACTGACGGTGGAGGAGTTCTCACCGCTGCTGCACGGCGAACGGGTGCGCCTGACCGGGCCCGACGGCACCACGCCCGACGGCACCCGGCCGGACGGCTCCGGGTCGGACGGCTCCGGCATCACCGGTGACGTCTGGACCGAGTTCGTGGTGCCGCGCGGCGCCGAGACCGTGTGGACCTACGCCGACGGCCTCACCGCGGGGCGCCCGGCCGTCACCCGGCACCGGCTGGGCGAGGGCACCGCCTGGTACGTCTCCACCCGCCTGGACGCCGGCGGCCTCGCCGCGCTCGTCGGCCTGGCCGCGGACGACGCCCGGATCGCCCCGCGCGCCGATTTGCCCCGGGACGTCGAGGTCGTCCGCCGCGCCGGCGAGTCCGGCACCTACCTGTTCGCCGTGAACCACACGGCCACCGACGCCAAGGTGCCGCTGGACGTGCCCGGCACCGAGCTGCTGACGGGCGAACGCGCCGCGGGCCGCCTGCCGGTCCCTGCGGGAGCCGTCCGGGTCGTACGGCTCGACGGCTGAGCCTGCTCCCCTCCGCCCGTGCGAGCCGTGGGTGCCGCGGGCGGAGGGGTTCTCTCGCGGGCCCAGGAGTCCGGATCCCGGAGTCCGGAGCCCGCCGGAGAAGCCTTCCCGACCCACTCACGTCGAAGGGACGACGGACGATGAAGTTCCATCCCGGACGCACCATCAGAGCCCTGCTGCTGCCGCTCGCGGCCGGGCTCGCCCTCACCGCCCTGCCCGCGCAGAGCGCCCAGGCCGCGAGCACCCTCAGCAACGGCGGCTTCGAGACGGGCGGTTCCGGCATGGCCGTGCCCGCCGGCTGGTCCGAGTACGGCGACACCGGCGCCTCGTACACCGAGTCCGGCGGCCACGGCGGCGGATACCGCCTCACCCACTACGCGGCCGCCGCCTACAAGGTGGAGACGTACCAGTACCTGTCCGGACTGGCCGACGGGAACCACGTGCTCAGTGCGTGGGTCCGGTCCGGCGGCGGGCAGAACGCGGCCTACCTGGCGCTCCGGAACTGCGGGAGCGCCGAGCAGCGCACCGACCTGCCGGTCTCCTCCAGTGGGTGGATACGCATCGTCACCCCCGTCAAGGTGACCGGCGGCCAGTGCACCATCAGCGTCAACAGCGACGCGAACGCCGGCGACTGGATCAACGTCGACGACCTGACCTTCACCCCCGGAACCACCGGCACCTCCGTCCACGGCGCCGACATCTCCTCCCTCGCCAAGAGCGAGGCCAGGGGCGGGGTGTACCGGACGAGTTCCGGCACCGCCGGTGACGCCCTCTCCGTACTCAAGTCGTACGGCATGAACTACGCACGGCTGAAGGTCTGGGTGAACCCGGCCGACGGCTACAACAACAAGGCGCGCGTGCCGGCCATGGCCAAGCGGATCAAGGCGCGGGGCATGAAGCTGCTCGTCGACTTCCACTACTCGGACACCTGGGCCGACCCCGGTGCCCAGGCCAAGCCGGCCGCCTGGGCGGGCCACTCCTACGCCCGGCTCAAGGCGGACGTGTACCACCACACGTACGACGTGCTGAACGCCCTGAAGGCGCAGGGCACCACCGCCGACATGGTCCAGGTCGGCAACGAGATCAACGGCGGCATGCTGTGGAACGAGGGCTCCACGGACAACTGGACCCAGCTCGCCGGACTGATCGACTCCGGCTACGGCGCCGCCAAGGCGGTCAGCCCGTCGACGGTCGTCGCGCTGCATCTCGCCAAGGGCGGTGACAGGGCGGGCACCGAGTGGTGGTTCGACAACGCCGTCGCCCAGGGCCTGAAGTTCGATGCGATCGGGCTGTCGTACTACGGCTACTGGCACGGCCCGCTCGCCGACTTCCAGACCACTCTGGACGACGCGGCCGCCCGCTACGGCAAGCCCGTGTTCGTCGCCGAGACCGCCTGTCCCTTCCGCCTCGACAGCGACGACCCGCTCACCGACCAGATCGACACCACCGGCGAGCTGGTCCCCGGCTATCCGGCGACCGTGGCCGGCCAGAGCAAGTGGATGAACGACGTGGCGAGCATCGTGGAGGCCGTGCCGGGCGGCCGCGGCCTCGGCGTCTTCTACTGGGAGGCGACCTGGACGGCCGTCACCGGCAACGGCTGGGACCCGGCCGACGCCTCCTCCGGCAACGGTTGGGAGAACCAGGCCCTGTTCGGCTACGACGACCGGGCGCTGTCCTCGATGACATGGTTCGGCCACCGCTGATCCACCCCTGAACCACGCCTGACGGGGCCCGGCCGTGAATGACGGCCGGGCCCCGCCGCGTATCCGTGAAATCCTGTCGTGGCAAAGGCCGTTCGGTACCGGTCAGGGGCCGGCGAGTCCCGTACGGGACGTGTCCGGCTGCGTCAGAGTGGGAACACCGCGCACGAGGAGGCCGGGGACGGAGGCGGGACGGATGACGGGAACTCCCTCGGGCCGCGTACGGCAGACCATCCTTGACTGGCTCAAGGACCCGGCGGCGCACTTCCCGGCCCGGCGCGGGAGCGGCGACCCGGCCGAGGCGGGCGTCACCGCGCGGGCCGTGGCCGCCAAGCTGGGCGTGCCCCGCCGGACCGCCGCCGCCCACCTCGACCTGCTGGCCCGCCTGGGCCTCCTGCGCACCCGGCGGATCCGGTGCCGCACCCACTACCGGCGTGACGAGATCCGTATCGCCGAGGTGGCCCGCATGTTCGAGAAGGGCTGGTGAAGACGTATGACCACAGCACTCGTCCCACTCCACTACGTCGGCCTCGGCGGCCGCGGCCCCGAGGATGTGGTGACCGACGCCGAAGGCCACGTCCTGACCGGGACGGCGGACGGCCGCGTCCTGCGGATCCGTCGTCTCGCCGAGCCGCACACGGCCCGGGTCGAGACACTGGCCGACACCGGCGGCCGCCCGCTCGGTCTGGAACCGCTCGCCGACGGCGGCCTGCTGGTGTGCGACGCGGAACGCGGCCTGCTCCGGGTCGACCCGGGCGGCGCCGTGCGGGTCCTGGCGGACTCGGTGGCGGGGGAGCCGCTGCGGGTGTGCAGCAACGCCGTCGCGCTGGACGACGGCAGTGTCTGCTTCACCGCCTCCAGCCGCCGCTACCCCCTGGACCAGTGGATCGGCGACATCGTGGAGCACACCGGCACCGGCCGGCTGCTCCGCCTCCCGCCCGGCGGCGGCGCCCCCGAAGTGCTGCTGGACGGCCTCCAGTTCGCCAACGGCCTCGCCGTGAGCGGTGACGGCACCTTCCTGATCATCGCCGAGACCGGCGCCTGCCGGCTCACCCGCTACCACCTCACCGGGCCACGCGCCGGACAGGCCGAACTCTTCGCGGACCTGCCGGGCATGCCCGACAACATGTGGCGCGAGGGCCCGGACGGCCCGGTCTGGGTGGCCCTGGCCGGGCCCCGCGTCCCTCCGCTCGACCTGCTGCACCGCACCCCGCCGGGCGCCCGCCGCGCCGCCGCCCGGGCCGCCGTCCGCGCCCCGTTCCGCCCCGGCGGCACGATCGGTGTGGTGGCGGTCGACGACCACGGCCGCACCGTGCACCACCTGAGCCGCCACCGCTCCGGCTTCCGCATGGTCACCAGCGTCTGCGTGACCGGTTCCCTGCTGGTCCTCGGCAGCTTCTGGGAGCCGGGCGTCGCCGTCTGCGCGGCTCCGGCCACCGGATGACCCGGCGGTACCCTGGTGCCCGGCCGTGATCACCCGTCGTGGTCCGGCCGAACAGGAGATCCACGAGCATGACAGCCCCGGAAGCCGAGAGCCTCCGCGCCCGCCCCGCGCAGCGGCGGCGGCCCGCCTGGCGCGCCCAGGCCCCCGTCGTCGCGGTGGTCGCCGCCGGCGGCGCCCTCGGCGCGACGGCCCGCTACGCGCTCACCCTGGCCCGGCCCGCCCCGCCCGGCGGTTTCCCCTGGGCGACCTTCTGGACCAACGTCACCGGCTGCGCCGTGATCGGCGTGTTCATGGTGCTGATCACCGACGTGTGGGCCGCCCACCGGCTGGTGCGCCCGTTCTTCGGCACCGGTGTGCTCGGCGGCTACACCACCTTCTCCACCTACGCCGTCGACATCCAGAAGCTGGCCGACGGCGGGCACCCGCGCACCGCTCTCGCGTATCTCGCCGTCACCCTGCTCGCGGCCCTCGCGGCGGTGTGGGCGGCCTCGGCCGCCGCCCGCGCCCTGCTCACCAGGAGGCAGCGATGACATCCCTCACCGGCCGGGCCCTGCGGCTGACCGTGTACATCGGCGAGGACGACACCTGGCACCACCGGCCCCTCTACTCCGAGATCGTGCACCGCGCGCACACCGCCGGCCTCGCCGGGGCCAGCGTCTTCCGGGGCGTCGAGGGCTTCGGCGCCTCCTCGCGCATCCACACCTCCCGGCTGCTGTCGCTGAGCGAGGACCTGCCCGTCGCGATCGTCGTCGTGGACACCGAGGAGCGGATCCGGGCGTTCCTGCCGCAGCTCGACGAACTGGTCGGTGAAGGGCTGGTGACCTTGGAGGACTGCGAGGTCATCCGGTACGTGGGGCGGGGCGCGGACCCGGACGGAACGGACCCGAAGGGTAAGAGGTCGTTGTGAACTGGCTGCTGGTCGTGCTGGGGGCCGTGGTCGGCGCGCCTCTGCGCTATCTCACCGACCGCGCCGTCCAGGCCAGGCACGACTCGCTCTTCCCCTGGGGCACCTTCGTGGTGAACGTCACCGGCTGCCTGGTCCTCGGTCTGCTCACCGGCGCGGCCTCCGCGGGAGCCGCAGGTCAGCACCTTCAGTTGCTGCTGGGCACCGGCCTGTGCGGGGCCCTGACGACGTACTCGACGTTCTCCTACGAGACGCTCAGGCTGACCGAGGCCGGTGCGGCCCTCTACGCTGCGGCCAACGCCGCGGCGAGCGTGGTGGCCGGTCTGGCGGCGGCCTTCGCCGGGGTGTGGCTCGCCGGCGCCCTGTGGGCGTAGCGACCGGTCCGCCGGACCGGGCATAGTAGGAACGTCTACAGCACTGTCGACCAACTCTTCTCAGAACTGGATCCCATGAGCGCCATCTCCGTCGGTCAGGCCGTCGTCCTCGGAGTCGTCGAGGGGGTGACCGAATTCCTCCCCGTGTCGTCGACCGGCCACCTCAAGATCGCCGAAGGGCTCATGGACATCCCCGTCGACGACAAGTCCGTCGTCGGCTTCTCCGCCGTCATCCAGGTCGGCGCCATCGCGGCGGTGCTCGTGTACTTCTTCAAGGACATCAAGCGGATCGTCTCCGCCTGGTTCCGCGGTCTGACCAAGCCCGAGGAGCGCTACCACCACGACTACAAGTTCGCCTGGTGGGTGATCGCCGCGACCATCCCGATCGTCGTGGTCGGCCTGGCCGCGAAGCCGCTGATCGAAGGCCCGCTCGCGTCGCTGTGGGTGGTCGCCGGATCGCTGATCGTCGGGTCGGGCGTGATGTGGGCGGCCGACCAGATGGGCCGGCACAAGCGCGGTGAGGACGACACCTCCTTCAAGGACGCGATGCTGGTCGGCTGCTCGCAGATCCTCGCGCTGCTCTTCCCCGGCTTCTCCCGCTCCGGCGCCACCATGTCCACCGCGCTCATCCTCGACCTGGACCGGGTCGCGGCCACCCGGCTGTCCTTCTTCCTCGGCATCCCGGCCCTGACCGGCGCCGGCATCTACGAGCTGAAGGACGCCCTCGGCGCGGGCGTGGGCGCCGCCCCGCTGGCCGTCGGCACGATCGTGTCCTTCGTGGTCGCCTACGCCTCCATCGCCTGGCTGCTGAAGTTCGTCGCGAAGCACTCCTTCAACGCCTTCGTGATCTACCGGATCGTGATCGGCGTGGCGCTCCTCGGCCTCCTCGCCACCGGCACGCTCAACAGCTGACCGGAGTCACCGGCCACCCACGGGGTGCGGCAGCCCGCCCGGGCGCCGCGCCCCGTGTCCGTTTCCCCCGGCGGGGCCCGCCTTGACAGCGGCCTCCCGCAGGCCGCAGGATCGCTCCGTGAACCTGTCAGACAGCCAGACAGGTGGTCCCGTTCCGCGGCGCGTCAGCGCCATGGAGGCGGTCCTCGGCCACCTTCGTGGCGCCATCGAACGCGGCGAGTACGCCGTGGGCGACAAGCTCCCCTCCGAGGCCGAGCTGTGCCGCACCCTCGAGGTCTCCCGGCCCGTGCTCCGCGAGGCGCTGCGCGCCCTGCAGACGATGGGCCTGACGGTCTCCCGGACCGGCAAGGGCACCTTCGTCGTCGCGGACTCCGTCGACGAGCCCACCTTCGGCGACTACACGGCCGGCCACCTGCTGGAGGTCCGCCGCCACGTCGAGATCCCGGTCGCCGGCTACGCGGCGGTCCGCCGCACCCCGGAGAACCTGGACCGGCTCGGCCGGCTGCTCGACCGCATGGAGCGGGAGACGGACACCACCGCGTGGGTCGCGATGGACAGCCTCTTCCACCTCGCCGTCGCCGAGGCCGCGCAGAACCCGGTCTTCCGCCGGGTCATCGAGGAGATCCGCGACGCGCTGGCCCGCCAGTCCGCCTTCCTCAACGAACTGGGCGGGCGCCGCGAGCAGTCGAACCGCGAGCACCGGGCGATCCTCGAGGCGCTGGTGGACGGCAGCGAACACGACGCCGTCCAGGCCATGAGCCACCACCTCGACCGCGTCGAGACGACCCTCACCGACATCGTCCGCGCCGGACGCCCGGACACGCCCACCGGCGGCGGACCCGGCGCGTGACCCATGGCCGGTACGCCGGCCCTCCGCACCGCTCTCCCCGCCCTCCGCCCCTCCCGCATTCCCGCTCCGACCACCGATTCAGGCAGTGATGTACAGCAGCTCTCCCGCCACCGCGTCCGCGCCCGCCGTCCGTGAACCCCGGCACACCCCCGTCGCCCACCTCGTGCGCGGCGGGGTCGTCGAGGGCGTCCACTACGGCTCGGTCGTCGTCCTCGGCGCCGACGGCCGTGTCCAGCTCCGGCTCGGCGACACCGAGGCCGCGTTCTACCCCCGCTCGGCCCTCAAGCCCCTCCAGGCCGTGGCCATGCTGCGCGCCGGGCTCCCGCTGGACGGCGCGCTGCTCTCCCTGGCCGCCGCCAGCCACTCCGGCGAGGAACGGCACCTCGACGGCACCCGGCGGATCCTCGAACTCGCCGGCCTCGGCGAGGACGACCTGCGCAACGTGCCCGACATGCCGTACGGCCCGGCCGTCCGGGACACCTGGGTCCGCGAGGGCCGGGAGCCCTCCCGGCTCGCCCAGAACTGCTCCGGCAAGCACGCGGCGATGCTGTGGACCGCGAAGCTCAACGGCTGGTCCCTGCCGGACTACCTGGACCCGGCCCACCCGCTCCAGCGGGCCGTCGCGGACACGGTCGAGGAACTCACCGGCCAGCCGGTCGCCCGGGTGACCGTGGACGGCTGCGGCGCGCCGCTGTTCTCCGTCTCGCTGCACGGCCTCGCCCGCGCCGCCGCCCGCCTCACCACCGCCGCGCCCGGCACCCCGGAGGCCCGGGTGGCCGACGCCATGCGCGAGCACGCCGAGATGGCCTCCGGCACCGGCCGGGACGTGGCCGAGCTGATGCGGGCCGTACCGGGCCTGCTCGCCAAGGACGGCTTCGAGGGCGTCCAGGTCGCCGCGCTCCCGGACGGCCGCGCCGTCGCCGTCAAGATCGCCGACGGCGCGAACCGGGCCCGCATACCGGTGGCCGCGGCGGCCCTGGCCCGGGCCGGCGTCGACCCCGCCCTGCTCACCGCGTTCGAGGGCGAGCCGCTGCTCGGCGGAGGGGAGCAGGTCGGCCGGGTGCGGCCCGTACCGGCACTGGACCCGGCCCCGCAGCCGGCCTGCGCCTGACCCGCCCCCCGCCCCCCACCCCCGTACCTCCGAAAGAGGCCGCCCCCGATGACCGCCGCCACCCGAAGCGAGCACGACCTGCTCGGCGACCGCGACGTACCCGCCGACGCGTACTGGGGCATCCACACCCTGCGCGCGACGGAGAACTTCCCCATCACCGGCACCCCGATCTCCGCCTACCCGCACCTGATCGACGCCCTGGCCGCCGTCAAGGAGGCCGCCGCCCTCGCCAACGAGGAACTCGGTCTGCTGGAGCCCCGGAAGGCGGCCGCGATCGTCGCCGCCTGCCGGGAGATACGCGCGGGCAAGCTGCACGACCAGTTCGTCGTGGACGTCATCCAGGGCGGCGCCGGCACGTCGACCAACATGAACGCCAACGAGGTCGTGGCCAACCGCGCGCTGGAGCTGCTCGGCCACGGCAAGGGCGAGTACGCGCACCTGCACCCCAACGAGGACGTCAACCTCGGCCAGTCCACCAACGACGTCTACCCCACCGCCGTCAAGATCGCGACGGTGTTCGCGGTGCGCGGCCTGCTCAAGGCCATGGCCGTCCTCCAGGACGCCTTCGCGGGGAAGGCCTTCGAGTTCCGCGACGTGCTGAAGATGGGCCGCACCCAGCTCCAGGACGCCGTGCCGATGACCCTCGGCCAGGAGTTCTCGGCGTTCGCCGTGATGCTCGACGAGGACCGCAGCCGGCTCGCCGAGGCCGTGGAACTGATCCACGAGATCAACCTCGGCGCCACCGCCATCGGCACCGGCCTCAACGCCCCGGCCGGTTACGCCGAGGCCGCCCGCCGGCACCTCGCCGCGATCACCGGACTGCCCCTGGTCACCGCGGCCAACCTCGTCGAGGCCACCCAGGACTGCGGCGCCTTCGTGCAGATGTCCGGTGTGCTGAAGCGGATCGCGGTCAAGCTCTCCAAGAGCTGCAACGACCTGCGCCTGCTGTCCTCAGGCCCCCGCGCGGGCCTCGGCGAGATCAACCTGCCTCCGGTGCAGGCCGGTTCGTCGATCATGCCGGGCAAGGTCAACCCGGTCATCCCCGAGGTCGTCAACCAGGTCGCCTTCGAGGTCATCGGCAACGACGTCGCCATCACCATGGCCGCCGAGGCGGGACAGCTCCAGCT
Organism: Streptomyces sp. NPDC005706; assembly: GCF_040631045.1. Classification (NCBI taxonomy): domain Bacteria; kingdom Bacillati; phylum Actinomycetota; class Actinomycetes; order Kitasatosporales; family Streptomycetaceae; genus Streptomyces; species Streptomyces sp. NPDC005706. The sequence continues at coordinate 39,300 of NZ_JBEXYS010000030.1, read as the reverse complement.
CAACGCCTTCGAGCCGCTCATCCTGCACTCCCTGTCGGAGAGCATCACCCACCTGCGCAGCGCCTGCCTGACGCTGGCCGAGCGGTGCGTCACCGGCATCACCGCCAACACCGAGCGGCTGCGCGCCGCCGTGGAGAACTCCATCGGGCTGGTCACCGCCCTCAACCCGTACATCGGCTACACGGCCGCCACCGACATCGCCAAGGAAGCCCTCGCCACCGGCCGGGGCGTGGCCGAACTCGTCCTGGAGAAGGGCCTGTTGCCCGCCGACCGGCTGGCCGGACTGCTGCGCCCCGAGATCGTCGCGGGCAGCGGGGCGCCCGCCGCCTGACAGGCGCGGGCACGTACGACGCGCGCGGACCGGCCCGGAGGCACAATGGCGATCATGACGACGTCGTCCCCCGCCTTCCTGCCGGTCCTGGAGCGCATCGCGCAGGAGCTGGGCCGCACGCCCGGCCACGGGCGCCCCGCCGACTACATCCCGGCGCTCGCGGCCTGTGATCCGCGCAGCTTCGGCATGGCCGTCGCCGAACCGGACGGCACGGTGTACGGGGTGGGGGAGTGGCGGCAGCCGTTCTCCACGCAGTCCATCACCAAGGTGTTCACCCTCGCCCTGGACCTGGCCCGCGAGGGCGACGAACTCTGGGAGCACGTCGGCCGCGAGCCCTCCGGGAACCCGTTCAACTCCCTGGTGCAGCTCGAGTACGAGAACGGCATTCCGCGCAACCCCTTCATCAACGCGGGCGCGCTGGTCGTCACCGACCGCCTGCAGACCCGCACCGGCGACGCCTCCGGCGAACTGCTCGCCTTCCTGCGCACCGAGAGCGGCAACCCCGGCCTGGACTTCGACCAAGAGGTCGCCGCCTCCGAGACCGCGCACGGCGACCGCAACGCGGCCCTGGCGCACTTCATGGCGTCGTACCACAACATCGACAACGACGTACCGGTGCTGCTCGACCAGTACTTCCGGCAGTGCTCCGTCGCCGCCTCCTGCGCCGACCTCGCCCTCGCCACCGGTTTCCTGGCCCGGCACGGCATCCGCGCCGACGGCACCCGGCTGCTCAGCCGCAGCCAGGCCAAGCAGGTCAACGCGGTGATGCTGACCTGCGGGACGTACGACGCGGCCGGCGACTTCGCCTACCGGGTCGGGCTGCCCGGCAAGAGCGGTGTCGGCGGCGGCATCATCGCGGTGGTCCCGGGCCGCTGCACGCTGTGCGTGTGGAGCCCGGGGCTCGACGAACGGGGCAACTCGGTGGCGGGCGTGGCGGCGCTGGACCGGTTCACCACGCTCACCGGTCTGTCGGTGTTCTGACCCGGACCGGCCACGCCGCGCACACGGCGGTCATGTACGGGCCGCCCGCCGGTGCGGGGAGCGTCGTCTTGCGGCCACCCTGGATTGCCACGCTGACCCGGTGCCGGCCATGCCCCTTCCCCTCGACCTCCGCCGCTGCCAGGTGCTCGGACTGGCCGGCACCGCATGCCTCGCGCTGGGCGGGAAGACGGCCGGCGCCCTGCCGGTGCGGGACATGCTGGCCCCCGCCTCCGCAGGGGCCGCGCTCGGCCTGGTCGGGGTCTACTGCGGGGTCGTGCTGCTCACCGCGGCCTGGGCGCTGCTCGGCCGTCTGGTGCGGGGCCCGCGACCGCCCGGCGAGCGCTCCCTGCTGCTGGTGCTCGCCGTCTGGGCGGCCCCGCTGCTGCTCGCGCCCCCGCTGTTCAGCCGGGACGTCTACAGCTATCTCGCGCAGGGCGCCATGGTCGACGCCCACATGGACGTGTACGCCCACGGTCCCGCCCGGCTCGGCGGCCCGCTGGCCGACGAGGTAGCGCCGGTATGGCAGCACACGGCCGCCCCCTACGGCCCGGCGTTCCTCGCCCTGGCCTCGGCGCTGTCCGCCCTGACCCGCGGCGAGCTGCCCGCCGGTCTGCTCGGCATGCGCCTGGTCGCCGTGCTGGGCGTCGCCCTCATGGCCGCGGCGCTGCCCCGCCTGGCCCGGCACAGCGGCGCCGACCCGGCCGCCGCGCTGTGGCTCGGCGCCCTGAACCCGCTGGTCCTGCTGCACCTGGTCGCGGGTGCCCACAACGACGCGCTCATGCTCGGCCTGCTGGGACTCGGCCTGGTCGCGGCCCTCGGCCGGTGGCCCCTGCTCGGCACCGTGCTCATCACCCTGGCCGCCCTGGTCAAGGCGCCCGCCGCGCTCGGCCTGCCCGCGGCGCTGATCCTCCAGCTCCACGCCGGCCGCGGCCCGCTGCGCGCCACGGTCACGACGGCGGCCGGCGCCACGGCGACCACGGTCCTCGCCACCGCCGTCGCCGGCACGGGATACGGCTGGATCGGCGCCCTGGACACCCCCGTCTCCGCGCACAACTGGGCCCTGACCAGCTTGCTCGGCCGGGCCACCGGCGCCCTGCTCGAACACCTCGGCAGCGGCCTGGCCCCGCTCGCCGTGCCCGCCTGGCATCTGCTGGGCCTGGTGGCCACCGCCGTCGCCGTGACGCTGATCTGGCTCCGGCTGCGCCCGCTGCCGGTGTACGCCCTCGGGCTGAGCCTGCTCGCGGTCGCCGTGCTGGGCCCGGCCATCCGGCCCTGGTACGTGCTGTGGGGCCTGTTCCTCATAGCGGCGGCCGCGCCCAGCACCTCGGTGCGGCACCGGGTCGCCGCGCTGACCGGTGTGCTGGCGCTCGCCGTGCTGCCGAGCGGCGGCCCGCCGGCCCCCGGCCAGCTCGCCCTCGCCGTCTGCGGCGGCGCGCTGGGCCTGGTCCTGCTGTGGCGGGCCCGGCCGGCCGCCCGGGCACCGGCGGCGGGAGAGACGGCATGAGGGGCCCTTCGCTGCCGCGCACCGATCGCGGACGCCTGCTGCTCGTGGCTGCCCTGGCCGCCGCGGTGACCGTGTTCACGGCCACCGTGCCGCTGCTGCGGGACTTCTTCGACCTGCGCGTCTACTACGGGACCGTGCACACCTGGGCCGGGCACGGCGGCCGGATCTACGACTACCGGGTGCCGGGGACGCCGTACGGCTTCACCTATCCGCCGTTGGCCGCGCTGCTCATGCTGCCCCTGGCCGCGATGGGCCGGCACACCGCGATCGCCGCCTCCCTGCTGGTGAACCTGGCCGCGCTGGCGGTGGTCCTGCGTGTTCTCGCCGGGCCCGGCCGGCGAGGGCACGGCTGGTTCCACTGGTCGCTGACGCTGTGCCTGCTCGCGCTGTTCGAGCCGCTGCGGGACACCGTCAGCTTCGGGCAGGTGAACCTGGTGCTGCTGGCCCTGGTGCTGGGCGACGCCTGGCTGCTGAGGACCGGCCGCGGCCGCTGGGCGGGCGCCGGGATCGGGCTGGCCGCGGCGGTGAAGCTCACGCCCGCCCTGTTCATCGCCCTGCTGCTGCTCGCCCGGCGCCGGCGGGCGGCCGCCGTGGCGAGCTGCGTCGCCCTCGCGGCGACCGGGCTGGCCGCCTGGGCGGACCCGGGCGCGTCCCGTCACTACTGGACCCGGGCGCTGTGGGACACGAGCCGCGTCGGACGGCTCGACTACGTCTCGAACCAGTCGCTGCAGGGCGTCCTGGCCCGCCTCGGCGAGCCGGACCGCGCCCTGTGGGCCGGTGCGGTGCTGCTGGTGCTGTGCGGGTGGGCCTGGCGGGCCCGCCGGGCGGCGGCGGCCGGCGACTGGCCGGCGGCCTTCGCGCTCACCGGCGCGGCGGCCTGCCTGGTCAGCCCGGTCACCTGGGTGCACCACCTGGTGTGGCTGCTGCCGTCCCTGGCGGTGCTGGTGCGCGCCGGGCACCCGCGGCTCGCGGGCGCCGTGTACGCGGTGCTGTGCACCAGCGTGGTGTGGCTCTGGGTCCGGGACGCCTCCGGCATCGGCGGCTTCCTCGGCTCCAACGCCTACACCTGGGTCACGCTCGGTCTGCTGCTGGGCCTGCCGGCCGGTCAGCCGCGGGCGTCCCGGCCGTTCTTGGCCCGCAGGGCCAGCGCCACCGCCGCCGCGCCGAGCCCGGTGAAGCCCACGACGGCCGCGGTGGGCGACCAGTCCGGGTCCTCGTCCGGCGCCGGGGCGGGTGTCGCCGCGGCGGGTGCGGCGGCCGCGGCCGCGGTGCCCCCGGGACGCAGCGCGTCCAGCGACCCCACCGGGTCCACCCGCCCCGCCGCGGCGAAGCCCCAGTCGAGCAGCTGACGGGCCTCCTCGTACACGGCGAGGCCGCCGCCCTCCTGAGGGTTCATCACGGTCACCACGAGGGTGCGGCCGTCCCGGCGTGCCGCGGCGACGAGGGTGTTGCCCGCGTTGCTGGTGTAGCCGTTCTTGATCCCGATCAGCCCGGGGTACGGAGCCACGCCGTCCTCACCGGTCAGCAGCCGGTTGGTGTTCTCGATCTGGTACGGCCAGCCGTCGCCCGGGAACTGGGACCGGGCGGTGGAGCAGTACCGGGCGAAGTCGGGGTTGCGCAGCCCGGCCCGCCCGAACACGGCCAGGTCGTACGCCGAGGACACCTGGCCGTCGGCGTCGTAGCCGTCGGGGGAGACGACATGGGTGTCCAGGGCGCCCAGGGAGCGTGCCTTGGCCTGCATCTTCCTGGCGGTGGCCTGCCAGCCGCCGCCCAGCGAGGCGAGCACGTGCACGGCGTCGTTGCCCGAGCTGAGGAACACTCCGCGCCACAGGTCGGCCACCTGGTAGCTGTGCCCCTCCTCGACGCCGACCAGGCTGCTGCCCTCGCCGACGTCCTCCAGTTCCCGGTAGTCGACGGTGTGCCGCATGCCCGAGGGCAGGCCGGGCAGCACGGTGAGGGCGAACAGGGTCTTCATGGTGCTCGCGGGCGGCAGCTCGCGGTGCGCGTCGTCGGCGGCCAGCACCTCGCCGCTGCCGGCGTCGGCGACCAGCCAGGACAGCGCGGAGACCTCCGGGATCTCGGGGGCGCCCTTGCGGAGCCTGACCTGCGTGCCGGACCGGTGGAGCAGGGACGGCTCGGGCACCGACGCGCGTGGCCCGGGCGGCGCGGGATCCCCCGCACGGTGTGCGGTGGAGGCGGCGGCCGGTGCGAGGGCGAGGGTGCCCGCCACACACAAGTAACAGGCCGTGAAGGCGACCCGACGAGAGAATCCGGTGATCATAGGATCAACGTAGGAAGTCGCGGCGGGTCCGGCGCGCTGTCCGGGCCGGACGGCCTACGGGAGCAACCCGGACGCAGCACCCGCGCGAGCCCCGGCAGGCGGCCCGGCCGCCGCGCTCACGGGTGTCCCGGAGACGTTCAGCCGCCGGGCAGGGTCGGCTGGACGCGGCGCAGGAACGTGGCGTTGTCGGGGGTTCCCCGCATGCGCTCGAGCAGCGTCTCGAGGGCGCCCGGTGCGCCCTCGCGGGAGCGCAGGGCCCGGCGCAGGCCCCGGGTGACCGTCAACTCGGCCGGGGTGAGGAGCAGTTCCTCTCGGCGGGTACCGGTGGCGTCGATGTCCACGGCCGGGAAGACCCGGCGGGCGGCGGGTTCCCGGTCCAGCCGGAGCTCCATGTTGCCGGTGCTCTTCAGCTCCTCGAAGAAGTAGCCGTCGGCGCGCGAGCCGGTGTCCACCAGGACGGTGGCGAGGATGGTGAGCGAGCCGCCCTCCTCGGCCTGCCGGGCGGCGCCGAAGAACCGCTTGGGGCCGAGCAGCGCGCCCGCGTCGACACCGCCGCTCAGGGTGCGGCCACCGGCGGCGGACGCGTTGTTGTGGGCCCGGCACAGCCGGGTCAGCGAGTCCAGCAGCACGACGACGTCCTCGCCGGCCTCGACGAGCCGCTTGGCCCGTTCGACGACCAGTTCCGCCAGGGCGATGTGCTCCCCGGCCGCCCGGTCGAAGGTGGAGGCGTAGACCTCGCCGCGCACCGAGCGGCGCATCTCGGTGACCTCCTCGGGCCGCTCGTCCAGCAGCAGCACCATCAGCCGGCAGCCGGGGTGGTTGCCCGCGACCGCGGCGGCGAGCTGCTGGAGCAGCACGGTCTTGCCGCTCTTCGGCGGGGCCACGATCAGCCCGCGCTGCCCCTTTCCGACCGGCGCGAACAGGTCGGTGACGCGCCCGGCAAGGCCGGACGCCGGGTGCTCCAGGCGGAGGCGCTCATGGGGGTGCAGCGGGGTGAGCTCGTGGAAGTGCCGGCGGGAGCGGAGTTCGCCGGGAGCGCGGCCGTCGACCAGCGTGATGCCGGTCAGGCCGGCCCGCGCCGTGCTCTCGCCCCGCACGAGGTCGCCCCGGCGCAGGCCGTGACGGCGGATCAGCGCGGGGGAGACCTGCGGGTCCTCGGGGGAGGGCAGCAGGTGCGCGGCCCTCAGGCGCCCCTTCCCGTGCGCGTCGATGTCCAGGACACCGGTGACGGGCCGGGCGGCCGGGGGCCGCTGTGCGACCGGGGGGTGTTCGAGTGTGGTGGTCATGGCTGGAAGGTCCTTTCACGGACGGAAGACAGAAAGCCGGAGAGAAGGGGGAGAGGCCGGGAGCGGGAGGCGGACACACGGGTGCCTCCGGGCGGCGGGAACGGCACCTCGGGTACGGCGGAAGGCCGGTTCACGAGGTGGTGCCGGGAAGCCGATGCGCCGGAGCCGGAGACCGGCGGGCCGATCGGCGCGATGAGAGAGAAGTGGCACCGGCGTCCGCGAGGGGACGTGCACGAGTACCTGTCGGCACAGTACCACCCGGCGGAGCGGTATGTCCGTGACCACGCCAACACAGCGTCGCGGGGGCATATTCCCCATGATGTGAAAGCCCAGGCCGGGCGGCTCCGGTGAGCCTACGATCGTCGGCGTCACCCTCGCCGTACGACCGTCAGGAGCTGCCGGTGGAGACCACGCCCGCCATGCCGCCGCACCGTCTGGACCCCGCAGGCGGCTGCCCGCACGCCGACAACGCGCGACTCCTGGCCCGCGGCGCCGTGACCCCGGTCGAACTGCCCGGTGGCATCGAGGGCGCGGCCGTCCTCGGGCACGAAGCGCTCCGGGAGTTCCTGCAGCATCCCGGCGTGGCCAAGAACGCACGTCACTTCACGGCGCTGCGCGAGGGGCTGATAGCCGAGGGATGGCCGTTGCGCACCTTCGCGACCGTACCGGGCATGACCACCGCCGACGGCGAGGACCACCGGCGGCTGCGCTCCCTGGTCGGTCGCGCCTTCACCCCCAGGCGCACCGAGGAACTGAGGCCGCGCGTCGAGGAGTTGACCGAGTCGCTGCTGGACGGGCTGGCGGCCGCCGCCGCGGCCGGCGGGGGCGTCGCGGATCTGCGCCGGCACTTCGCGCTCCCGCTGCCCATGGGCGTCATCAGCGAACTCCTCGGCGTGGACCCCGAGTTCCGGGACCGGCTGCACCACCTCAGCAGCCGGATCGTGGCCACCGACACCGAGCCCGCCGAGGCCGTCGCCGCCAACCGTGAACTCCTGGCCGTACTTGGGGAGATCGCCGCCGCGAGGGCCGCCGCCCCCGGCGACGACCTGACCAGCGCGCTCATCGCGGCCCGGGACGAGGACGGCGACCGGCTCAGCGGGCAGGAGCTGATCGGCACGCTCCTGCTGATGATCATCGCCGGGCACGAGACCACGCTCAACCTGATCACCAACGCGGTACGCGCCCTGTGCGGCCACCGCGACCAGCTCGGCCTGGTGCGCGCGGGCGGGGCGAGCTGGGCCGACGTCGTGGAGGAGACCCTGCGCTGGGACGCCCCGGTCAGCTACTTCCCGTTCCGCTACCCGGTGCGCGACCTCACCGTCGGCGGCACGCTCATACCCGCCGGCACCCCCGTCCTGGCCGGCTACTCCGCCGCGGGCCGCGACCGGGCGGCGCACGGCCAGGACGCCGACCGCTTCGACGTCACCCGGCCCGCCCGTCCCGGCGCCGTACGCCACCTCTCCCTCGGGCACGGCGCCCACTACTGCCTCGGCGCCCCACTGGCCCGCCTGGAGGCGACCGTCGCCCTGGAGCGGCTGTTCACCCGCTTCCCCGGGCTCGAACTCGCCGTCCCCGACGCGGAACTGGCCCCGCACGCGGGTTTCGTCGGCAACAGCGTGCGCGCCCTCCCGGTGCGCCCGGTGCCCTGAGCCGAGGGGCCGCCGCGCGCCGGAAGCCGGACCGGACGTCACCGATCCGTGCCAGATGTCCCCACACCATAACGATCCCGGACGTCAGGGGACTTGACCGTCAACGCGGCACTATCGTCGCGACATGTCCACGCCCCCGCAGCCCCCGCAGCCGGCCGACCGGCCCGCGCCGCAGCCCGGACAGCCGGCCCCGCAGCCCGCGGTGCCCGCACAGCCGACGGCCTACCCCTACCCGAGTCCGCAGTCCCCCGCGCCGGGGCAGTTCCACGCGCAGCCCACCCTGGTGGGGCAGCCGGGCCTGCTCCAGCCGCCGCCGCAGCCCGGTCATCCGTACACCCAGCCACCGCTGTACGCGCCCGTGCCCGCCCCGCCTGCCGGTGGTGGTGCCGGGCGGGCGGTGCTGTGGGCGGCCGTCGGAGCGGTCGTCGCCTCCGCGGCCTGGGCGGCCGGTGTGTTCCTGGTCGGCGGCACGGGCGACGACGTGGATCTGCGGGGCTACTCGGCGCCCGCGAACATGTGCTCCGGCGCGGACTACTCCTCCTTCACGGACGAGTACCCGCAGAACGACGCCTCGCCCACGCACAACTCGCTCAAGGACGACGCCCTGGACGAGAGTTCCTGCAGCGTGGGGCTGAAGAAGACCGGGTCGAGCTACTCGGACGCCTACCTCACCATGCAGGTGGACCTGCACCGCAGCACCGACCCGGCCCCCGAGTTCACCGCCACCTGGAGCAACTACGGCGACAGCCACACCGGTTACGACGTCAGCCCGGTGAAGGGCATCGGCGACGAGGCCTACCTCGTCAGCCAGGACACCACCAGCGGCTCCACCGGCGGCTCCCGGTACGCCACGCTGGCCGTGCGCGACGGCTGGGTGACGTACACGATGAGCTACAGCGTCTATCTCAGCTCCTACGACCAGGACAAGGACCCGCCCGGGCTCGCCGACGTGACCGACTGGCTGAAGACGGACACCAGGGCGACGCTGGAGCGGCTCAAGGACTGACGCCGCGTCCCGGTCCCGGCCGCGCCGCTCACGCGGAGCGCGCCTCCGCCTCCCGCGCGATCGAGTCGAACCGGGCGCCCATGGCCGCGGCGAGCGCCTGGGCGCCCGAGAGCGGGCGCACCATCACCGTGAGCTCGTCGATCAGACCGTCGTCGTCGAGGTGGATGAAGTCGCAGCCGCTCAGTTCCCGGTCGCCCACCCGCGCCCGGAAGACCAGCGCGTGGTCGCGGCCGTCGGCGCCGGCGAGTTCCCGCTCGTAGCGGAAGTCCTCGAAGACCTGGGAGACCCCGCGCAGGATCGCCGCGGTGATCGCCTTCCCGGGGTACGGCTTGAAGACGACGGGGCTGGTGAAGACGACGTCATCGGCCAGCAGCGCCTCGACGGCGTCCAGGTCGCCCGCCTCGACCGCCTCGCGGAACGCGCGCATCGGATCACCTCACATAGTCAATTAATTGAATAGGTGCGGATGAGGGTAATCACCGGCTGCTAGCGTGTCCACATGTCGCTCAAGTACGCCGTCCTGGCCGCCCTGCTGGAGGGGGAGGCCTCGGGCTACGAGCTGTCGAAGGTGTTCGACGTCTCGCTCGCGAACTTCTGGCCCGCCACCCCCCAGCAGCTCTACCGCGAGCTGGAGCGCCTCGCGCAGGACGGACTGGTCGAGGCCCGGACGGTGCCGCAGGAACGCCGGCCCACCAAGCGGATGTTCACCCTGACCGAGGCCGGCCGGAGCCGGCTGCGCGCCTTCGCCGACGAACCGCCGAAACGCCCCACCGCCATCCGCGACGAACTCCTCATCAAGATCCAGGCCATGGACGGCGGCGACCCCGGGGTGGCCCGGGCGCTCGTCGAGGAGCGCGCGGGCTGGGCCCGCGGCAAACTCGACCGCTACGAACGGGTGCGCGCACGTCTCCTCGCCGGGCGGTCCGAGGAGGAGTACCTGCGTACGGCCGACCGGATCGGCCCGTACCTCACCCTCATGGCGGGCATCTCCTTCGAGGAGGAGAACCTGCGCTGGTGCGAGCGCGTGCTGCGCGTCCTCGACCGGCGGGTGTCCTCGCCGTCCGGTGGCGAGTACGCCTAGGCTGAGCCGATGTTCAGCCCCGAAGGCCCCAGCCTGCGCGAACTCGCCGTACAGGCACTGTCGTCCGTCGAGCACGGCTACGACCTGCTGGCCCCGAAGTTCGACCACACGCCTTTCCGTACGCCCGGCTCGGTGCTGGAGTCCGTCGCCAAGGCGCTGGAGCCCCTCGGGCCCTTCGAGGACGGCCTCGACCTGTGCTGCGGCACCGGAGCCGGGACGGAGCTGCTGACGGGACTGTGCGGCCGCGGCGTCACCGGCGTCGACTTCAGCGCCGGCATGCTCGACGTCGCCCGCCGCCGCGTGCCGTCCGGCGGCCCGGACGTCACCTGGGTGCGCGGCGACGCCCGGGCCCTGCCGTTCGGGCCCGTCTTCGACCTGGTGGTCAGCTTCGGCGCGTTCGGCCACTTCCTGCCCCGCGAACTGCCGGGGCTGTTCGCCCAGGTCCGCTCCGTGCTGCGGCCGGGCGGCAGCTTCGCCTTCCCCGTCTTCGCCCCGCCCCGCCTCTCCAGCCCCGCGTTCTGGACGCTGCTCGGCTTCGACACGGCGATGCGGGTGCGCAACGCCCTGTGGCGGCCGCCGTTCGTCATGTACTACCGGACCTTCCGGTTCGGCGACGTCATGGACGGGCTGACCGGCGCCGGCTTCACGGTCGGGCTGCGGCCGCTGCCCGAGTTCGGGCGGCGCGACGACGGCAGCCCCCGGGCCCGCCTCCTCGTGGCCAGGGCTCAGCCGGCCGCGGGCAGGGTGAACTCGTAGACCAGCGCGTCCCGTTCGGAGTCGACCACCAGATCGGTGATCTCCAGCGGGCGCGCGTACTGGTCGTGCACCCGGCGCGTCACCCGGACCGACGAGGCGTCGCCGACCTGGGTGATGGAGTCCCGGTGGTGCAGGGTGAGCCCGGCCTTGCGCATCCAGTCGTAGGCCCGGCGCAGCTGTGCCGGGGTGGCCCCGTCCGCCCGGTCGCGGTAGCGGCCCAGTTCGGCGACCTCGCTCAGCGCCACCGCGGAGAACGTTGTCACCGCCGTGCGCAGCGAGTGGCCGTCGGGCGCGGCCGACCGGTAGCGGTGCACCAGCGTGGGCCGGTGCGGGGCCAGTCCGAGTGCCTGCGCGTGCTCCGGCGACGGTGCCTCCCAGGTCACCGTCGCCCGGTCCACCGCGTACGGGTCCGTGGGCCGGGCGCCGACGGGGAAGGTGAGCGAGACCGGGTCCTCGACCGGGCGGCCGGGCAGCGTGGCGTGGCTGCCCCGCCGGTCCGTGGCGACCAGACCGCCGCGGCGCAGCACCTCCAGCGCCTGCCGTACGGTCTCCCGGCTGACACCGAAGTGCCGGGCCAGGTGCCGTTCGCTGGGCAGCCGGTCACCGGGCGGGACGGTGCCGTCGTGCAGTTCGTCGAGGAGCTGGGACGCGACCCGCCAGTACAGGGGCCGGTCGTCGGTCTGCGGGGGGTCGAGCGGGGTGGTGCGGGCCATGCCGCGCCTCCTGTGGTGACAAGACGTAGCCGAACGGGCTCATTGCGCGACCACATCTAGCATTGGTCTAAACCACAAGGGAAGAGCGGTCCGGTGGTTCGGCCGAAACCCACCCGCGCGACCGGACCTCACAGAGCGCTGTAGACCGCGTTCACCAGGGCCGTCTTGCGCGGGTCGTCCGCGATGTGCGGCCCCATCCGGTTCATCGTGTACCCGAGCGAGACCCCCGCCTCCGGATCCGCGAGCCCGCACGAACCCCCGAACCCGTCGTGTCCGAAAGCGCGCGGGTTCGGTCCGTAGGAGCCGTGCGGGCCGCTCAGCCACAGCCCGAGCCCGACCTCCGTCTCACCCTCGAACCCCGCGCCCAGCACCAGATCGCGGCATCGGCCCTGCCCCTCACGCGCCCGTTCCACCGCACGCGGTGACAGGATCCGCCGGTCGCCGTAGGAGCCCCGGCCCGCGAACACGCCGTACAGGGCGGCGACCGAGCGCGCGGTGCCGTGCCCGTTGGCCGCCGGGATCTCCGCCGCCCGCCACGCGGCCGTGTTCGCCTGCGCCGCGCCCACGGCCGGATTGGCGAGGGCGGCGATCGCGGCAGGCGGCAACTGGCCGAAAGCGGCGGCTCGCCGACCGTCGTCCCGGGTCCGTGCGTGGACCAGCTCGGCCGCCCGGCCGGCCTCCTTCTCCGGCAGGCCGATCGTGAAGTCCAGCCCGAGCGGCCCGGTCACCTCCCGCTCCAGGAACGCCCCGGGCCGCAGTCCCGACACCCGCCGCACCACTTCCCCCACCAGGAAGCCCCAGGTCAGCGCGTGATATCCGGACCGGGTGCCCGGCTCCCACCAGGGCTCGGTGGCCGCCAGCCGCGCGGTCGTCAGCTCCCAGTCGTAGAGCTGCTCGACGGAGTGCGGTTCCCGCAGGCCGGACAGTCCGGCTCGGTGCGACAGCAGGTCCCGTACCCGCACGTCCTCCTTGCCCGCCGCCGCGAATTCCGGCCAGTACGCGGCCACCGGCCGGTCGAAGTCGAGCAGGCCCCGGTCGGCGAGGACATGCGCGCACAGGGCCACCGGCCCCTTGGTGGTGGACCACACGTTGACCAGTGTGTCCCGCTCCCAGCGCCGGGTGCGGGCCGCGTCCGCCCAGCCGCCCCACAGGTCGGCCACCGTCTCGCCGCCGACGGTCACCGCCACGGCGGCGCCCAGTTCGTCACGCTCCCGGAAATTCTCCTCGAACGCCTCCCGCACCGCGGTGAAGCGCGGATCGCAGTGGCCCTGAACCTGTGCCTCGTGCGCGGACATCCAGCCTCCGTCGTCGCCGGGAACCCGGGGGGCGGCAGCACGTCCCGGGGCGCCTCCGAACGTACCGACTGGTCGGACTGGAGGGAAGAAGGCGGGCTGGACCGGCCCGGCCGGCGCGGGCGCGGTCCTGTCCCGCCTCCGCGGTCAGGCGTACGCGCGCAGCCAGCGCAGCTTGCGCTCCTCCTGGAACGGGCCGCCGCCCTCGTGGTCGTTGAAGTCGTACACCTCGATCCCCTTGTCCTGGTGCGCCCAGGCGTTGAACGCCGCGAACACGGTCGACGGCGGGCACGTCTGGTCCTCCAGGGCGGCCGAGAAGAGCGCCGGGGCCCGGCCGCGGGCCGCGAAGTGCACGCCGTCGAAATAGGCGAGCGTGCGCAGCGCGTCCTGCGCGCGGCCGCGGTGCGTCTTGAGGAACAGGCCGATCTCCCGGTAGGGGTGACGGTCCGTCAGGATCGTCGCGCGCGGGAAGTCGCACAGGAACGGCACGTCGGGGGCGACCGCGACCAGATCGGGCAGCAGACCGCCGACGGCGAGGGAGATGCCGCCACCCTGGCTCTCACCGATCACCACGGTCCGCGCCGCGTCGGTGAGCGGATGCGAACGGGCCGCCTCCACGGCACGCACGGCGTCCGTGAACACCCGGCGGTAGTAGTAGTTCTCGGGCGCGTCGATGCCCCGCGTCATGTACCCGGGGAACGCGGGCGCGGCGCCCACCGGGTCCGCCGTGCCGCCACCGCCGCCCCAGGCGCTGCCCTGGCCGCGCGTGTCCATCACGAAGTGCGCCCGGCCCGTCGACGCCCACAGCAGGTCCTCGTGCGCCAGTCCACGCCCGCCGCCGTAGCCGATGAACTCCACCACCAGCGGCAGCGGTTCCGAGGCGCCGGCGGGCAGCCGCAGCCAGCCCTTGACCGGGTGCCCCCCGAAACCGGCGAACGTCACGTCGTACACCTGGACCGTGTCCAGCCCGGTGTCCACCGGCTCGAACCGGGCGTCCAGCTCGTACTCGCGCGCCTCCTGGAGGGTCTTGTCCCAGAAGGCGTCGAAGTCCTCCGGCGCGGTGGAGGCGCTGCGGTACTCGCGGAGTTCGTCGAGGGTGAGGTCGAACAGGGCCATCAGCAACCGCCTTTGTGAACGAAGAGCCTGCGGGGATCACGGTATGGGGGTGGTCGGACGACTCGCCAGGCCCGTTCGGGACACGCTTTCCCCCGGTCATCGAAACACGCGATCACCGCGCTGGTCACCGAGTCGAAAGCGGTTGCCACACCGATCCGTCGCGGACGGGCGGGACCGGCCGGCGGTCCGGGGTGGTCGGGTCACCCGGTCCGGGGTGGTCGGGTCCACCCGCCCGGTCAGGCCCGCGGCCGGGTCCACCTCGGGCCGGTGCGCGCCCACTCCCGTTCCCACTCGTCCATCCGGTGGCGCAGCGCGGCCCGGCGCTGCACGGCGTACCCGAGGAGGACCACGGCCACCGAGCCGCCCGCCGCGCACAGGCCCACCGTGACCGTGTGCTGCCAGACCGCCACGTCGTTCGGCGGCGGGGCGACGGCGCGGCCCCGGGCGTCGAACCACACGGTCACCTCGTCACCCGCCCGGCTCCCGGCGGGGACGCGGGCCACGGCGGTACGCGTCCCGGTGCCCGGCTCGGTCCAGCGGACCTTGGCCTGATAGGAGTGCGCGCGGTCGCCCCGTACCGGGCGCGGCCGCGCGGACTCCTCGCCGATCACCGAGGCACGCACCTGGTGCCGCTCGGCCCGCAGCGCCGTGGCGCGCGACCGCGCCTGGTCATGGGCGTACAGACCGGCGGCCACCCCGGCCAGCGGTGTGACGACGAACAGCAGGACGGCGGCGACCAGAACCGTCCAGGCCTCCATGACGTCCGACCGGCGCCGCAGCGGATTGTGCCGCCAGCGCCAGCCGCGCACCCGCGTACGCATGCCCACCTCCTCGCCGCAGCCGGAGGAAGGCCGGGCCGGGGCACCGGCCGGCCTTCCTCCGTCGCCTCGCACGAAGCGTCCGCACCCGTCTGGTACCCCGTACGGAGCGCCTCGCGCACGCCGCCCGCCGCGAGTTCAAGCCCTCCTGGAGCCCGGCGCGCGGCCCGCGCCCCACGGCCGCGCGAGCGGCCGGCGGGCTCAGCCGAAGCGCTCGATGCGGATCCGCTCGACCGGCTGTCCCGCCTCGACCAGCAGACGCGAGGCGTGCTCGGCGAACCCGTTGGAGCCGCACACATAGGCCTCCCAGCCACCCGGAGGCTGCTCCGCCAGGAGCGGCGCCACATGTGCGGCCGCCATACGACCCACCGGCACCCCCGTGGGGGCGCTCCTCGTGAACACGGCCGTCGTCTCCGGCCCCAGCTCCCCGGCGTAGATCAGCTCCTCCGGGCTGCGCGCCGACACCAGCATCCGCAGCGGCACACCGAGGCCCAGTGCCCGGTGGTGCCGGACCATCGACATCAGCGGTACGACGCCGGAACCGGCCCCGAGCAGCAGCGCGGGCCGGTCGCCCGGCCAGGCGAAGAAGCCGCTCAGCGGGCCGCGCATCTCGACGGTGTCACCGGGCCGGGCCGTGGTGTGGAACCAACCCGAGACCTCGCCGTCCCGCACATGGTCCAGGGTCAGCTCGATGTGGCCCGAGTCGTCGGGGGCGGACGCGATCGAGTAGTGGCGCTGGGCCACGTACCCGTCCGGCGCGGTCAGCCGCAGCAGCAGGTGCTGGCCGGGCAGATGCCCCGCCCAGTCCGGCACCGCGAACCGGAAGGTGGCCGCCTGCGGGGTCTCGCGGCGGATCCCGGTCAGTGTGGCGGTCTGCCACGCCGACGCGGCCTGCTCGCTCACGGCGATGCGTCCGGGCACGGCGAAGCGCGTCACGGGAACGCGGGCCGGGGTCACTGTCTCAGTCACCGGAGTACCGCTGCTCCTCCCAGGGATTGCCCCGCTCGTGGTAGCCGTTCCCCTCCCAGAAACCGGGCTCGTCGTGGTCGAGGAGCGTGATGCCGGCGATCCACTTGGCGCTCTTCCAGAAGTACAGGTGCGGCACCAGCAGCCGCGCCGGACCGCCGTGCTCGGGCGCGAGCGGCTCGCCGTCGTACTCCCAGGCGATCCAGGCCCGGCCGCCGGTCAGGTCGGCGAGCGGCAGGTTCGTGGAGTAGCCGGTGTGCGCGTAGGCGACCGCGTGGGTGGCGGCCGTGGCCGGCCGCACCACGTCGAGGAACGTGTCCAGCGAGACGCCCCCGAAGCGCACCCCGAACTTCGACCAGCCGGTCACGCAGTGGATGTCACCCTGGTACGCCGAAGCGGGCAGCGCCCGGGCCTGCTCCCAGTCCCAGGTGTGCGGGCGCTCCACCAGCCCGTCGATGCGGAAGGACCAGTCGGCGGGGGCGAGGTCGGGGGTGACCTCGGCGGACAGGACGGGCCACTCGTCCCGCGCGTCGTACTGCCCCGGTGGCAGTCCTGGATCGGTGACGCGGGGTCGACCCGTGAAGCCTCGGGTGACGTTCATGGTTTCCACCGTACGCTGTCCCCGCCCGTGCTCCGCCCCAGGTCAGTGCGGTGTTTGTGACAGCCGTACGAATTCGTCGCGGGCGTGCGAACTCTTCGCGGAACTGGGAATAGCAGTCGGTCGCTCCTCCTTGCCGCTGAATGCCGGCCGGTGCGCCGGTGACGGTGCGACGGAAGCGAGGAAAGAGGATGTCCAAGGCGTATGTCTTCACGCGGTACGGCGGCCCGGAGACCGAGGCCCTGACCGACGTGGACCCGCCGAGCCCCGGCCCGGGCCGGCTCCTGGTCGCGGTCCGCGCGGCCGGGGTGAACCCCGTCGACTGGAAACTGCGCGAGGGCCTGCGCCGCCCCGGTGACCCCGCCGAGCGCGTGTTCCCCGCGGTGTTCGGCAGCGAGGCCGCCGGCGTCGTCGAGGCGGCAGGGCCGGGAGTGACCGGGTTCGCCGCCGGCGATCCCGTGTTCGGCAACACCGTCGACGGCGGGTACGCCGAGTACGCCCTGATGAGCGCCGGGGTGACCGCGCACAAGCCGGACGGGCTGTCGTTCACCGACGCCGCGACCCTGCCGGTCGCCGCGGCCACCGCCTACGACGGCGTCCGCCAGCTCGGCCTGCCCGAGGGTGCGACGCTGCTGGTGACCGGCGCGGGCGGCGGGGTCGGCGCCGCCGCCCTGCAGATCGCCCGCGCCCTCGGCGTGCGGGTGGTGGGCGTGGCGAGCGAGGCCAAGAAGGACTTCGTCGAGTCGCTGGGCGCCGCGCACGTGCCGAGCGGCCCGGGGCTGGCCGAGCGGGTGCGCGCCGCCGCCCCCGGCGGTGTGGACGCGGTGTACGACCTGGTGGGCGGCGACACGCTCGCCGAGGCCGCCACCCTGCTCACCGCCCGCACGAGGCTGATCACGGCCGGCGCCCCGCCCGGCACCGTCGCCGCGCTGGGCGGCTCCCGGGTCGCCCGGGCCCGCACCGCGGCCGTACTGGAGGAGGTGGCGGCGCTCGTGCTGCGCGGCGCCCTGGATCCGTACGTCACCCGTACCTTCCCGCTCGAGCGCGCCGGGGCGGCCCTGCGCGCCGTGGAGGACGGGCACGCCCGGGGGAAGGTCGTCATCGAGGTGGGCGGATGAGCGCCGAGGTCTTCGCCCGTCCCCAGGCTCCCGTGGCCGCACACGTGCTGGACAATCCCGCCCTCGCCTCCCTGACCGGCCCGCACGCGCACTTCGCCGAGCGGCGCGGGCGCGTGCTGCGCTACCCGCTCGACGTGTCCCCGTGGCTGGCGCTCCCCGACGATCCGGACGCGGACGACTGGGCGGACCTCGCGGCGCTGGCCGGTCCCGGCGCCGAGGTACCCCTGTCGGGCTACGTCGGGGAGGTCCCGGACGGCTGGGAGGTGACCTTCCGGGCGGAGGGCGTGCAGTTCGTGGACGACGGGCTCGCCGCCGCACCGGACCCGGAGGCGGTCCGTCTCGGCCCGCGCGACGTGCCGGAGATGCTCGACCTGGTGCGGCGCACCAGGCCCGGACCCTTCCTGGCGCGCACCGTCGAACTGGGCACCTACATCGGCATCCGCCGCGAGGGCGCCCTCGTCGCCATGGCGGGGGAGCGGCTGCGCCCGCCGGGCTGGACCGAGGTCAGCGCGGTCTGCACCGACCCCGCCCACCGCGGCGAGGGCCTGGCCGGCCGGCTGATCCGCGCCGTGGCGCACGGCGTCCGGGAGCGAGGCGAGACCCCGTTCCTGCACGCCAGTGCCCGCAACACGAACGCCCTCCGGCTCTACGAGTCCCTCGGCTTCCGGCCGCGCCGCCGCACGGAGTTCCTCGGGGCCCGCGCGCCGGAGCGGCCGTCGGCCGGCCGGACGCCGGTACCGGTCCGCTAGACCCCGTCGGGGCCGGCCGTCGGGGCCGGCCCCGCGTTGTACCGCTCCAGGTACCGGGCGAAGCGGACCAGGTCCTCCTCCGGCCATGCGGCGAGCCGCTCCCGGAAGGCGGCCCGGCGGCTGCGCGTGACCTGGGCGAGGATCTCCTGGCCCGCCCGCGTCAGGTCCAGCACCTGGACGCGGTGGTCCTCAGGGTCGGTGCGGCGCTCGACGAGACCGGCCCGCTCCAGCGCGGTCACCTGGCGGCTGACCGTGGACTTGTCCAGGGCGTAGTGCGCGGCCAGATCGGTGGCCCGGCAGCCGCCGCTCTCCTCCAGATGCCCGAGCAAGGTGTACGACACCAGTGACAGCTCGGGATGCATGCGCCCCGCCGAGGCCCGGGCCCGGCGGGCGAAGATCGTCATCTCGCGCTGGATGGTCTCGACGGCCGTCTCCGCTGCTGCCGGCACGGAACACCTCCTCAGTCGTTCTAGTTGTATAGTACAACTTGAATGGAAGTTGTATAAGCCAACCATCGAACATCGGAGGCCGCCCGCGATGAGGTCACCGGCACTGCGCCATGTGCTCACCCACCTGATCACCCCGCTGCTGATGTGCCTGGGCATGGGGCTCGCGTACATGGGCGCCTTCGTCACGCCGGAGCCGAACCACCTGCCCGTCGCCGTCGTCGGCGCAGGCCCCGGGGCCAAGGTTTTCGCCCAGACCGTCAAGGACGCCGCGGGGGACCGGCTCGACGTACGCACCGTCGCCACCCGCGCCGACGCCGTACACCTGCTCCGGTCCCGGGACATCACCGGCGCCTACGTACCGGCGGCGAGGACACCGGAGCTGCTGGTCGCCACCGCGGCGTCCGACATGGGCGCGACGGCCGCGGAGAAGGTCTTCACCCCGGTCGCCGCGGAGCGCGGCGCGCCGCTGAAGGTGACCGACGTGGCCGCCCCGGTCGCCGACGACCCCACCGGGCAGGGCCTGTTCTTCCTGCTGATCGCGGTCAGCATCGGCTCCTACGCCTCGGTCGCCGCCCTGGGCGCGGCGGGCGCCGCCCTCCCGATGCGGATACGGGCGCTGCTCGCGCTCGGTGTCTCCGCGGTGGTCGCCGGCATCGGCGCCCTGCTCGCCGGGCCGGTGTTCCGCCTCGCGCACCACGATCTCGCCGGTGTGTGGGGGATGGCGTGGCTCTACTCCGCGGGCATCCTGCTCATCGGCGTCGGACTGCACATCTTCCTCAAGCGGTGGACCACGCTGACCATGATGGTGCTGTTCGTGATGCTCAACTTCACCAGCTCCGGCGGTCTGTTCGGGCCCGAGCTGCAGAACGGCTTCTTCGGCGCCCTGCACTCCTTCTGGAACGGCGCCGGCTTCGTCGAAGGCGTCCGGAGCCTCCTCTACTTCGGCGACGACGGCCTCGGCCGCACCGTCCGGACCCTGCTGGTCTGGCTGCTCGCCGGCGTCGCGGTGACGCGGTCGCCGCCGCCTTCGAGCGCTCCCGGACCCCCGGGGCGGCGCCGACGCCCCCCACGGCCACGCCGAGGCGGCCCGAGCGCCCCACGGAGCGGGAGACCGACGGGACCGAGGCGGCCGAGGAAGAGGTGGAGGAGACGGTGGGCGTGTGAGGGGGCGTCAGTACTCACCCCGGGCGGACGGGACCCCGGTCCGGTCCGGTCCGCGCGGTCCGCGGCAGGTCCTTCCCGGACTTCGTGTACGGCACGCCGGGCCCGGGGCGCTGGGGTAAGGTGACCGTCCGGCCGCGGAGTGCCCGTGGACGGACGGCCATTGAGGAGGTGGGAGCCATTACCGCTGTGTCAGCCCGGGTGCTCTCTCCTCGTGACAGCTTGCTGTGAGCGTGGGAGCGCCCTTCGGCTCAGGTTCTCCGAAAGGCTCTCGGCCCGCATGTCCTCCGTGCCCTCCGTGCCCTCCCTGCCCCCGTTCTCTGCCTCCGCCGTCGTCTCCGCGTTGCGTGCCGCCGGGTGCGTCTTCGCCGAGGACGAGGCGGAGTTGATCCTCGGCACCGCCCGCACCCCCGCCGAACTGGCCGCCATGGTGGACCGGCGGGCCGCCGGACTGCCACTCGAACACGTCCTCGGCTGGGCACGGTTCCACGGTCTGCGCATCGCCGTGGAACCGGGTGTCTTCGTGCCGCGCCGCCGTACCGAGTTCCTGGTCGACCAGGCCCTGGCCCTGGCCCCGGACGCCGGGGTCGTGGTCGACCTGTGCTGCGGCTCCGGTGCGCTCGGCGCGGCCCTGGCCGCCGCGCTCGGCCCCGTCGAGGTGCACGCCGCCGACATCGACCCGGCCGCCGTGCGCTGCGCCCGCCGCAACCTCGCCCCGTACGACGGCCGATCCCATGTGGGTGACCTGTTCGACGCGCTGCCGCCGGCGCTCCGCGGCCGGGTCGGCATCCTCACGGCCAACGTGCCCTACGTACCGAGCGCCGAGGTGCCGCTCCTGCCCGCGGAGGCCCGCGACCACGAGCCGCCGGTCGCGCTCGACGGCGGCGTGGACGGACTCGACGTCCTGCGCCGGGTCGCCGCCGGAGCCCCGGACTGGCTGGCGCCCGGCGGCGTCCTGCTGACCGAGACCAGCGAACGCCAGGCGCCGTCGGCGGTGCGGGCCTTCACCGACGCCGGCCTGACGGCCCGTACGGCGGTGTCCGAGGAGCTGTACGCGCATGTGGTGATCGGCGTGCGGGAACGGTGACGCGGCCTACGGCAGCTCCTGCGCCCGGGCGATGAGCAGCGCCACGTCGTCGTGGTTGTCCGGATGGTGCAGCGTGCGCAGGAGCAGGTCGCAGGCCTCCTCCAGCGGGCGGGCCGGGTCGTCCAGCAGGGACAGCAGGAAGTCCAGGCGCTCGTCCAGCGAATGGCAGCGGGTCTCGACCAGGCCGTCGGTGTAGAACACCAGCACGTCACCCGGCTCGAAGTCGACGGTGACGGTCGAGAACTCCACCCCGCCCACCCCCAGCGGCACCCCGGTGGGCAGGTCGAGCAGCTCCGGCTCCCGGCCCGGCCGGACCCGGGCCGGTGGCAGGTGCCCGGCGTTGGCGATCCGGCACTGGCGCAGATGCGGATCGTGGACGGCGTACACGCAGGTCGCGATGGAGTGGTCCAGGGCCGACGTGGTCTTGTCCAGGTGCTCCAGCAGCCGCGCCGGGTCGAGGCCGAGCGCCGCCAGTGTGGTGGTCGCGGTACGCAGCCGGCCCATGGTCGCGGCCGCGCCGATGCCGCTGCCCATCACATCGCCCACCACCAGCGCCGTCCTGCCGCCGTCCAGCGGGATGACGTCGAACCAGTCGCCGCCGACCTCGCTGGTGGCGCCCGCCGGCTGGTACCGGGAGGCCACCTCGAGGCCGGTCGTCACCGGCGGCCAGCTCGGCAGCAGGCTGCGCTGCAGGGTGAGCGCGGTGTTGCGGGCGTCCTGGTACCAGCGGGCGTTGTCGATGTGCACGGCGGCGCGGGCCGCCAGCTCCCGGGCCAGCAGCACGTCGTCCTCGTCGAAGGGCGCCGGATTGCGGGTCCGCTTGAGATCGAGGGCGCCGAGCACCTCGCCGCGCGCGATCAGCGGCACCGCCAGATAGGAGTGCAGGCCAGCCCGGCCCAGCAGGGCGGCCGCCTCCTCCGAGCGGGCGATCCGCGGCAGGTCCCCGTCCTTCACCCGCGCCACCAGCACCACCTCGCCCGTGCGCACGCACTCGGTGACCAGCCGGTCCGGGCCGTACCGGGCGACCTGGCCGGGCGGGTCGGCGGCGCACACCCCGTCCGAGCTCTCCGCCGGGCGCACCGCGAGGGCCCGGATAACCGCCCCCTCCGACGGACCCAGCGTGCTGGGCCGGCCCTCCACCACCGCGTCCAGCAGATCCACGGCGGCGATGTCGGCCAGCGCCGGCACCGAGACGTCGGCCAGCTCGCAGGCGGTGCGCTCCAGCTCCAGCGTGGTGCCGATCCGGACGGAGGCGTCGGCGATGATCGCGAGCCGGCGGCGCGCGGTCTCCGCCTCCTGCGAGGCCCGGTGCTGCTCGGTGATGTCGACCAGCGAGACGGCGACCCCGAGCACGTTGCCCGTCGCGTCCTCGAGGCGGTACAGCGACTGCGACCAGGTGCGGTCCCGGTCCGGGTCGGCCGGGGTCCGGCCGACCAGCGGTGAGTCGATGACCGGGACCCCGGTCTCCAGGACCCGGCGGGTCGCGGCCTCCAGGGCCCCGGTGTCCAGCAGCGGCAGCACGTCGCGCAGCCTGCGCCCCATGTGCTCCTCGGCCGGCACACCGTTGTTCCTCGCCAGGGCGGGGTTGACCGTGACGAACCGCAGCTCGGTGTCGAGCACGGCGAGCCCGATCGGCGACTGCTGCACCATCCGCTCGGACAGTGCCACGTCCTGCTCCAGGCGTCGCACGGTCGACTGGTCGGCGGCGAGCCCCAGCGCGTACACGTGCCCCCGGTCGTCCAGCAGCCGCATGTTGCGGAACTCCACCAGGCGGGTGCTGCCGTCCCTGCGGCGGATCGGGAAGCCGCCGGCCCAGCTCTGGCCGGTGCTCATCACATCGGCGAACAGCTTGCCGACGAGCTGGATGTGCCGCTCGTCCACCATCAGCCGGGCGGCGTACTGGCCGAGGGCCTCCTGCGCCGAGTAGCCGAACAGCTCCTCGGCCTGCGGGCTCCACAGCACGATGCGGCCGCTGTCGTCCAGCACCACCGACGCCACGCGCAGCACGTCGAGCAGTCCGCCGGCCCGCACCGGCCCGCGCACCGGCTCGTCGTCGTCCGCCGCCGGAGCCCCGGCTGCCCTCATGCCTCGCACCGCCTTCGCCCGATCGCACGGCACGCCGTCCCCCGTGCCGACTCCCCTTGTTCTACCGCGCCCACACCCGACTCTCCGCGCCGTCCCACCTATCTCCACCATCTCTCAGCCGGGCGGCGGACGTACGCCGAAAGCACCGGGCCGGCGGCGCCGACGGGGCGGCCGTGGCCCGCGGGGCCGCGCGGGACGGTGCCCGGGGCCGTGAGAGTTCACGCTCATATTGCTCCATTGGCCTGTACATGACCACTCTGTCGGGCCAGACTGTCCGCCGACCGAGTGCACCCACCCCCCTCCTCCGAGGAGCCGGCCATGCCCGCGTCCCCTGCCGCCAGGCAACGTTGTCACGCTGTCCTCAGCGGACTCGTCATCCTGGCCACCGCCGCCGTCGTGTCCCTCGCCGCACCCGCCCCGGCCCACGCCGCCGACACCTGGACCGAGACCGGCTCCGACCGGGCCGATCCGCTGACCGAGAGCCAGGGCCTGGCCTCGGTGGAGATGCCGGCGAACAGCCCCAACCGGTACACCGGCATCGGCACCATCCCGATCGGGCTCTCCAGCCGCGGCTGGAACCACGTGGGGGACCCCGACGCCTCGTACGACGGCCACTACATCGAGCCCTACCAGCGCGACTCGGGCAACTCGAAGATGTTCCGCGTGCAGGCCCCGGGCGGCGGCTGGTCGGAGTACGTCCACACGCTGAGCGCCGGCGAGGCCCTGAACAACTCCTGGGCGGCGGTCTCGCCCGACGGCCAGTGGATGCTGTCGGGCGAGTGGGGCACCATGAACCGCCTGCTCGTCTTCCCGACCCCGGGCGTGAACCCGGCCACCTCGCCCTCGGCGAACCTCCCTCAGGTCGCCGCCGTCAACCTCGACCACGCCGTGCGTGACGTCCAGGGCTGCGACTTCTCCGGCCCCACCACCCTGCTCTGCTCCTCCGACGACCCGGACGGCTCCCTCTTCGGCCTCACCAAGCCGCTGCTGCGGATCGACCTGTCCGCGGCGCCGAACGGAACGGCCGACGTCACCGGTCATGTCACCGCACTGCGCCAGTTGCCGCTGCGCAGCTCCTGCTCGGGCGGCTTCGAGGCGGAGGGCATCGACTACGACCGCAGAACCGGCGTCCTGCGCGTCATCGTCGTGTCGCCCGGCTTCTGCGTCCTCACGGACAGCAAGACGTACAAGTTCACCCGCGGCTGAGCCGCACGGGTTCCGCGGCCGCTGAGGTGTGCTCGCCGGTCCGTGGTGCTTTGCTGAGGATGGACGCGGTTCGGCGGGGTACCCCGTTCCACCGCAGCGTGGCCAGGAAAGGAGCGATCATGGAGGACACGGACCGGTCGCACCAGGAGACCGTCTCGGTGGAGATCAGCGGCTCCAAGGAGGACGCCCGCCTCGTATTCGACGCGCTCAACAGCTGTTTCGCGTCGGACCGGGCGCCCGAGGAGATTCCGAGGCAGCTCCACGAGGTCCGTCCGATGGTGTGGCTCGGCACGTACGACGTCGCGGACGCGCGTGGGCCCGGCTGTCCACCCGTCCACCTCGACGCGTCCATCCTCGCGGACGTCCAGGGCAGTTACTGGGCCGTGGACCGGTTCCGCACGACGCTGGACTCGATGTTCACCGTCGAGGAGACCTGCACGGCCTCCGGCGACCAGGAGCGGGACCTGCACCTGCGGCTGGAGAGCCGCTGACGGGGTCCGGCAGCACCGGACGACGCGGCACACCGGGGCGCCCCGGCCGGCGAGGAGCCGGCCGGGGCGCCGTCGTGTCCGCGCGAAGTGGCCGGGCTCACCTCTCCTCGTTTATGCAACTAGTTGCACAACGGGGTGTGCTTCCTCTACAACAAGAGGCGACCGCACCCCGCACGGAGGGCCCCATGAGCCGTTACCCGCATCTGATGTCCCCGCTCGACCTGGGCTTCACCACCCTGCCCAACCGCGTGCTCATGGGCTCCATGCACGTCGGCCTCGAGGAGGCCGAGCGCGGCTTCGAGCGGATGGCGGCGTTCTACGCGGCCCGCGCGCGCGGAGGAGTGGGCCTCATCGTCACCGGCGGCATCGCGCCCAACGACGAGGGCCGGCCCTACGAGGGCGGCGCGAGGCTCACCACCGAGGCGGAGGCCGAGCAGCACCGGACCGTCACCGAGGCCGTGCACCGCGAGGGCGGCCGGATCGCCATGCAGATCCTGCACTTCGGCCGGTACGCCTATCACCGTGACCTGGTGGCCCCGAGCCCGCTGCAGGCGCCCATCAGCCCGTTCGTGCCGCGCGAGCTCAGCGACGCCGAGGTCGAGCGGACCATCGAGGACTACGCCCGCGCCGCCCGCCTCGCCCGGCGGGCCGGCTACGACGGCGTCGAGATCATGGGCTCCGAGGGCTACCTGATCAACGAGTTCATCGCGGCGCAGACCAACCACCGCACCGACCGCTGGGGCGGCTCGTACGAGAACCGGATGCGCTTCCCCGTCGAGATCGTCAAGCGGGTGCGCGAGGCCGTCGGCGAGGACTTCATCATCATCTACCGGCTGTCCATGCTGGACCTGGTCCCGGGCGGCTCCTCCCTGGAGGAGGTCGTCACCCTCGCCAGGGCCGTCGAGGCCGCCGGGGCGACGATCATCAACACCGGCATCGGCTGGCACGAGGCGCGCATCCCCACCATCGCCACCTCAGTGCCGCGCGGCGCCTACACCTGGGTCACGAGGAAGCTGATGGGCGAGGTGTCCGTCCCGCTGGTCACCACCAACCGCATCAACACCCCGGAACTGGCGGAGGAGTTGCTCGCCGACGGCTGCGCGGACATGGTGTCCGTGGCCCGCCCGATGCTCGCCGACCCCGACTTCGTCGCGAAGGCCGCCGCCGGGAAGCCGGAGGCCATCAACACCTGCATCGGCTGCAACCAGGCCTGCCTCGACCACACCTTCAGCGGGCAGATCACCTCCTGCCTGGTCAACCCGCGCGCCTGCCACGAGACCGAGCTGGTGCTCTCCCCGACCCGGCTGGCCAAGCGGGTCGCGGTCGTCGGCGCCGGACCGGCCGGACTGGCCTGCGCCGTCAGCGCCGCCGAACGCGGCCACGCCGTCACCCTGTTCGACGCCGCGAACGAGATCGGCGGCCAGCTCAACGTGGCCCGCAAGGTCCCGGGCAAGCAGGAGTTCGACGAGACGCTGCGCTACTTCCGCCACCAGCTCGACGAGCACGGCGTCGACGTACGGCTCGGCGCCTGGGTCACCTCGGCGGACCTCGACGGCTACGACGAGGTCGTCGTCGCCACCGGCGTCACCCCGCGCGTCCCCGACATCCCCGGCGCCGACCACCCCCGCGTCCTCGGCTACCTCGACGTGCTGCGGGACGGCGCCCCCGTCGGCGACCGGGTGGCCGTGCTCGGCGCCGGCGGCATCGGCTTCGACGTCGCCGAGTACCTCACCGACGGCGGCGACAAGGCGAGCGAGGACCCGCGCACGTACTTCCGCAACTGGGGCGTCGACATGGACTACCAGGCGCCCGGCGGCCTCACCGCCCCGCGGCGGCCCGCCCCGCCCCGCACCGTCCACCTCCTGCAGCGCAAGGCCACCAAGGTCGGCGCCGGACTGGGCAAGACCACCGGCTGGATCCACCGCACCGAACTCAAGCACCGGGGCGTGACCATGGTCCCGGGCGTGCGCTACGACCGGATCGACGACGCCGGACTGCACATCACCGTCGGCGAGGAGAGCACGGTCCTGGAGGTCGACACGGTGGTGCTGTGCACCGGCCAGGAGCCGCGCCGCGACCTGTACGAGGAGCTGGTCGCCGCCGGCCGCAGCGCCCACCTGATCGGCGGCGCCGACGTCGCGGCCGAGCTGGACGCCAAGCGGGCCGTCAAGCAGGGCACCGAGCTGGCGGCGGCACTGTAGGGGCCCGGCGCGCGTCCCTAGGATGAGCCCATGTCACTCCCGCACGCCATCCTCACCGCCCTGCTGGAGAAGCCGTCGTCGGGCCTGGAGCTGACCCGCCGGTTCGACAGGTCGATCGGCTACTTCTGGTCCGCGACGCACCAGCAGATCTACCGCGAGCTGGGGAGGCTGGAGGGGGAGGGGTTCATCCGCGCGCTGCCGGCCGAGCAGCCGGCGCGCGGGCAGAAGAAGAGCTACGAGGTCCTGCCCGCGGGCCGCGCCGAACTGGCCCGCTGGACCGCCGAGTCGCAGGACCCCAGGCCGCACCGTGACGCGCTGTTCCTGCGGCTGCGCGCGGCCGCGGTCGTCGGCACGGCGGGCCTCGAGGCCGAGCTGGGCCGCCATCTGGAGCTGCACCGAAGGCAGTTGGCCGAGTACGAGGAGATCGAGGGGCGCGACTTCCCGCCGGGCCGGGACACCCCCGAGGACCGGCTGCGTCACCTGGTCCTGCGGGCCGGCATCGACCTGGAGACCTTCTGGACCCAGTGGCTCACCCGGGCGCTGAAGGAGTTCGCCGAACTCCCC
The DNA here is from genome assembly GCF_040631045.1 of Streptomyces sp. NPDC005706. NCBI lineage: Bacteria > Bacillati > Actinomycetota > Actinomycetes > Kitasatosporales > Streptomycetaceae > Streptomyces > Streptomyces sp. NPDC005706. The sequence continues at coordinate 11,811 of NZ_JBEXYS010000030.1, read as the reverse complement.
GGATCCGGCGGGAGGGACGGCACCGAACCGGCGGACGGCACGCCCGCCTGAGAGCCGCCGGGGCTGCCGCCCGGCGGGGCCGGGGGACCGCCGGACCGGGGCCGGTACCGTCCGGGCGCCGGACCGCCGGCTCAGAGCCGGTACGGCTTCGAACGGCGGCGCAGGAACCAGACCGTGGCGGCCACGGCGGCCGTCACCAGGGTCGCGCCGATGCCCAGGGTGAGCGGGCCGTAGTCCCGGGAGGCGCCGCCGACGCCGCCCTGCACACCGCGCGGCGGCGCGGGCGTGAACGTCGACGAGGTCGTGGGCGCGTTGGACGCGCTGGGCGCGGAGACGATCACGGACTGGGTGCCGGCGGTCGTGCCGTTGGAGCACATCACGACCACCGTGTACGTGCCCGGGCTCACCCCCGACCAGGCCGCGGACTGGCTGACGGTGGTGCCCGAGAGGGCGACCTGCCGCCCCTGGGAGAAGTTCCCCTGGCGGCTGCTGATGAGGGAGGCGTTGCCCCAGCTGCCGTTGCTCTGGGTGCACGCACTGGTGACGACCGAGACCGTGGAACCGATGGTGCTCACCGATATGCCGGAGGCCGCTGCCGACGGTCCGGCGAGTGAGGCCGGAAGCGCGGCGGCGGCCGCCAGGGTCAGACCGGGGCGGAGGAGACGTCGGGAGTTGCGCATTGGCTGGCCCTCCGGCGGCACGGTTGGCGGTACGTCCCATGCGCCGCCGAGGGTCGGGAAACGTCCGTGCTGCCTCAACGGCAGCAAACGCGGCGCCGGACCCCGCCGCACCCGGACCGCGCCCAGTCGGGTGACCGGTACCCCGTCCGGCGTGCCCCGGCGCGCGCTCCGCGCCGCGGCCCCCTTCCGCCCGTCAGCCGCCCGCGTTCTGGCCCAGGATCACCGTCCGTTCGGCCGAGAAGCCGCCCCAGGTGCCGTCCGGCAGCCGCGCCCCGAGCCGCACCCGGTGCTCTTCGCCCGCCTCGCGCCCGGCGAAGAAGCTGTAGCGCGCCCGGCCGCGCGGCGGATCGCCGCCCCACACCAGTGAGGTGGCCGTGGCGCCGTCGAGCTGGATCCGGTACTCGGTGATCACCCCGTCCACGGCCGGCGGTTTCCAGGACAGGTCGATGTAGTACGCCCCGTCGGACCGGTGGCTCGCCGCGGTGAAGGCGGCCGGCGCGGTGTCCCGGCCGTCGTCGGTGCCCGGCGTGGTGACGCGGACCGGCGCGCTCGCGGGGGAGAGGTTGTCGGCCGCGTCCCGGGCCCGCACGGTGAAGACGTAGCGGGTGCCCGGGCGCAGCCCGGTGACCACGGTCGCGCGCTGCCCGCCGCCGACGCTGTGGATCCTCGCGCCGCCCTGCTGGATCTCGTACGACACCACGCCCCGGTCGTCCCGGGAGGCGGACCAGGACAGCTGGACCGCGCGGCTGCCCATCGCCCGTCCGGCGGGACCGGCCGGACGGGTCGGCGCCGAGCGGTCCGCCGCCACCGCGGCCGGCGTCCGCGCCCGCACCGCCCGGCTCGGCGGCCCGAGGCGGCCGTCCGTGTCCCGGGCCCGCACGGTGAAGGCATACATGGTGGACGGCCTGAGCCTGGTGACGTCCACCATGCGCTGTGAGCCCGGCACTTCGCTGACCTTCGTGTGGCCGCTGTACACCTCGTAGACGCGGACCGCGGCGCCGCCCGCCACCGCGTTCCACATCACGTGCACGCTCGTGGCGCTGCCCGCCGCGGCGGTGACCCCCGCCGGAGCGCCCGGCGCCCGGCCGCCGTCGCCCTCGGCCGCACCGCCCCAGCCGCAGGACGCGACCAGCACGAGGACGGCGGGAACCAGCAGGGGCGGAAGGGGAACGCGTCGCACGGCTCTGCCTCCCCGGGGACGGCGTCACGGCAAAGGTCCGGACCAATATGGCCCGGCGGGAGTGGGCGTGGCAAGGGGCCCGCGGCGGCGACGGTCGGGCGGTCCGGAGCGGCGCCGGCCCGTGCCCGCCACGCCTTTTGGCTTTTCATCAGACGAAAGCGTCAAGGCGCTGCTCCATCCGGACTCAAAGGAGTGTCACACTCGCCGATTGATGCCGTTTTGGGCATGGTGTCCGGAATGTTCCCCAGGAGAGGGTCCCTCAGAGTGCGTGTCCAGACGCTGACGCTGGCCGCGGCCGGTGCCGCCCTGCTCGCCCCGACGACGCCGCCCGCCGAGGCCGTCCCCGCACGGGAAGGACCACCGGCCGCGCGCGGCGAGGGCGCCGTGACCGCCGCCGACCTGCTGGACCGGGTGCGCTCCTGCGACCGGGTCTCCCGGGGCGGATACCGCACCGACGACGCCTCGTCCAAAAAGGTCTCCGTGTGCGGCACCCGCGGGGCGGTGTTCTGGAAGGCGGATCTGGACATCGACTGCGACGGACGGCCCACCGCCCGCTGCAACCGCCGTACCGATCCGCTGTTCTCGGCCGCGACCGCCTACCAGCAGTCGGACGGCCGCCATCTGAACGCCGCGTCCCTGCCCTACATCGTGCTGCCGGTCCCGAGCCGCATCTGGGACCACCGCGCCTACGGCATCCGGGGCGGCTCCGTGGCGGCCGTGATCTACCGGGACCGGGTGCAGTACGCGGTCGTCGGCGACGCCGGTCCGCGCGACATCATCGGCGAGGCCTCCTACGCCACCGCCCGCGGTCTGGGCATCCACCCCGACCCGATCCGCGGCGGAGCCGCCTCCGGCGTCACCTACATCGTCTTCAAGGACTCGCGCATCACCCCGATCGAGAACCACGGGGCGGCGGTGGAGGCCGGCGAGCGGCTGGCCCGCCGCTTCGTGCACCCGCACTGAGCGCGGCCCCGCCGGGACCGGGAGCGGGGCCCGCGTCCACCGGGCCCGCGCCGGCGGCGGCCCGGACGATCGTCCCGTGCCGTCCGCCGGCCCCGGATCTCACTCCTTGCGGTAGCTGTACGCCTCGGCCGCCGCGGCCTCGACCGCGTCCAGGTCGGCACCCGTGGCCGCGGTGACCACCGCGGCGACCGCGCCCTCGACGAACGGGGCGTCCACCAGGCGCGCGCCCTCCGGGAGTTCGTCGCCCTCGGCGAGCAGCGCCTTGACGGTGAGCACCGCGCTGCCGAGATCCATGAGTACGGCGACACCCGCGCCCCGGTCCACGGAGGCGGCCGCGGCGGAGATCAGCTCGGCGCTGGTGCCGAGCCCGCCTCCCTCGGTGCCGCCCGCCGGGGCGACCGGCACCGCCGTGGTGCCGCCCGCCAGACCCTTCGCCAGCTCGGCGACGGAGGCGGCGACCTCCGCGCTGTGCGACACCAGCACGATCCCCACCAGCTTCTCGTCACTCACCGCGGGCCTCCTCGCCGGCCGCTTCCCCGAGCCCGGCGATCAGCAGGGCCGAGGAGGTGGCACCCGGGTCCTGGTGGCCGATGCTGCGCTGGCCGAGGTAACTGGCCCGGCCCTTGCGGGCCTGCAGCGGGGTCGTGGCCACCGCGCCCTCCTCGGCGGCCGAGCGCGCCGCGGCGAACCCGTCGCCGAGCGCGTCCACCGCGGGGACCAGCGCGTCGATCATGGTCTTGTCACCGGGTTCCGCCTTGCCGAGCGCCATCACCCCGTCCACGCCCGCCCGGAGCGCCTCGGCCAGTTGCTCCTCGCTCACCTCGGCGGCGTCCCCGAGCGCCTTGCCGGTCCGGCGCAGCAGGGTGCCGTAGAGCGGCCCGGACGCCCCGCCGACCGTCGAGATCAGCAGCCGCCCGGCCAGGGTCAGCACGGCCCCGGGCGTGTCCGGCGTCTCCTTCTCCAGGGCGGACACGACCGCTCTGAACCCGCGCTGCATGTTGCTGCCGTGGTCGGCGTCGCCGATGGCCGAGTCGAGGGCGGTGAGCCGGTCCGCCTCCCGTTCGACGGATGCGGCGGTCGCGGTCATCCAACGGCGGAAGAATTCGGCGTCGAGCACTGGATCTCCTTGCGTGGTAGGTGAGTTGCGCGCTTCGTCCGCCTCGTCACATCCCCCAGCGCAGCCCGGGGGTCTTCACCGGCGCGTCCCACAGCCGCAGCAGTTCCTCGTCGACCTGGCACAGGGTGACCGAGGCGCCGGCCATGTCGAGGGAGGTGACGTAGTTGCCGACGAGGGTGCGGGCCACGGTCACGCCCCGTTCGGTGAGCACCCGCTGCACCTCGGCGTTGAAGCCGTACAGCTCCAGCAGCGGAGTGGCGCCCATGCCGTTGACCAGGACCAGCACGGGGTTGTGCGGGGGCATGTCCTCCAGGAGGGCGTGCACCGCGAAGTCGGCGATCTCGCCGGAGGTCATCATCGCCCGTCGCTCCCGGCCCGGCTCACCGTGGATGCCGATGCCCAACTCCAGTTCACCGTCCGGCAGATCGAAGGTGGGGCTGCCCTTCGACGGGGTCGTACAGGCGCTGAGCGCCACTCCGAAGCTGCGCGCGTTCTCGTTCACCTGGCGTGCGACGGCCTCCACCCGCTCCAGGGGCTGCCCCTCGGCCGCGGCCGCGCCCGCGATCTTCTCCACGAAGAGCGTGGCGCCGGTGCCGCGCCGCCCGGCCGTGTACAGGCTGTCGGTCACCGCCACGTCATCGTTGACCAGCACCTTCGCGACCTGGATGCCCTCGTCCTCGGCGAGTTCCGCGGCCATGTCGAAGTTGAGCACGTCACCGGTGTAGTTCTTCACGACGAACAGCACGCCGGCCCCGCTGTCGACGGCCGCCGCGGCCCGCGCCATCTGGTCCGGCACCGGCGAGGTGAACACCTCTCCCGGGCAGGCCGCCGAGAGCATGCCAGGACCGACGAAGCCGCCGTGCAGCGGCTCGTGCCCCGACCCGCCGCCCGAGACGAGCGCGACCTGGCCGGCCACGGGGGCGTCCCGGCGCACGATCACCCGGTTCTCCACGTCCACGGTCAGCTCCGGATGAGCGGCCGCCATACCCCGCAGCGCGTCCGCCACGACGGTCTCGGGGACGTTGATCAGCATCCTCATGGGTGCCTCCTGGCAAGCCTGGCGGGGGGCCGTCGGCCCGGTACCCGCTGGTCATATAGGGCGATGTGAGAGGGCTGGAGACCTTGCTACTGGCAGTATCGGCCCTGTGGCACGGAAGGTCACGTGCGCGCCCTCGCGCACCGCGGCGTCCCGTCCCGGTGGCCGCGGGCCCGGGCGGCGGCCGCTTCGGGACGGCCGCACGGGGAACCCGGCCCAAGCGAGAGCCCGGACGAGGGGCTCGTGGGCGGCCGGCCGGTGCGAGGAGGTGCCGTTTTCCGTGGACGACTGGGAGACCCCCGAGGACGTACGGCTCTCGCCGCGCGAGCGGCTCGCGCTGCTGCAGATCGAGGCGAACCTCCGGCAGGACCGCCGGCTCGCCCACCGGATGCGCGCCGCGCACCGGATGACGGGGGACCGACGGACCACCCGGAGCGGGCGGGGCGTGTGGCTGCCGCTCTCCGTCCTGCTGCTGCTCACGGCGTCCGCCTTCGCGGCCGTCACGGGAGTGCGCACCTCCGCGCCCGCGCCGCTGTGGTGCTTCGCCCTGCTGTGGCCGCTCACCCTGATCCAGTCCTTCCGGCTGCTGTGCCGCGCCACCCGCCGCGCGCGGCCCGGCCGCACGCTCACCCGGTGGCTCTGAGCGGCCGCTGCGGGGCCCGGGGCCCGGACCGGCGTCCACCGGCACGGCAGACCTCCCGGCGCCCGCCGCACCCCTCGGGGGACGGCGGGCGCCGGGAGGTTCCGACCCGACCCGGCTGCCGTGAGTCTCCTCAGCTCTCCTTGCCGCGCCCCGACATCGCGTCCCGCAGCCGGTCCACCATGCCGGCGCCGGGCGCCAGCAGCTTGTTGGCCGGGGGCTTGTCCGGGGCCATCGGGTGCGGGCGGGTCGGCGCGGTCTTCTTCGCCTTGCGCACCTTCTCGCCGAGCTCGTCCAGCGCCTCCGGCGTACAGGCCGCCTGAAGCCGCGGGAAGAGGTTCTGCTCCTCGTCGGCCACATGCGAGCGGATCTCGCTCATCAGCCGGGTCATGAGGGTGTCGAACCGCGCGTCGTCCGCGTCCAGGCCCTCCAGGTCCTTCAGGATCTGCTCGGCCTGGGCGTGGTCCTCGATCTCCTTGTCGGCGAGGGCGCCCCCGCCCTCGACGTGCTTGCGCACCGCCGGGTAGAGATAGGCCTCCTCCGCCACCGAGTGACGGACCAGTTCGATGGTGGCCTGGTCGGCCAGCGTCTTGCGTTCCTTGGAACCGGGGGGCATCGCCTCGATGCGGCCGAAGATCTCCTCGACCTCCCGGTGATCGGTCGTCAGTTCCTGAATGACGTTTCCGCCGTGACCCATGTCCTGCCTCCTCAGGTACGCGCGGGAGCCGTGCGCGGCCCGCCGCTCGTCGTCGCGCCGAGTGCCCCGCTCCGCACCCGCTACACGGCAGGCCCCCGCCGCTCAGCCCATCGGGTGGCGCCGTGCCGCCGTCCGGCCTTCCCCGGACAGCGCCCAGGCCCACCAGTGGTCCAGGATGCGCGCGGACAGCGCACCCGCGGGGCGTCGGGGCCTTCGTCGTCCATGGGCGTCTCCCGGGGAGGGCGATCATCCTGAGTCGCGAGGACCCGTCATTCCGGACATGATGGATCTAAGGTGTGAAGCCAACTGGTACGGGAACACCGATGCCAGTGCCGTCCAGCCAGCGGCGGCCGACGAGGGCGGTCCTCCCGATCAGCGGGGACCGGGCCCATTCCGTCTTCCATCACAGTCCCGCTCGACGAGCCGGCGACGAGGCCGGCCGGGCCGCACACACACGCGCCGAACGCCCGCTTCCACGCGGCGTTCCGGGCGCCCCGGCGAGCCCGGCGACGCGGATGACGTGGACTAAGGACGAGCCTCCATGACTGGTGAGACCCTCGCGGTGCCCTGGCGCCGTGCCGTCGTGACCGGCGGCGCCGGCTTCCTCGGTTCCCACCTGTGCGAACGGCTGCTGGATTCGGGGGCCGAAGTCGACTGCGCCGACAACCTGGTCTGCGGCCGGCGGGAGAACGTCGCCCACCTCGAGGGCCGGCCCGGGTTCCGCTACGTGCGGTGCGACGTCAGCTCGCCCGACTGCCCCCGGCTGCTGCCGGGACCGTACGACCTGGTCCTGCACTTCGCCTGCCCGGCGTCCCCCGCCGACTACCTCCGGCTGCCGCTGGAGACCCTGGACGCGGGCAGCCTCGGCACCCGCAACGCCCTGACGATCGCCGAGCGCGACGGCGCCCGCTTCCTGCTCGCCTCCACGTCCGAGGTGTACGGTGACCCGCTCGTGCATCCCCAGCACGAGGGCTACTGGGGCAACGTCAACCCGGTCGGCCCGCGCAGCGTGTACGACGAGTCCAAACGGTTCGCCGAGGCGCTCGTCACCGCGCACGCCGGCACCCTCGGCGCCGATGCCGGGATCGTCCGGCTGTTCAACACGTACGGACCGCGCATGCGCGCCCACGACGGACGCGCCGTGCCCACCTTCATCAGCCAGGCCCTGGCCGGCGAACCGCTCACCGTGACCGGCGACGGCAGCCAGACCCGCTCGCTGTGCTACGTCGACGACACCGTCGACGGGGTGCTGCGGGTGGCGGCCAGCCGGTCGGTGCGGCCCGTCAACATCGGCGGCGCCGACGAGATCACCATGGCCGACCTCGCCCGCCGCGTGGTCGCGCTGACCGGCTCCCGCTCGCCGATCGCGTTCGTCGACCGGCCCGTCGACGACCCCGGCCGGCGCCGCCCCGACACCGCGCTCGCCCGCGAACTCCTCGGCTGGGCCCCGCGGGTGCCCTGGGAGGAGGGCCTGAAGCAGACGATCGCCTACTTCACCGCCCTGTCCCCGGAGCAGCGCACCCTGCCTCCGCGGGAGCCCGTCCGGTCCCCGGACGGACGGACACCACCCCCGGACGAGGAGCCGGCCGCACGGACCTGACCACTCGACCGCCCCGCCCGCCGCCCAGGAGACAGCGCATGCACGTCCTCGGTATCAACGCACTCTTCCACGACCCCGCCGCCGCCCTCGTGACGGACGGCAAGGTCGTGGCGGCGGCGGAGGAGGAACGGTTCTCCCGTCGCAAGCACGGCAAGCGGCCCGTCCCCTTCTCCGCCTGGGAACTGCCCGAACTCTCCGCCCGCTGGTGCCTCGAACAGGCCGGCCTGACCCCGTCCGACCTGGACGCCGTGGCCTACTCCTACGACCCCTCGCTGGCCCGCCCGGCCGAGCGGATGGGCCTGCACGACCCCTGGGACCACCTGCGCCAGGAGTACGCGCGCCGGGCTCCCGGCTTCCTCGCCGAGGCGCTGCCCGGCCTGGACCCGGCCAAGGTCCGCTTCGTCCCGCACCACGTCGCGCACGCGGCCTCCGCCGGACCCGTCTCGCCCTACCCGGACTGCGCCGTCCTCGTCCTGGACGGCCGCGGCGAATGCGGCTCCCACCTGGCCGGCCGGTACACCAACCGCGAGCTGACCGTCCTCGGCACCCAGGAACTGCCCGACTCCCTGGGCCTGTTCTACGAGGACCTCACCCACCACCTCGGATTCCTGCGCAGCAGCGACGAGTTCAAGGTGATGGCACTGGCCTCCTACGGCACCCCGCGCTTCGCCGGCCGGCTGCGCGAGTACGTCGGGGCCGACGACCGGGGCGGCTTCCGGGCCCGCCCGGTGCCCTGGACCTCCCTCGTCCCGCCGCGCGAGGCGGGCGGAGCCTGGAGCCAGGACCACGCCGACCTCGCGGCCAGCGCCCAGCTCTGCCTGGAGGAGACCGTGCTCGCCCTCGCCCGCCGGCTGCGCGAGCGCACCGGCGAGGACGCCCTCACCATGGCCGGCGGCGTCGCCCTCAACTGCGTCGCCAACACCCGGATCTGGCGGGAGAGCGGCTTCCGCCACGTGTGGGTGCAGCCCGCCGCCGGGGACGCCGGCACCGCCCTCGGCGCGGCCGCCCACGTGGCCGGCCAGAAGGACACCCTGGAGCCGATGCCGACCGTCGCGCTCGGCCGCGGCTGGAGCGACACCGAACTGCGCGACTGGCTCGAGCGGGCGGCGGTGCCCTACGAGGAGCCCGCCGACATCGCCGGGACGACCGCCGAGGCGCTGGCCGCCGACGGCATCGTCGCCTGGTTCCAGGGCCGCAGCGAGTACGGCCCGCGCGCCCTCGGCCACCGCTCACTGCTCGCCCACCCCGGACACGCCGCCAACCTGGAACGGCTCAACGCCGTCAAGGGACGCGAGGAGTTCCGGCCGGTCGCGCCCATGGTGCTCGCCGAGCGCGCGGCGGAACTGTTCGACGGCCCGCTGCCCAGCCCGCACATGCTCTTCGTGCACGACGTCGCGGCCGCCTGGAAGGACCGCGTCCCGGCCGTGGTGCACGTCGACGGCACCGCCCGCATCCAGACCGTGGACCGCGCCCAGGAGCCGCTGATGGCCCGCGTGATCGACGGGTTCGAGCGGCGTACCGGCCTGCCCGTGGTGGTCAACACCAGCCTCAACACCGCCGGCCGGCCCATGGTCGACGACCCTAGGGACGCCCTGGAGTGCTTCGGCTCCGCCCCCGTCGACCTGCTGGTCCTCGGTCCGTTCGCCGTCCGCCGCGGAAAGGCCTTCGCATGAGCGCCGCTCCCGCCTACACCGTCGTCGTCCCGACGATCGGCCGTCCCTGTCTCGCCGAGTGCCTGCGCGCGCTGGCCGCGGCCCAGGGCCACCCGCCGCACGAGGTGATCGTGGTCGACGACCGGCCCGCCACCGACCCCGACACCGGCCTGCCACTGGAGGCCGCCGGCCAGCTCCTCGACCGGGTGAGGGCCCTGCACACCGGCGGCAAGGGCCCGGCCGCGGCCCGCAACGCCGGGTGGCGGACCGTCCGTACGCCCTGGACCGTCTTCCTCGACGACGACGTCCAGGTGCTGCCGGACTGGTCCCGCAGACTCGCCGACGACCTGAGGGCGGCCGGCGAGCACGTCGGCGGCATCCAGGGACGACTGCGTGTCCCCCTGCCCCTGCACCGCCGGCCCACCGACTGGGAGCGCACCACCAAGGGCCTGGAGAACGCGGCCTGGGCCACCGCCGACATGGCGTACCGCACCGCCGCGCTCATCCAGGTCGGCGGCTTCGACGAGCGCTTCCCGCGGGCCTTCCGGGAGGACGCCGACCTCGCCCTGCGCATGGAGCGGGCCGGCTGGACCCTGCGCCGCGGCACCCGCCTCACCCGGCACCCGGTCCGCCCGTCCCAGTGGTGGGCCTCGCTGCCCGCGCAGCGCGGCAACGCCGACGACGCCCTGATGAGCCGGCTGCACGGCCGCGACTGGTGGGCCCGCGCCCAGGCCCCCCGGGGACGGCTGCCGGGACATGTGGCGGTGACCGGCGCCGCGCTCGCCTCCGCCGTCTGCGCGCTCACCGGCCGCCGCCGCACCGCCGCCGTCTGCGCGGCGCTGTGGACGCTCGGCACGGCCGAGTTCGCCCTGGCCCGGATCCGGCCCGGCCCGCGCACCGCCCGCGAGATCGCCGGGATGCTGGGCACCAGCGTGCTCATACCGCCGCTCGCGGTACGGCACTGGCTGCGCGGAGCCGTCCGCCACCGGGGTGCCGTACCCCTGGGAGGCGCCGCGTGAGCACGGACCGGCCGCCCCTCCGCGCCGTCCTGTTCGACCGCGACGGCACCCTGCTCGCGGACGTCCCCTACAACGGCGACCCCGACCGCGTCCGTCCGCTGCCCGGTGCCGCCGAGGCCGTGGCTCTGGCCCGCCGTGCGGGGCTCGCCACCGCCGTGGTCAGCAACCAGTCGGGCATCGGCCGCGGACTGCTCACCACCGGCCAGGTCCACGCCGTCAACGAGCGGGCGGACCGGCTCCTCGGCGGCCTCGGCACCTGGGTCTTCTGCCCGCACACCCCGGACGACGGCTGCGCCTGCCGCAAGCCCCGCCCGGGTCTCGTCCTCACGGCCGCCGCCCGCCTGGGTGTCCGCCCGGACCGGTGCCTGGTGATCGGCGACATCGCCGCGGACCTGCTGGCCGCCCGGGCGGCGGGCGCCCGGGGCGTCCTCGTCCCGAACGCGGCCACCGCGCCCGCCGAGGTGCGGCGCTTCGCCGCCCAGTGCGCCCCCGACGTCCTCACGGCGGTGCGCACGGCACTGGGCACCCCGGCACGCGAACTCCGTGCCCACGACGGGAGGCGGTCCCCGTGAAGGCGCTCGTCGTCCGGCTCGACAGCTTCGGTGACGTGCTGCTCGCCGGGCCCGCCGTCCGTGCCGTCGCCGCGCACGCCTCGCACGTCGCCATGTTGTGCGGCCCGCGCGGGGCCGAGGCCGCCCGGCTGCTGCCAGGCGTCGACGAGGTGCTGGTGTGGGACGCGCCCTGGGAGGGCTTCGACCCGCCCCCGGTCGACGCCGCCGACGTCCACGCGCTGGCCGGGCGGCTGCGCGCCGCCGCCTTCGACTCCGCCCTCGTCCTGACCTCGTTCCACCAGAGCCCCCTGCCGGCCGCGCTCGTGCTGCGCCTCGCGGGGATCGGGCACATCGGCGCCGACAGCGTCGACCACCCCGGCCGGCTGCTGGACGTCCGCCACCGGCGGCGGCCGGGCCGGCACGAGATCGAGGCGGCCCTGGACACCGCCGCCGCGATGGGATTCCCGCTCCCGCCCGGCGACGACGGCCGCCCGCGGGTGCTGCCGCCCCCCGACACCGACGCCCTGACCGGCCACGGCCCCTACGTGGTGCTGCACCCCGGCGCCACCGCCCCCGCCCGTGCCTGGAGCCCCCACCGGTGCGAGGAGGCGGTCGCGCTGCTGACCGACGCCGGGCACCGCGTGGTCGTCACCGGCGGGCCGGACGAGACCGCCCT
>NZ_JBEXYS010000029.1:24240-97524 GCF_040631045.1 Streptomyces sp. NPDC005706 | reverse complement strand
TCGCGCCGCCGGGCAACAGGCGGTGCCGCGCCGAGGAGTCAACTGCCGTGTCGGACCCGATGCGCCCCCGTTCCTCCCTCCGTACCGCAGTGTTCCCCGCTAACTCCGAGACGCGAGGTCTTGGAAACTGAGGCGACCTCAGACATGTGGTGAACACGCGTAATTGTTCACTTCCCCTGAATTGAGGTTCAACCATGGCACAGACTCTTGCCGAGTCCGCCAAGCTATCGCAGGACGATCTACAGCGCGGCGTCATTGAGACGTTCGTTCAGGCGTCTCCGATTCTCGACCGCATTCCGATGACTACGGTTGTCGGTACGCACTTCGCTTACAACGAGGAGGCGACCCTACCGGGGGTTGCTTTCCGCGCGGTGAACGAGGCTTACACCGAGTCGACCGGCACCGTAAACCAGCGGATCGAAAACCTCGTGATCCTCGGTGGTGACGCTGACGTTGACCGGTTCATTGTGAAGACTCGCGCCGATCTAAACGACCAGCGTGCGATCCAGAGTGATCTAAAGGTCAAGGCCGCGAGCATCATGTTTAGCGACACGTTCTTCAACGGTGACACGGCCGTTGACCCTAAGTCGTTCGATGGTCTGCGTAAGCGTCTGACCGGTTCGCAGGTAATCGACGCTGGCGCTGTCGACCCGCTTACGGGCGGATACGACTTCTTCGACAAGCTGGACGCTCTACTCGGTGCCGTTCCCGGCATCAACGCTCAGACCGGCGCTATCTACATGAACTCCGGTCTCATTGCCAAGCTGCGTTCCAGCTTCCGCCGACAGGGTAACGGCGAGCTTCTGATGGCCGATATCGCCGGGAAGCTGTCGCCAACCTGGAACGGTATTCCGCTCCTCGACGCTGGCCAGCGCGCGGACGGTACCGACATTGTTCCGTCGACGGACGCTTACGCCGTTCGCTTCGGTAGCGGTGAGAACGACATGGCGGTAACTGGTCTGACGAATGGCGGCGTTGACGCCTACGACCTAGGCGAGGTGCACGACAAGCCGGTCTACCGCACGCGTATCGAGTTTTACTGCGGTATCGCTGTGTTCGGTGGTCGCGCTGCGGCTCGCCTAACGAACGTCGGCGCTGGCGCGTGATGCTTGGCCCCCTGGTCGGTGGATTCCCGCTGACTAGGGGGCCTTTGCTTTGTGAGGACACATGAGACGAGTAATGCAGGCGTGCCAACTCTGCGGGAACCTAGGGCCGATCCGGCGAATCTATATCCCGCTGTCTCATCGGCATTTGGTCGAACGTGGCCGCAGGCGAGAGGAACCGCTAACGGCTCGGCAATTGGCTGCCCGCTATCGCATGTACGGGGCTGGGCCCGGATACCTGAAATGGGTTTGCCGTGGCTGTCGGCGCGAGTGTCCGTAAGCCGTTCGCTGTCGCAAGAGAAGGGGCCAGGCCGGCGATTTCTGGCCCCTTTTCTGACCTGCGGATATGCCGCACCGCAACTTCACTGGCGTGTGTGCTGGTGTGAAGGAGGAACCATGCTTGCCGACAACGATGCACCGCAGCACGCCGAGGCGCTAACGCAGGCCCTCGGATATGCGCAGGGCTACGCCGAGGAATTGCGCCGCATGGTGGACAGCGGGAATGCCGACCAGCACCGGGCGGCCCGATTGGTTCAGGCGACGCATGACGTGATCCTCGCCGCGCTGGATTCCCTCTATGAGCTGGACGACGTACAGCAAGCCATAGACGCGCGAGAGCGTATGCGTGAGCTGAGCAGCGAGGAGCTATACCGCGCGCTGAGCAAGCCACCCACCACCTAGGAACGTTCCTAGGTGGCTATGCAACAGCCCCCCTCGCTGAAAGCGATATACCCCATGCCTAGCCGACCCCCTCGCCCATGCCCGCAGGCAGGGTGCCCCGAGTTGATACGCGGACGCGAGAGCGCATGCGCTGAGCACGCAAAGCAGAGAGCAGCACAGCGGGTTAACCGTGGTGGTTCGTATTACGGGCGTGACTGGCGAGAGCGAGTGCAGCCGAGATTCATCTATCACAATCCGTGGTGTGTGTTGTGTGGTCACGCTGCAAAGGTGGCCGACCATTGGCCGATATCGCGGACTGAACTTGTCGCAAAGGGCGAGCCGAATCCCGATGCCTATAAGCACTTGCGACCTCTATGCAAGGCATGTGATGCAAAGGAACGGCCTAAGCGCGAGCCGGGCGGATGGCTGGCCGAGAGGCGGAGTCAGCGGGAGGCCGAGAGCGCACAGCGGAGCGATTACTACCGCATGCGTGACGACGTGCCGCCGTTCTGACCCACCCCCCTGGGGAGGGACTCCCTCCGGCCCTAAATGCGGCGCGGCAGGGAGGCAAAAAGCTGTGACCGCAACCTAGACCGTTTGCGCGGGGGTTCCGCAGGCCCAAAATCCGCGCTCGAAACGCGAGTTACGCCCGCTGAGATCACCTAGGAACGTTCCTAGGTGCCAACCGTGGAGAACATGAAATGACCCGAAACCCTAAAGCCCTAAGCGTCCGTCATACCGATGAGTCCCGCGCCAACCTCGCTGCCATACAAGAGCTAACCGGTTGTGGGACAGCGAGCGAGGCCGTCATACGCGCGCTAGACCTTTACGCGGCGTATCTGAAGCTACCGCCCGGCGCTGTAATACAGGCGACCGGTCACACGCGGACCACCTAGGAACGTTCCTAGGTGCTAGGCCCCGTGGCTTGCCTATTGCTGGCAGGCTGCGAGGCCCTATTGTTGTTACTGGCTAGTAACCTGACGACCGATCAGAAACGCTCTGTGCGGCCACGAGAGACCCCCGGCGACCAATTCCACGGTCACCGGGGGTTCAGTGCGTTAGAGGGCCGGTTACTCCTCGCTGTCCAGCAATCGGGCGGCCACCTCGGTTACGCCGCAGAGGTTTTCGTAGAGGGTGGGAACGAACACCGCCAACTCGGCGTCACTGGCGTTCCCCGCTTCAAGGATCTCCCCCACAAGTGCGGTGACCACGGCGGCCGTTCGCAGCGCGGTCATGTCGGCAAGCCTCTCCAGCGGCCCGCCCGGCTCGGCCACGACATAGGCCGTCTTGCCGCTCGCGCTGTCCGTGCCCAAGTACCTAAGCTGTTCCATGCTCGCTCCAATCCAGCGAGTAGGCCCCTGGTGATCCGATTCCGCCGTATCGCCGGGGGCCGTTTGTATGTCTCCCATCTGAGGTTATGCGGTTACGCGTAAGCGCGGTAGCGGGTTCACGCGATAGCGCGCAGGCTCGTTGTATGGATCTTGACCGTTCCCGGAATCTCTGGCCGCAGATTGCCGATGACCTACGGCGCAGGCTGCGCGCTGGAGAGTGGCAACCGGGCGAGCGATTCCCCGGCACGGTCGCGCTGGCAGCGGAGTACGGGACAGCGCAGGCGACTACGCAGAAAGCCTTGGTGGCGCTGCGCGCTGAGGGGTGGCTACGGCTGGAGGTTGGCCGGGGGTCGTTCGTCGCTGAGCAACTTCCCAACTCGCCCTAGGCGCAAGGCCGTTCGCCCTGGTCAGGGGCTGTGCGCTAACGTATGGCTCTGTTGGTCCAAGGGCAGGCGATGTCGCTCCAGATTTCGACGCGCATGCTCTCGGCTCTTCTCCAGCTCGTACGGCGGCGGAGGCGGTCTCCGCGCGCGTACATGAACGTTCAAGCAGCGGGGTTCATTCCCCGGGGACCGTGAACACCAGGTTGAGGTGGAGATGGCCGTCGTCCGGGTGCTCCGGATCCGGGACCCAGCCCTGGCGGGCGTAGAAGGCCTGGGCGCGGAGGTTGTCGACGTGCACCTCGAGCGCGGCCGTCCGGGTTCCGTCGGCCCGCCACTGTTCCACGCAGGCGGCGTGCAGGGCGGTGCCGATGCCCTCGCGCCAGTGGCCGGGGGCGACGTGGAACTGGAACAGCTTCACCATTCCGGCGGGCGAGCCCTCCGGGGCGCGGAAGGAGGCCAGGCCCACCAGGCGGGCGTCGCGCACCGCGCACAGCACGTGGCCGTCGGGCCGTTCGATGGTCTGGCGCCACCGTTCGGTCCAGTCGACGTCCGGGTCCGGAAGGCCGTCCGGGTAGTACGTGGACCGGGCCCGCACCATCACATCGGCGACGGCCTCGGCCTCCGCGGGCAGAGCTGTCCTGATCATCAGTGACCGGGGGGTCCGGCGTGCGTCGATCATGCACCGGTAGACGTGCCGGGGCGCGGCTCCGGTTCCCCGGGGGCGCGCCCCGGCCGTAGTGCTCAGCCGCCGTCGCGCAGGTCGTCCGGCCAGCCGGCCCGGAACTCCAGGTGGTCGTAGGTCACCACACAGCCCTCCCCCAGCGGCGACTGGGTCATGAAGCCGACCAGCGCCGCGCCGGACTCCTTCTCCTCGCCCAGGGTGAAGAGCCGTACGAAGGTCCAGTGCCGGCCGTCCCGGGAGGCGTGGAAGGCGAAGGCGCGGCCGGTGCGGCTGATCCGCAGCCACACCGAACTTCCATCGACGGTGAAGGAGTTGGCGTCGTCGGAGTGCCCCCGGGTGACCACCGTGCAGACGGTGGGCACGTCCGGGGAGTACTCGAGACAGAGTTTGGCCCAGGCGCGGTCGCCGACGTGGACGTACAGGACCCCGGCGTCGAAGGAGGCGCCGAACCCCACGGTGACCCTGGCTATGAGCTGGAAGTCCCCCTCGGGCGCCCCGAGCAGCCGGGGCGCGTCGGCGGCGGGGTCCAGGGCCTCGCCGGTGGGCGGCACGAACCGGTCCTGCCGGGGTCCGGCCCAGCCGGTGAGCACGCCGCCCTCGTAGGACCAGTTGCCGTCAGGCCCGTAGGTCCGCAGGGAGAAGGGCAGTTCGGGGAGTTCTACGTCCATCGCGCGAGTGTCCCAGGTTCCTTGTCCGGCGTCCGGCCGATCCGCTCAGCGCTCCAGCCGGCCGTTGAACCGGCGGGGCAGCCCGAGCGGGTTGTCGTCGCGCAGCTCCCGGGGCAGCAGGGCCTCGGGCGCGTTCTGGTAGGCGACCGGCCGCAGCCAGCGCTCGATGGCGGTGCCGCCCACGGAGGTGGAGGTGGAGGTGGTCGCGGGGTACGGGCCGCCGTGGTGCTGGGCCGGCGCCACCGCCACCCCGGTCGGCCACGCGTCGACCAGCACGCGCCCGGCCAGCGGGGTCAGTTCGGCCAGGATCTCCGCGCCGCGCCCCTCACCGGCGGCCTCCCCGGCCGACAGGTGGACCGTGGCCGTGAGGTTGCCCGGCAGCCGCGACAGCACCGCCGTGGCCTCGGCGTCGTCGGCGTAGCGGACCACCACCGTCACCGGCCCGAAGCACTCCTCCAGCAGCAGGTCGTACGCCCCCTCTGCGGTCAGACCGCTCGCCGGGACCGTGAGGAAGCCCGCGCTCACCGTGTGCTCGCCGCCCGGGCCCGGCGTGACCGGCGTCTCCACCCCCGGCAGCTGGGCGCGTTCGGCGACACCCGCGATGAAATTGTCGCGCATCCGGTGGTCGAGCAGCACCTCGGCGGCGGTGTCGCCGACGGCGTCGGCCAGCGACTTCAGCAGCGTGTCGCCGGCGTCGCCGGACGGCACCAGCACCAGGCCCGGCTTGACGCAGAACTGGCCGACGCCGAGGGTCATGGACCCGGCGAGCCCGGAGCCGATCGCCTCGGCGCGCTCGGCCGCGGCCTCCTCGGTGACCAGGACCGGGTTCAGCGAGCCCAGCTCACCGTGGAAGGGGATCGGCACCGCACGCGCGGCCGCCGCGTCGAACAGGGCGCGCCCGCCGCGCACCGAACCGGTGAAGCCCGCCGCGGCGACCAGCGGGTGGCCGATCAGCTCGACGCCCGCCTCGAAGCCGTGCACGAGGCCGACGACGCCTTCGGGGACGCCGTGTTCGGCGGCCGCCCGGCGCAGCACCCCGGCGACCAGCTCGGACAGGGCCGGGTGGTCGGGGTGGGCCTTGACCACCACCGGGCAGCCCGCGGCCAGGGCGCTGGCGGTGTCACCGCCGGCCACGGAGAAGGCGAAGGGGAAGTTGGAGGCGGAGTAGACGGCCACCACGCCCAGCGGCACCTTGTACCGGCGCAGGTCCGGGACCGGCGGGGTGGCGGAGTCGTCGGGGTGGTCGACGATCACGTCCAGGAAGGCGCCCTCGTCGACGATGCCGGCGAAGGCCCGCAACTGGTACACGGTGCGGGCGAGTTCGCCGGTGAGGCGGACCGGTCCGAGGGCGGTCTCGGCGTCGGCGGTCTCGATCAGGCCGTCCGCGGCCGCGTCCAGGCCGGCGGCGGCCGAGCGGAGGAAGGCCGAGCGCACGGCGCGGTCGGCGAGGGCGCCGCGCGCGGCCCGCGCCGCCCGGACGGCCGCGTCCACCTCCTGGGCTGTGGCCTCCACCGCAACCTGTTCACGCTGCTTCCCGGTGCGCGGGTCGACACTCCAGACTGGTGCTGCTGCCACCGCGGGTCCCTCCAATTAAGGCCGCATTCGCTGGGTAACCATCAGCCGCGTTCGATATACTGAACGCTGTCTCTGATGATGAATATGCTGCTCGGAGACTATTTCCCGTCGAATGAAGGGGTCAAGGGCGATGTCGGCAGGCGAGACGGGCGGGGCCCAGGTCAAGTCCGCGGTGCGGACCGTTGAATTGCTCGAGTACTTCGCCGGCAAGCCCGGCATGCACTCCCTCGCGGCCGTGCAGGAGGCCGTGGGCTACCCCAAGTCCAGCCTGTACATGCTGCTGCGCACGCTCGTGGAGCTGGGCTGGGTGGAGACGGACGCCACGGGGACGCGGTACGGCATCGGGGTGCGGGCGCTGCTGGTCGGCACCTCCTACATCGACGGCGACGAGGTGGTGGCGTCCGCCCGGCCGACGCTGGACCGCCTCTCCGACGACACCACGGAGACCATCCACCTGGCCCGGCTCGACGGCACCAACGTGGTGTACCTGGCCACCCGGCAGTCGCAGCACTACCTGCGCCCGTTCACCCGGGTCGGCCGGCGGCTGCCCGCCCACTCCACCTCCCTCGGCAAGGCGCTGCTCGCCACCCACACCGACGAGCAGGTGCGCAAGCTGCTGCCGGAGACCCTGCCCGCGCTCACCGAGCACACCATCACCGACCGCGAGAAGCTGATCGAGGAACTGCACCAGATCCGCGAGCAGGGCTTCGCCGTCGACCGCGAGGAGAACACGCTGGGGCTGCGCTGCTTCGGCGTGGCGATCCCCTACCGCACACCCGCCCGGGACGCCATCAGCTGCTCGGTGCCGGTGGCGCGGCTGACCCCCGCCCACGAACAGATGATCAAGGACGCGCTGTTCGACGCGCGGGACCGGCTGACGCTGGCGACGCGGCGGCTGTAGTCCGCGGGCGGGGCGGTCTCCCCCGTCCGGTGGACCGGGATCATCACCGCGCATGAGGTGCGACACCGGTGCGGTACGGGAGAGTCGGTCCATGCCCACCTCGCCCTCCCCCGCTCCGGCCCCGCCGGGACGGGCGACGGCGTTCCTGTTCGGCGGGCGGGCGCGGCGGCGCTGGATCCATCTGATCCTGGGCGGGGCGCTCGCCATGCCGTACGTCCTCGCCGGTTCGGTGGCCCTGGCGGTGTTCACCGGGGTGAACGACGTGTTCGCGTCCCTGCCCCTGCAACTGGGCTCGTTCGCCATCGGGCTGCCGATCGCCGCCGCCACCTCGCTCTTCCCGCTGACCCGCCCCCTGGAGTCGGCCGCGGCGCGCGCGCTGTGCGGGGTGGACGCGGGTGTCCTGGCCGACGGTCCGGCCCGCACGCGGGGGGAACGGACGCGTACGGCCGCCTGGTTCACGCTGCACCTCGGGCTCGGCGGGATCGTCTCCGGGATGTCGCTGGCCCTGCCGCCGTTCGCGGCCGCCCTCGTCGTGCTGCCCCTGGCGGGCCCGCTGTGGGGCAGCCCACCGGAACTGCCCGGAGTCCTGGACCACACGTGGGCGCGAGTGCTGTGCCCGGTGGCCGGTCTCGCCATGCTGGCCGCCCTCGCCGCCTGCGCCGCGGCCGCCGGGGCCCTGCTCGCCCGCTGCGCGCCCGCCCTGCTCGGGCCCACCCCCGAGGACCGGCTCGCCGCGGCCGAGGCCCGCGCCGCCGACCTTGCCGTGCGCAACCGGCTCGCGCGCGAACTGCACGACTCGGTCGGCCACGCGCTGAGCGCCGTCACCTTGCAGGCGGGCGCCGCCCGCCGCGTCCTGGACAGCGACCCGGAGTTCGTCCGCGAGGCGCTGGCCGCCATCGAGGAGACCACCCGGCGCACGGTCGGTGAACTCGACGCGGTGCTGGGCGTCCTGCGGGACGGCGACGCCCCCGGCACCGCGCCCGCGCCGACCCTCGCCGCCGACCTGGACGGGCTGCTGCGCCGGACCCGGGCGGCCGGACAGGTGGTGACGGCCACCGTCGGCACCGATCCCGCCGCCCTGCCCCCGCTGGTCTCCCGGGAGGCGTACCGGATCGTGCAGGAGGGCCTGAGCAACGCCCTCAGACACGCCGGCGAACCGGTCACGCTCCGCATCACCACCACCGGCGGCCGGCTGGAGATCACCATGGAGAACCCGCTCGGCGCCGGCCCCGCGGCCCGCCCCGGCGGCGGCCACGGCCTGCGCGGCGTCGCCGACCGGGTGCGGCTGCTGGGCGGCACGGCGCGGGCCGGGGCGGCCGGGGGCACCTGGCGCCTGCACGTCCGGCTGCCCGTGCGGGAACCCGCGTGAGCGACGAAGGGACCGTCATGACCCAGCCCGCGATCCGGGTCGTCCTCGCCGACGACGAGCGCATGGTGCGCACCGCGCTGCGCGCCATCCTCTCCGCCGAGCCCGGCATCGAGGTGGTGGGCGAGGCGGCGACCGGCGTCGAGGCCGTGTCCGTCGTCCGGGAGCTGCGCCCCGACGTTGTCCTCATGGACGTCCGCATGCCGGAGACCGACGGCATCCGGGCCACCGAGCAGATCCTCGCCGCTCTCGACGCGCCGCCCCGGATCGTGGTCGTGACCACCTTCGAGAACGACTCCTACGTGTACGAGGCGCTGTGCGCCGGGGCCGCCGGGTTCCTGCTGAAACGGGCCGACGCCGAGACGCTGGTCCAGGCGGTGCGGCTGGTCGCGCGCACCGACAGTCTGCTGTTCCCGTCGGCCCTGCGGTCCCTCGCGGCCGGGCACGCGCGACGGGCGTCCGCTCCCCCGGCCTGGGTGAGCAGGCTCACCGGACGCGAGAGCGAGACGCTGCGGCTCCTGGCCGCCGGGCTCACCAACGCCGAGCTGGCCCGGCGGCTGGGCGTCGGCCCCGCCACCGTGAAGTCGCACGTCGCGGCGGTGCTGGCGAAGACCGGCACCCGGGACCGGACCCAGGCGGTGATCGCCGCGTACGAGGCCGGCTTTCTGAACGCGGGATGAGAAAAACGGGCGTACGGGAACGATTGCCCCGCCCCGGTCGTCATCACGGACGGGATGAACAAGACGATCAGGCGGGCGTCCGTCTTCACACTGCTGCTCGTGCTCGCCCTGCTGGTCAGGGCGACCTGGGTGCAGTACTACGACGGCACGGCCCTCGCGGACGACCAGGCAAACCGGCGGAACGCCATCCAGACGTACGCGCAGCCACTGGGGAACATCATCGTGGCGGGCAGCCCCGTCACCGGCTCGGCGCGGACGAAGGGCGGCGACCTCGCGTACAAGCGGACCTACAAGGACGGAGGACTGTACGCGGCGGTGACGGGCTACGCCTCGCAGGCGTACGCCCCGACCCAGTTGGAGGGCATCTACCAGGACCTGCTGAACGGCACGGACAGCAAGCTGAAGACCGTGCTGGACACGGTGACCGGCAAGCGCGCCGATCCGGGCAACGTGCTGACGACGATCGACCCCGCCGTGCAGAAGGCGGCGTACCGGGCGCTCGGCGGCAACAAGGGCGCCGCGGTCGCCCTCGACCCGAAGACCGGGAAGATCCTGGCCGTGGTGTCGACGCCGTCGTACGACCCCACGCGGCTCACCGACGCCAACACCGCCGGGGCCGCATGGAAGTCGCTCACCACGGACAAGGACAAGCCGCTCACCAACCGCGCGCTGCGCCAGCCGCTGCCGCCGGGCTCGACGTTCAAACTGGTCGTGGCGGCCGCCGCGCTGGAGAACGGCCTCTACAAGAACGTGGACGACCCGACCGACAGCCCCGATCCGTACACCCTGCGGGGCACCGACAAGGTTCTGGCCAACGAGAACAAGTCGGCCCCCTGCGAGAACGCCTCGATCAGGGTCGCGCTCCGCTACTCCTGCAACAACGTCTTCGGCAAGATGGCCGTGGACCTCGGCCAGGACAAGGTGCGGGCCATGGCGGAGAAGTTCGGCTTCAACGACAAGGAGCAGGACGTCCCGGTGCGGGCGTACTCCAGCGGCTACCCCTCCGGCATGGACGCGGCGCAGACCGCCCTGTCCGGCATCGGCCAGTTCGACGTCACCGCCACCCCGCTGCAGATGGCCATGGTGTCCGCGGTGATGGCGAACGGCGGCAAGCTGGTCTCGCCGCACATGGTGTCGCGGATCACCGACGGCAACGGCGATGTGCTGCGGGACTACGACGACGGCGCGGACAGCGAGGAGATCGTCTCCTCGGACACGGCCGCTCAGTTGCGCTCGGCGATGGAGACGGTGGTCCGGGACGGTACGGGCACGAACGCGCGGATCGACGGGGCGACGGTCGGCGGCAAGACCGGCACCGCCCAGCACGGTGAGAACAACAGCAAGACGCCGTACGCCTGGTTCACCTCCTACGGCAAGTCCGACAGCACCGGCAAGGAGGTCGCCGTCGCGGTGATGGTCGAGCAGTCGGACGCGGCCCGCTCGGAGGTCAGCGGCAACGGGCTCGCGGCGCCGGTGGCCAGGGCGATGATGCAGGCGGCGCTCAAGTAGGCGGAGGCGGGGGCGGTCCGGCGGGACCGCCCCCTCACCGGCGCCTCACTTGACGCCGAGGGCCTGCTCCACCGGGTCGATGGCGAAGTAGACCAGGAACAGCGCCGAGACGCCCCACAGCAGCCAGTTGATCTCGCGGGCCTTGCCCAGGACGGTCTTGACGATCACGTAGGACAGGAAGCCGGCGCCGATGCCGTCGGTGATGGAGTAGGTGAACGGCATCGCGGCGATGGTGAGGAACGCCGGGACGGCGATCTCGTACCGGTCCCAGTCGATGTGCTTGACGTGGGTCATCATCAGGAAGCCCACCGCGATCAGCGCGGGCGCGGCGGCCTGCAGCGGGACGATGGTCAGCAGCGGGGTGAGGAAGAGCGCCAGCCCGAACAGGCCGCCGGTGACGAGGTTGGCGAAGCCGGTGCGGGCCCCCTCCCCGACGCCGGCCGCGGACTCGATGTAGGCGGTGTTGGAGGAGGCGGAGCCGACCCCGCCGGCGACGGCCGCCGCACCGTCGATGAACAGCACCCGGCCGATGCCGGGCACCTGCCCCCGGTCGTCGAGCAGGCCGGCCTCGGCGCTGATGCCGACGATGGTGCCCATGGCGTCGAAGAAGTCGGACAGGATGAGGGTGAAGACCAGCAGCACGGCGGTGAGCACACCCGCCTCCGCGAAGCCGCCGAACAGGCTGAAGTGACCCACAAGACCGAAGTCCGGGGCGGCGACGATCTCGTCCGGGACCTTCGGTGTGGTCAGGCCCCAGCTCTTGATGCCGGCGACCGCCTCGATGACGATCGCGACGACCGTCATCGTGACGATGCTGATGAGGATCGCGCCCTTCACCTTCCGGGCGAGCAGCGCGATGGTCAGCAGCACGCCCAGACAGAAGACCAGTACGGGCCAGCCGGTCAGCCGGCCGACCGCGCCGAGCTGGACGGGCACGGTGCTGTGCGCGGCGTCCGGGATGCGGCTGACGAACCCGGCGTCCACGAAGCCGATGAAGGCGATGAACAGGCCGATGCCGACGCCGATGGCCTGCTTGAGCTGCTGCGGGATCGCGTTCATGATCGCTTCGCGCAGCCCGGTGAGCACCAGCAGGCAGATGACGGCGCCTTCGAGGACGACCAGGCCCATCGCGTCCGCCCAGCTCATCAGCGGGGCGAGCTGGAAGGCGACGACGGCGTTGAGGCCGAGTCCCGCGGCGATGGCGAGCGGGAGGTTGCCCCCGACGCCCATGACGACCGTCATCACACAGGCCACCAGCGCGGTGGCGGTGACGAGTTGGCCGGTGTCGAGGGTGTGGCCGAACTTGTCCTTGGCGCTGCCCAGGATGATGGGATTCAGGACGAGGATGTAGGCCATGGTGAAGAACGTGGCGAAGCCGCCGCGTATCTCCCGGCCGAAAGTGGATCCCCGTTCGGAGATTCTGAAGTACCGGTCGACGCCGTTGCCCACGGGCGGTGCGGTGCCGGGCCGTTGGTCCGCCTTCTGCGTCTCGGACATGGTCGTACTCCTCGTCGCCTGATCAAGGTGCGCGGATGCTGGCTGGATTGTTCCCCTGTTGAACCCGTTTCAGGTTTTCCTCGTGTTACGGAATCGGGGTTCGGCCCGTCAACTGCCGTCCGGTCCCCCGCACAACGACCGAAACGATCACTGCTACGCTTCCGGCCCTCCGTGCGGGGCCGCGCCGGATGTTCGCATGTCATTTACATGACACACACAGAGCCGTACCGGGAAGAGGTCACTCGTGGGCACAGTCGTCGACGACGCCGCCTCCGTGGAGTTCCACGCCTTCTTCGAACGGAACTATGCCGAACTCTCCCGTCTCGCCCACCTGTTGACCGGCCAGGCGGACACCGCCGACGACCTGGCCGCGGACGCGCTGCTGGCGTTGTGGCACCGCTGGGACCGGGTGCGCGCGGCCGGCCATCCGGTGGCGTACGCCCGGGGCGTGGTCGCCAACCTCGCCCGGACGCGCATCCGCAGCGCGGTGCGTGAGCGGCGCCGGATCGCGCTGTTCTGGCCGCACCGCGAGGAGCGGACCGAGCACCCGGACGTCGCGGGCGTGGTCGACGTCCAGGAGGCCCTGCGCAGGCTGCCGTTCCGCAAGCGGGCGTGCGTCGTGCTCCGGCACGCGTTCGACCTCTCGGAGAAGGACACCGCGCTGGCCCTCGGGGTGTCGGTGGGTACGGTCAAGAGCCAGACGTCCAAGGGCGTGGCCGAGCTGCAGAGACTGCTCGGCGGCCAGGGTGTGGCGCGGCGGGTGCACGCGGCCGCGGCCCGGGGCGGCGAGAGCGGAGGAAGGAACCGATGAGGCGGCAGGACGTGCACGACGAGCTGCGCGCCCGGCTGCACGAGGCGGCCGAGGCCCATGAACCCGACCGGGCGCGCATCCTGGCCCGTGTGGAGCGCGGGACGGCGGCGCAGAGCGGCCCGGACCACCGGGCCGGCCGGGCACCGGTGTTCGGCTGGCTGAAGGTGGTCACCGCGACGGCGGGGGTGGCGGGCGTCCTCGCGGTCGGCGGGTACGCGGTGGCCTCCGCGGTGAAGGAGGAACCGCCGGTCCGGCGGACCGTCGCGGTCTCGCCGGCGCCCCCGGCCGCGCGCACCCCCTCGCCGGACGCGACGGGCCGGCCCCCGGCGCACTCCGCCGGGCCCGGCACCGGCGCCACGCACGCGACGCCCGGCCCGGACGCCACACCGTCCCGGACGCCGGAGGCCTCCGTGCCGCCACCGGTGGCCCGGTCCGAGCGGCAGGGCCCGCTGTGGTCGGACGGCTCGGTGGACCCGCACAGCAACGACTTCTGGGCGCAGAGCGATGTGACGCTCAAGACCTCGAAGCAACTGACGTCCCTGAAAGTCGAGCTGAAGGTCGCGCAGACCGGCGGGGTGGCGTCCACCGGCGCCTGGCGCTCCCTGCCCGAGGCCGACTTCGGCCAGACGGTCGAGGAGCACGACGGCTTCCTCGTCTACACCTGGACCCTGAAGGACGGCCGCACGGTTCCGGCGGGCACCTGGGTCTTCGCGGGGCAGTACGACCACGAGCGCGGCGGACGCGACGCGAAGGACGACAGCTACACGATCACGGGCACGGCGGGCGGGCGGTACGCGGTGGCCGGCACCTTCGCGGCGCACGACGACAGCGGGGACGACTCGTAGGAGAAATCCTGGAAGTCGCGGCAACCCTTTTGCCGTCGCGGGATGACGGCCGGCCCCGCCGGGCACCTCCGGCGGGGCCGGCCCCGTGGCACTCCCGGGCTCAGGACGCGGTGGCACGCGGCGCCGGCGCCGCCCGGGGCAGGCGGGCCCGGGCCTGCCGCATCTCGTCCTCGCCGAGGTCCGGGCGCGCGAGCAGCGGCTCCAGGACCGCCTCGGCCCCTGCGGTGACGAAACCGTCGGCGGTGCCGTCGGTGTGCTGGTCCAGCCAGTCCAGCGTCCACGCGACGATCCGCCGGACCTCGGCCGGGGGCAGCCCGGCCAGGGACAGCAGGGCCGCCAGGACGAAGCGGGACCGCCACACGGGCATGTACTGCTCAAGCCAGGACAGCGCCCAGGAGACCGCCGTCGCGCGCCGGGCCGCGGTCAGGTCGGGGCGGCCGAGGAACGGGGCCAGGAGGAAGCTGGCGTCGTAGGCGACGGGATCCGGCTGGAGCCCGGAGACGACCCGCGCAACGACCTCGCGGGCCTGGTCCGGCGGCAGGTCGGTGCGCTGCACGAGCAGGCCCAGCACCCGCCATGAGTCCGGGACCGCGTAGTGCGGCAGCCGTCCGAGGGTGAAGTCGGCGAAGGCGCGCAGCTGTTCGGGACCGAGGTCGGCCCGGGCCAGGAGCGGTGCCAGCACGGTCTGCGCGTTGGCCGGGCCGTCGTAGCGTTCCAGCCAGGTGACGGTGTCGCCGAAGGCGTGGCCGATTCCCTCCGGGCCGAGCCCGGCGTGCGCGTTCACCGCCACGAGTACGTGCCGTGCCTCGTGCAGGGAGCCGAACTCCCGCAGCCAGCGCGACGCGTGGGTCACGGCGAGCCGGGTCTCGTCCGGGGCGAGGTCGGCGCGGGCGAGCAGCGGCTCGAGCACGAAGCGGGCCGCGCGCATCGTCACATGGCGGTCCAGCCACACCTGGGTGAAGGCCACCGCGGCCCGGGCCCGGTCCCCCGTGATCTCCCCGCGCGCCAGCAGCTTGTCCAGCACGAAGCTCGCGCCGGGCGAGGTGACGCTGTGCTGGAGCCAGTCCGCGGCGAGGGAGATCCCCCGGTCCAGCGTCTCGGCCGTGATCCTCCTGTTGGCGATCAGCGCGCCCAGGGTGTAGCTGGCCTGGGGGCTCTCCCGGTGGTGCGCCAGCCACTCCAGGGCGTGGGCGGCCACCGGGCCGGTGTCCTCGTCGGGGAGTGCGCGCAGCTCCAGCAGCGGCTGCAGGAGGTAGGAGGCGGCCGGCCGGGTGTCGTGGTGCCCCAGCCAGGTCGTCGCGGCGGTCACGGTCCGGCGCAGCTCGTCCCCGGTCGGCTCGTGGTGGACGAAGACCGCCCGGAACACCTGCGCCGCCTCGGGGAGGTCCGGGTGCCGCTCGAGCCAGGCGAGGGCCGAGGCGAGGTCCTCCCGCCCCTGTTCGTCGCCGGGTCCGTGCCGGGCTGCCAGCCGGCGCGAGAGCGCCTTCGCCTCGCGGTACGTGGTGCCGTTCTGCTGCCCCCGCTGGGTGGCGAAGGCGGTGACCTGCTCGCGTTCGCCGTGGGACAGGTCACCGCGGCCGAGCAGGGAGGTCAGCACGAGTTCCGCCTCGGGCACATGGCCGTGGTGGGCGAGCCAGGTCAGCGCCGCGGTGACCGCCTCCCGGGCCTGTGCGGCGGTGAGGGTGCGGTGGCCGAGCAGCGGGCCGAGGACGTACCCGGCGTTCCGGGCGGTGCCGTACTGGCGCAGCCAGCGGGTGGCGCGGGCGACGGCCCCGCGGGCCTGGCCGGCGGTGAGGTCGGGGCGGGAGAGCAGCGCGCGCAGGACGTACTCCGCGGCGTCGCTGTCGCCGTGCCGGCCCAGCCACCGCTCCGCCGAGCCGATGGCCTGCCGGGCCTGCTCCGCGGCGAGGTCGGTGCGGGACAGCAGCTTGTTGAGGGTGAAGTTGGCCTCCAGGGAGCCGGTGCGGGGGGCCAGCCAGGCGCAGGCGAGGGTGTGGACGCCGTCCGCCTCGTACTCCGGCAGGTCGCCGCGGCCCAGCACCCCGCTGAGGACGTACCCCGCGGCGTCGGTGCCGGCATGGCGTTCCAGCCAGGTCATCGCCGCCGTGACGGCCTGTTCGGCCTGCTCGTGGGTGAGGTCGGGACGGGCGAGCAGCGCGTCCAGCGCGAAGCTGGCCCCGGGGGCGCCGGCGTGCAGGGCGAGCCACTGCAGGGCGAAGCCGGCCGCGCGCCGGCTCTCGTCCGCGGTGAGGTCGGGGCGCGCCAGCATCTGCCCGATGAGGAAGTCGGCCTCGGGCGAGGTGGCGTGCTGCTCCAGCCACCGCACGGCGAACCCGGCCGCCCGCCGGCTCTCGTCGCCGGTGAGGTCGGAACGCCCCAGCATCTGCCGGACCAGGAAGTCGGCCTCGGGCCGGACGGCGTGCTCCTCCAGCCACTGGGCGGCGAACTCCACGGCCCGCCGCACCTGGCTCCTGGCCAGCTCGGTCCGGGCGAGCAGCGGGCGCAGCACGAAGGTGGCGGGCGGCGCGGCGGCGTGCTGCTTGAGCCAGCGGAAGCTGAACGACGCGGCCTGCCGCGCCTCGTTCTCGGTGAGGTCCTTGCGGGTCAGCAGGGAGCGCAGCACGTTGTGCGGCTCCCACAGGCTCCTGTGGTGCCGCAGCCATTCCAGCGCGAGCAGGACGATCCGCCGCAACTCGTCGCCGGTGAGGTCGGTGCGGGCGAGGAGCGGGGTGAGGATCTGGGCGACCTGGCGCAGAGTGGTGTCGCGCTCCGACCACCGCAGCGCCACGGCCACGACCTGGCGGACCTGCTGGGGCGCGAGGTCGGCGCGGCCGACCAGCGCGCGCAGCACGAAGTGCGCCTCCAGCACCTCGCCATGGCGGCGCAGCCAGGTGATCGCGTCCCGCAGGGCCGGCTTCTGCTGTTCGGCGGGGATGTCCGTGCGGCTGAGCAGGGGGCCGAGGACGAAGCTGGCCTCGCGCCGCCGGCCGTGAGACTCCAGCCAGCGCAGCGCCGCCGGAACGAGCAGCAGGGCGCCGCCGTCGGTGGGCAGGTTCCACAGGCCTCGGTAGAGCACGTGCCGGGCGTTGACGCCGTCCCCGAACTCCTCCAGCCAGGGGCCGACGAGCCGCTGCCAGTTCCGGACCACGGAGTGGGCCCAGGGCTGTCCGGAGCAGAGCGCGCCGAGGGCGTAGCCGCCGATGTCGGCGTCGGCGCGCATGACCTCGCCGATGGCCGCGGCGTTGTCGGCGAACCAGGCGTCGAGGACCGCGGACACCGCCTCGGCGCGGTGGGTGAGCGCCAGGTCGTTCATGAGCCGGGCCAGGTTGGTGGCGTAGCGGCCGATGGTGCGGGGGCTGGTGAGGCTGCCGTCGAGGAGGACCCGGGTGCGGGCGCGGTCCGGGGTGCGGCTGTGGGCGGGCAGGATCACGGACTCGACGAGCTGGTCGCAGACGATGTCGTGGGCGGTGGACAGGACGTCGCCGTCTCCGTCGCGTTCCAGCCAGCCGAGGTCGATCAGGGTCTCGACGACGACCTGGGCGTGCAGGCCGCCGCCGGGGCTGCCGGACAGCGCGGCGGCCGCCGCCGCGATCACCTCGGTCCGTTCCTGGGGGCAGGCCGCTGCGGCGGCGGCCGCCGCGACCAGGTCGTCGGAGGCGGTGACCTGGTCGAAGGCGGTGCGCCGGCGTTCGTCGGGCAGGCGCCGGACGGCGAGGTCGTCCTCCATGAGCCGGTCGCGCAGCCAGCGGGCGAGGTCGCCGCCGGCCCGCAGCCCCGCGTTCCCGGAGTCGAGCAGGCCGGCCACGGCCCGGCGTTCCAGCTCCCGGGCGAGCAGCAGGGCGATGATGGGGCGGTGGCCGCAGATGGCCCGCATCCGCTCCATGCCGAGGCGGCCGATGGCCGTGGGGGCCAGACTGGCCAGGGCGTGCTCGGCGACGACCCGCTGGAACTCCTCGTCCTGGCGCAGCTCGACCTCGTCGAACAGGTCGTGCAGTGGGATGTGGCCCGCCTTCTGCAGCCAGCCCGGGCGCACCGAGGCGAGGAAGGCGACCTTGACGTCCTTGCGGCGGGCCTCCGGCAGCAGCCGGTGGCGAAGGGCGGTCAGGTCGAGCTGGGCGTCGTTGTCGTCGTCGTCCTTGAGGTACTCGTTCAGGTAGTCGATCACCACGAGGACCGGGCTGTCCTCGGCCAGGACCCGGTGGCTGATCTGCGCGGTGATGGACGACTCCCGGCCGGGGCGCACGTGCAGCACCCGCCAGCCCTCGCCGAGGGCGATCCGGCCCACCTCGAGTCCGGTGCGCGTCTTGCCGGTGCCGGCCGCGCCGACGAGCAGCACACCCCGCTCGTCGGTGTCGCGCAGCCGCCGGAACAGCGTCTCGGGCGCGGCCGGATGAGCGCTGCCGGGGGAGACGAAAGGCAGTTGCTCGGGGGTGAGGTTGCGGCGGAAGCCGCCGAGCCCGTCGACGAAGGTCTGCTGTCCGACCACGGCGGCCAGTGGATCGGGGGCGGGCTGTGGCCGGCGCCGCGGGGCGGCGCCGGACGGGCCGGGCTCCTGTTTGAAGGCCCGGTTGAGGGCGAGCGGGATGTCGTGGCCGCCGTCGAGGGTGGCCATCCGGGGCTGGGGGACGGGCCAGCCGTCCACCTTCTGGCCCTTCAGCCCCTGCCTGAGCGCGTCGAACAGGTCGGCCGTGAGAAGGTGTCGCTGCTCCTCGCCGCGCCGGCCGCCGCGCAGCGGCCCGGTGAGGCCGTCCCGCAGCAGGCGGACCAGTTCCATGGTGAACACGCTGCCGTCCGGGCGGCACAGGGAACGCTCGGTGACGGCCGCCGAGGCGAGGACGCAGCCGCCGTCGAAGGCGAGGTCCCGCTCCGGGATCGGCGGCGCCTCCTCCCCCATGTGGAGGGCGCCGCCCGCGTAACAGCAGTCCACGACGACGACCTTGTGCCGGGCCCGGGACCCGGCCACGAATTCGCGGACGCGCGCGTAGGAGACGAAGGTGTGGGGCCGGTCGAGGCCCGCCCTCTTCGCGGCCAGCAGCAGCCCCTCGTCGTCGTGGTGGCCGTGTCCGGCGTAGTAGACGAGCAGGAGGTCGTCCGCCTCGTCGGCCGCGTCGGCGACGGCGTCGAGGACGTCGTCCGCCCGGCTGTCCGCGGGCAGGACCCGGCAGTCGCCCTCGGCCAGGCCGCCCACGTCGGGGGCGGTCAGCAGGGTGAGCAGTGCGGGGATGTTCCGCTCGACGCCCCCGAGCGCCGGGAAGCCGTCGAATTCGTGGGCTCCGAAGAGCACCGCACGGGAGCCGCCCGGCCGCGGTGCGGTCATGATCCGTGCGTGCCGGCGTCCGTGTTCTCCAGGCGGCGCAGCAGGTCCGCGAGTTCCTCGGGGTTCAGGTGACCGATGTCGACGGTCGTGCCGCCGTGGGTCAGAGTACGTCCGCCCGTGCTGCGGCCCGGGGCCTTGGCGAGCCGCCAGCTCGCGTACGCCACGGCGAAGTTGGCGATGTCCGTCACGTTGCCGAGGACGATGTCGAGGGCGTCGAGCACCGACATCGTCGGACCCGGGACGCTGACGGGGGTGACCGGGAGCCCGCCGGTCCCGGGATCACCGGCGAGCCACTTCCGCAGGTCCGTCAGGGCCTTCTCGTCGCCGTTCCCTTGAACGCGGATCCGCATACGTCGCCTCCCCCGGTGCGTGTGCCGCAAGCAAAGCCGATGGTAACGGAAATCAACGCTCCGGGAAGCGGCGATCGCACGTGGCCGGAAACCGCCCGTGCACCGGCCGGCCCCCGGCCGCGGCAGGCTGCTGCCGGGACGGGGGCCGGGTGGAACTTCCCCTGGGCGTACGGCGGTCCGGAACGGGTCAGGACACGAAGTACGTCGGGTTGGGCAGCTTGTAGGTGCGGTCGGCGTGGCCGCCGTCCAGGTCCGAGTACTGGTCGCCGAAGTTGGCGATGATCTCGTACCCGAGGTCGTCCTCGATGTGCTCGCGGGTACCGGCCTTGTACTGCACGGTCGTGCAGTTCCAGGTGCCCGGGGTGGCGCAGTCGCTCAGGTAGGCCGGGGGGTTGGCCTTGTCCTTGAGGAACATGTGGCCGGCGTCGAGGTTGACGTCGGCGCCGACCTTCTTCAGGTTCTCCACGGCGCCGGCGCGCTGCGCCTCGCTGAGACCGGAGTTGTAGAAGACCTCGACGCCCTTGGACTCGGCGTAGCGCACCAGCTCGGGGCTGCCGAAGACGGCCGGGCGGTCGGCGCGGTTCACGTAGTCGTTCCACGTGGTGGAGTTGTACGTGTAGTTGTAGCGCTTCTCGTAGTCGAGGCTGAGCAGCAGGGTGTCGTCGATGTCGAAGACGACGGCCGGCTTCTCGCCGTGGTGGTGGGCCTTGCGGGCCGCCTTGTCGATGTAGCTCCTGGCGTCGGCGTCGATCCGCGCCAGGTCCTTGGCGTACGGGCCGGCCGGGGACGCCTGGTAGACGCCGTTGCTGTCGGCGGTGGTGCCGTAGTAGGTGTCGATGTCCTTCACCAGGAGCCCGATGTTGTAGGGCTCGTGGGTGGAGTTCGCCGTCGACTGACCGGCGGTGGCCGCACCGGCGCCGTACAGGGCGCCGCCGGCGAGGGCACAGGCGGCGGTGGCCGCCGCGATCCGCTGTGATTTACGCATGACAGGTTTTCTACGCGCGTCACCAGGGGTAGCGCGAGGACCTTTGCCCGATCGATATCAAGCCATCGGGCGAAAAGGTCTTCGCGTCCCCGGCCGGTCCGGCCGGACGTGCCGTCAGCTCTCCTGCCAGGGTGCCCAGTCCCCGAGATGGGCCTCCCGGGTCGCCGACGCCGCCTGCTCGGCGGTCAGTTGCGGCCGGTTCTCCGGGACGGTGACGACGGCGCCGGGACCGGTGTCGCGGTACTCGGCGAACCGCTGGGCCTGCCAGGGGTAGGAGGCCGACATGTTCGCGTAGGGGGCGGCCGCGTCGATGCCGGGGCCGAGCCAGGTGTCGCGGACGGTCAGCATCGGGCGGGCGGTGGTGTCGGAGCTGGGCACCCAGGGGCGGGCCAGCTTGTAGTACGCGTCCGGGGCCTCGCCGCTGACGCGGCCGCGGAGCACCAGGTAGCCGTGCGGGTTGGCGGCGGCCGTGGAGGGCGCGAAGACGAAGCCGTAGGGGGCGGCGGCCAGGTCCGTCCGGTTCAGGGTGCGGAAGTGGCAGTGCTCCCAGACGGCGGTGGCCCGCCCGAAGACGAAGTCGACGTCGCCCTCGGCGTAGCAGTGCGCGTAGTACTGGCGGGCGAAGGTGCCGAGGGCCATGGTGTCGGCGTACAGGGTGTCCTGGTGGCCGAGGAAGCGGCAGTGCAGGAAGGCGCCGCGGTCGCCCTGCGCCTTGAGGGCGACGGCCTGGGTGCCGGTGATGTCCGGGTGGTCGGCGCGCAGCCAGTCGTTGGCGAAGGTGATCCAGCGGGCGGTGAACCCGTCCGCCTGCACGGTGGTGGTGGCCGAGCCGGTGGTGCCGTGGGTGCCGCCGCCGGGCTTGGGGGTGCCGGCCGCGTTGTCGTACACGATCACGACGTCACGGGGGTCCTCGGAGGCGCCGATCCAGGTCATGCCCGTACGGGAGGCGTCGACGAGGACCGTCTCCCGGTAGGTGCCCGGGGCGATGACCAGGGTGCGGCCGGTGCCGGTGGCCGCGGTCACGGCGGTCTGGACGGAGGTGAAGTCGCCCCGGCCGTGGGGGTCGACGTACAGGGTCCCCGGGGTGCGGCGGCGGACCGGCGATCCGTGCCGGCCGAACGGGCCGGGCCGGCCGGCGGCCCGTGCGGGCGCGGCGGCGAGACCGAGCGCGGCGGCCGTGGCGCCCGCGACGAGGAGCCTCCGTCGGGAAAGGGGTGGTCGGGGCGAGGGCATGGGCGTGCTCCTTCGCGGTGCGGCGGGTGTGGGAGGTCGCGGTGCGGCGGGTGTGGGGGTCCGTGGTGCCGGCCCGGCTCGCGGGAGTTCCGGTGCGGGGCCGGCGGGAGGAGGGGGCCGGGGCCGGGGGACCCGGCCCCGGACGGGTCAGCCGATGCGGCCGGCGCCCGCGCGGTGGCCGACGAGGCCCGGCACGGCCCTGGCCGGGTCGACCCTGGTGCGCAGGTCCGGGGTCCAGCCGGCCCCGGACCGCAGGGTCTCGCCGGGGATCTCGGCGTTGTGGACGGCGATCAGGTCGGTGAGCCGGCCGTTGACGTAGTTGTCGGCGGCGGTGACCGGCGCGTCCTTCCACTTCTTCAGGATCGGACCGGCCGTCGCCCCGGCGGGCAGGGTGAACGCGTTGTGCTCGGCGACGAGCTGGGACTCCATGCCGATGCCGTAGCTGTAGGAGTAGCCGTCGCCCGCGACGAAGTGGTTGTTGTACGAGTCGACCTGGCCGAAGCGGACCCGCGGCGCGCGTTCCACCAGGTTCCGGAACAGGTTGTGGTGGAAGGTGACGTTGAGGTGGCCGCGGTCGACGGCGGCCGTGGCGGCGCTGTCGCTGTTGCCGACGAGGATCGTCTTGTCGTGGTCCTCGAAGACGTTCCAGGAGGCGGTGACGTAGTCGGCGCCCTTGACGATGTCCAGCTCGCCGTCGTGCTGTTCGTAGATCCGGCCGAAGTAGTGCGGCAGGGTGCTGTCCGGGTGGCCGCCGTCGGTGAAGGTGTCGTGGTCCATCCAGACGTGGGTGGAGCCGTAGACCACCGCGCTGTCGTACTCGGAGTTCCAGTTGCCGTCGGCGGTGTCGGTCGGGTCCCACTGCGGGAAGCAGTCGAGGGGGCTCTCGAAGCGCAGGTTGCGGACGATGACGTTGTCGACGCCCTTGATCTGGAGGCTGGCGCCGTTGAAGCCGGCGTTCTTCCCGACGCCGATGATGGTGGTGTTGGCCGGCACGTCCGCCTTGATGTAGGCGTCCTGGGCGGCGGCCGAGGCGCGGCGCAGGCCCTCGGGGCTGTCGGCGGGCTCGCCGTCCAGGGTGGTGGTGCGACCCCAGCTGTCCGGGGCGTACTTGGCCAGATAGGCGCCGAAGTCGTAGCCGGGCACGGCGAACGAGTCGCAGCTCGGCCCGTCGGCGTCGATGGCGCCCCTCACTCTGATGATCTTCGGGGCGCCGCCGCCGTCGGCGAGGGCGGCCTTGAACCGCTCCCAGGTGGTGACCGTGTACACGTGCGCCCGGTCGGCGGCGGCACCGCCGGTCGTCCCGGTGCCGTACGCGGCCCAGCCGTCCCCGGCGGGCAGCACCTGCCAGTCGGTACCGGCCCGGTGCGCGGCCTGCGCGGACGTGGTCCCGGTGACGGCGAGCACGAGCGCCGTGCAGCCCACCAGAGTTGTTATGACACGTCCATGACATTTCTGTGTACGCACTGTGCGGCTCTCCTCTTTTACGTAGCTGTCGATGACGTCGCGGGCGGCCAGGTGATCCAGGACGTGGGGACGTCCTCGCCCAGCCGGACCACGTCGGGCCGGGCCAGGACGCGGGTGCGCAGCAGCTCCCGCGCCACGAGCCGGGCCACGGCGATGGCGCCCGGCGGGTTGAAGTGCGTGTTGTCCTGCTCGGTGGCGGTCCAGTTGAAGTAGCTCTTCGTCTCCTCCACCCCGAGCCGCTGCCACAGCGCGAGCGACAGCGCCTCGATGTCGAGGAGCGGGACCCGCTCGGCCCCGGCGAGCGCGCGCATGGCGGCCGGATAGTCGCCGTGCGTCGGCACGGCGTTCCCGTCGGCGTCGAACCTGCGGCGCTCCACGGGGGTGGCGAGGACGGGGCGGGCCCCGCGGCCGCGCGCCCCGTCGACGTAGCGCCGCAGGCAGTCCTGGTACGTGGTCCAGGGCTCGGTGCAGCGGTCGGGGTCGGTGGCCTTCTCGTCGTTGTGCGCGAACTGCACGATCAGGACGTCCCCGGGCCGGATCGCCCGGAGCACGGCGTCGAGCCGGCCCTCGTCCAGGAAACTCTTCGAACTCCGGCCGTTCACGGCATGGTTCGCGACCGCGAGATCCTTCCGGAGGAAGAAGGGCAGGGCCATTCCCCACCCGGTCTCGGGCGCCGCGTCGGCGTACTTCTGGGCGGCGGTGGAGTCACCGGCGATGTAGAGGGTCCGGTGCCGCTCCGGGGAACGCCCGGTCAACGGAACGGCCGCGATGGCGGCGGAGGTCACCTGTCTGCGCGTAAGGGACACGATGGTGCGCCTTTCAAACAGGGGTCGGGGAAATCACAGGGATCGGGGAAACAAGGGGATCCTGGGGCGCATCGGTGTGCGGCTCCGCCGCGTGGGCGCGGCCCGCCCTGCCGGACCTGGGCGCGCCCACGCGAAGCGGCCGCGGACTCAGTGGTTCTTCTTCCAGTCCGCCTGCGCCGCGTTGAGCTGCTCGGCCAGCGTGTCCAGGAACTCCTTCGCGCTCATCTTCCCGAGCAGCAGCTTCTGGAAGTTCGGCTCGTTGTCCGCCTTGGAGATGGTGTTCCAGTCGGGCAGGTAGTACGGCAACTGGACGATCTTCGTGTCGGCCCCGTTCAGCGCCTCGGCCGCCAGCTTCGTCGGCTCGGCCCGCTGGATCCACGCGTCCTTGGCCGCGTCGGTGTTGGCCGGCACCTGTCCCGCCGACTCGTTGAACTTGGAGTTCTCGGCGGCGGAGAGGGCGAACTCGATGAACTTCCAGGCGGCCGCCTTGTTCTTGCTCGACTTGAACAGGCTCAGCCCGTCCACCGGGTTGGACACCTGCACCCGGGTGCCGTCGGCCAGCGTGGGGTTGGGGATGCCCCGGAACTTGTCCTTGCCCAGCGCCTTCAGATGGTCCTGGTAGGAGCCCAGGTTGTGGCTCAGCATGCCGATGGTGCCGCTGTCCCACTGGGCGACCATCTTGGTGAAGTCGTTGTTGACGTCGGCGGACGGGGTGTCCTTCTTGTAGAGCGCGATGTACTTCTCGAGCGCGGCCACGTTCTTCGGGTCGTTGACGGTGGTCTTGTCGCCGTTCCAGAACGAGGTGATGCCGGTCTGGCCGTAGACCGCGTCGAGGGCCGGGGCGATGGCGCCCTCGCCGCCGCGGATGGTGAAGCCGAACGCGTTGTGGCCCTTGTCCGTGAGCGTGCCGGCCGCCTCGTAGAACTTCGCCCAGGTGGCCGGTGCGTCCAGGCCGGCCTTCTTGAACAGGTCCGTCCGGTACCACAGGGTGCCGTTGTTGGCGGAGGTCGGCACCTGGTACAGCGCGTCCCCGCCGCCGGCCGACTTGCTGACGTCGAGCAGGTTCCGGCTCAGCCTGTCGTTCAGCGGGCTCTTCTCCAGCCGGCCGTCCAGCGGCTCCAGGGCGCCCTGCACGGCGATCTCGGCGAGCATGGCGGTGCCCACGCCGCCCACGTCGGGCAGCCCGCCGCCCTGGATGGCCGTGTCGTACTTGGACTGAGCGCTCGCGGCCGGGATGCCGACGTACTCGACCTTGATGCCGGGGTACTTCTTCTCGAAGTCGGCGATGATCTGCTTCCAGATGTCGGTACGGACACCGCCGTTGTTGTCCCAGAAGGTGATCGTTCCCTTGCCGGAACCCTCGCCCCCCTTGTCCCCCGCGCCGCCGCTGCCGTCGTCGCCGCAGGCGGTGGCGGTCAGCGCGAGGACGGAGCCCAGGGCGACCGCCGTGGCGGCGCGCGTGCTTCTGCGGATGCTGCTCTTCATCGGTCGGCTCTCTTCTGCTGGATCCAGTGGTGGGGTGGAGTTGTGGGGTCAGTGACCGGTCCGGGCGCGCGGACCGGCGGGTGTGATCCGGAACCGGGTGAACGTCGCCGTCCCGATGGGCCCCGGTCCCCCGGGGGCGACGGCGAACAGGCCGAGCAGGGCGCCCACCCAGCGCCAGGGGGTGGCCGCGAACACCGGTCCGCAGGAGCGCGGGCCGTCCCCGACGTCGTAGTGGAACCGGCAGCGCGCCCCGGATCCGATCTCGACGCGCAGCCGGACCCGTCCGCCGGGCGCGGGGCACGGCACCCCGGCGTCCCGCTCCGCATCGGCCACGGCCTCGGCGAACCGGTGCACGAGCCGGACCGTCCCGTCGGACCCCCGCTCGAGCCCGATCCAGCCGAAGGCGTCGCCGAGCACCGCGAGTCCCGCCCGCGCCCCCGGCTCACCGCCGTCGAGGCGCAGGTCGGCCTCGACCGCGCAGGGGAAACCGGGCAGCCGCTGGGTGAGCACGTTCGGCAGCCGGCGCGGGTCGTGGGCGTCGGCCGAGCGGACACAGGTCAGCCGCAGCCCGTCCGCGGAGTGCTGGGTGGCCCAGCCGTCGCCCGGGTTGGCGGTCCACTGCCACTGACGGCCGTACCGCCCACCGGGGAAGTCGTCGTCGGTGGCGGGCGCGGCCGGCCGCTGCGGCGGGAGGTCCGGCCGGCGGTGCACGGTCACGGGCGCGCCGTCGTCGCCCAGCACCGGCCAGCCGTCGGTACCCCAGCGCATCGGCTGGAGGTGGACGACCCGGCCATAGGCCCCGCGCTGCTGGAAGTGCAGGAACCAGTCCTCGCCGGCCGCCGTGCGCACCCAGCCGCCCTGGTGCGGCCCGTTCACCTCGGTGTCCTTCTGCTCCAGGACGATCCGTTCCTCGTACGGCCCGAAGAAGCCGCGCGAGCGGAAGGCGCCCTGCCAGCCGGTCTCGACGCCGCCCGCGGGGGCGAGGATCCAGAACCAGCCGTCGTGCCGGTAGAGCTTCGGCCCCTCCAGGGTGAACCAGCCGGGTATGCGGTCCCCGTCGACGATCACCTCGCCCTCGTCCAGCAGCGAGGTGCCGTCGGGGTGCATACGGTGGCCGGTGAGCCGGTTCTTGACGCCGGAGCGGGACCTGGCCCAGGCGTGCACCAGATAGGCCTCTCCGGTCTCCTCGTCCCACAGCGGGCACGGGTCGATCAGGCCGCGGCCCGCCTTGAGCAGGTGCGGGCGGGTCCAGGGCCCGCGGATCTCCGGGGCGTTGACCTGGAAGACGCCCTGGTCGGGGTCGCCCCAGAAGATCCAGAAGCGGTCGTCGTGGTGGCGGATCGAGGGCGCCCAGACCCCGCGGTCGTGCCGGGGCACGGCGAACTCCTCCTCCGGCTCCAGGTGTTGGAGGGCGTGGCCGACCAGGGTCCAGTGGACCAGGTCGCGCGAGTGCAGCAGCGGCAGGCCGGGGACGCGGCCGAAGCTGGAGGCGGTGAGGTAGAAGTCGTCGCCGACGCGGACCACGTCCGGATCGGACCAGTCGGCGTTCAGCACCGGGTTCTCGTACGTGCCGGCGGTCACCGGCTCACCGCCCCGCGGACCAGCGCGGCCGCCTCGGCCCGGTCGAGCCGTCCGTCGGCGACCACGGTGACGACGCGGCGTACGACGGTCTCGCCGGGCGGCACCGGCAGCCGTTCGGTGGCGGCCAGCGAAGAGCCCACCCCGGGGTACTCGGCGGCCCGCACGAACCACGGGTCCCGCCGGGTCTCCTCGGTGGCCCCGGCGAAGACCAGCGTCCAGCCGGCGGATGCCAGCGCGACCCAGTCGGCACGCCCGCCGTGCACTTCGGCCTCGCCCTCGCGGTCGGCGGTGAAGACCTCCGGTGCCCGCGGCTCCTTGCGGGCCCGCCAGAAGAAGCCCCCGTAGGCCGCGCCGGGCCGCCCGTTGGTGGCGGGGCTGCCGAGGGACAGCAGCCCCTCGGTGACGTTGGTCAGGGAGAAGGTGAGGTCCAGCGCCCAGGCCCGGTGGTCGAGCCCGGTGGCGGCGACGGTGCGGCGCTCGCGCAGCAGCTCCCTCCCGGCGGCGACCCAGCGCAGCTCCTCCACGAACCCGTCGGGGTCCGGGAGCTGGAAGGCGGTGTGCCGCTGGGCGCCGTGGTTGTCCAGCTCGGTCGGGCCCCGGTCGCGGACGAAGGTGCGCCCGCCCCAGAAGTTGTGCCCCTCGACGTCGGGAACGGCGACACCGACGCCGAGGTGGTGTGCGTGGTCGGCGGGTCCGAGTTCGGTGACCACCGTGCCGGCCAGGGTGGTGACGGGGTGCAGACAGGGGCGGGGGGCGAGGCGGGCCGGCAGCTCGGGCCGGGTGACGTAGCGGCCGACCGGCCGGCCCGCGACCCGCAGAACCGGTGTGTCGTGGGACATCAGGTGCTCACCTCTTTCGACAGGGCCCAGGAGGCGCCCAGCTCGGAGTAGAGGGCGAGGGTGTCGGCCGAGGCCGCGACCAGGCCGTCGACGCCGGTCACGACCCGGCGGTCCGCGCCGGGCAGCGGGCGCCAGGCGCTCCGGGGCAGCGGGAGCGGGTCGGGGGCGGTGCGGACGGCCTCGACGACTCTCATGAAGGCGCCGGTCTCCGCCGGGGCGACCAGCAGCCCGGTGCCGTCGGTGAGGTGATCGACCAGGTTCTCCAGCAGGTCGTCACGGCCGTACGAGGTCTCCCGCGGGCCGTGTCCGGACCGCTGGAGCAGCACCCGGTCCTGCTTGTACCAGAAGGTGATCCGGCCCCTGGTGCCGTGGACCAGGACGTACGGCTCCCCCGGCTCCTCGGCGCACAGGGTCGCGGCGACCGTGACCGGGCCGCGCGTGGTGCGCACCCGGACGCAGGAGGTGTCGTCGGACTCGATGTCGTTGGCGCGCAGCAGCTCGGTCTCGATGCCGGTGACGTCCTCGGCCCGGGTGGCGCCGAGCAGGGCGAGGGAGGTGGCGACCGCGTGCGCCAGCGGGTTGGTGAGCACCCCGTCGACCACGTCGGCGCCGTTCAGCCGCCGCCGGCCGGCCCAGGGCGCCCGCCGGAAGTAGGCCTCGTCCCGGGCCCAGGCCCCCGCGCCGCCGACCCCGGTGACCTCTCCGATCGCGCCCTCGGCGAGCAGCCGCCGGATCGCGGGCACGGCGTGCGAGCCGAGCGACTGGAAGCCGATCTGGCACGCGACCCCGGCCGCGGCGATCCCGTCGGCCATCCGCCGGTACTCGGCGAAGGACGGCGCCGGCGGCTTCTCCAGCAGCAGGTGCACGCCCCGCCCGGCGGCCGTCAGCGCCAGAGCGGTGTGGGTGGGGATCGGTGTGCAGACGACGGCGGCCCTGGCTCCGG
The DNA here is from genome assembly GCF_040631045.1 of Streptomyces sp. NPDC005706. Taxonomy (NCBI): domain Bacteria; kingdom Bacillati; phylum Actinomycetota; class Actinomycetes; order Kitasatosporales; family Streptomycetaceae; genus Streptomyces; species Streptomyces sp. NPDC005706. Next base: position 68,510 of record NZ_JBEXYS010000029.1, on the reverse strand, counting down.
TGGCGTCGAGGAGCGCCCCGAAGTCGGCGGACTGCTCGGGCGTGCCGAGGCCGTCCGGGATCTCGTCCGGGCCCAGTGGGGTCAGTTCGCAGATGCCCGCCAGCCGGACGGCGCCCTTCGCCTGGAGCCGGCGGATGTTGTCCAGGTGCCAGCGGCCGTGACCGCGCGCGCCCGCCAGCACGATGGGGACGGTCATCCCTTCACCGCCCCCGCGCTGAAGCCGGTGATCAGCCACTTCTGGATGAAGGCGAACACGACGACCACCGGTACGGCCGCGATGATGCCGCCCGCGGCCAGCGCGCCGAGGTCGACGCTGTCGGCGCTCATCAGGGTGTTGAGGCCCACCGGGATGGTCTGCTTGCCCTGGTCGGAGAGGAACATCAGGGCGAACAGGAAGTGGTTCCAGGCGTGCACGAAGGCGAACGAGCCGACGGCGATCAGTCCGGGCCGCAGCAGCGGCAGGACGACGATCCGGAAGGCGGTGAGCCGGTTGCAGCCGTCCACCCAGGCGGCCTCCTCCAGGGAGTACGGCACGTTCCGGATGAACCCGCTGATGAGGATCATCGACAGCGGAAGCTGGAAGACGGTCTCGGCGATGACGACGCTGCCCAGTGAGTTGATCATCGACAGCTTGGCGAAGATCTGGAAGAGCGGCACCAGCAGCAGCGCGCCCGGCACGAACTGCGAGCAGAGCAGGGCCAGCATGAAGCCGCGCTTGACGCGGAAGTCGAAGCGGGCGAGGGCGTAGCCGCCGGCCAGGGCGACCACCGTGGTCAGGACGAGGGTGGCGAGGCCGACGTAGACGCTGTTGACGAAGTAGGTGCCGAAGCCGCGGTCGGTCCACACCTTGCCGAAGTGCTCGAACGTCACCGGCCAGGGGACCAGGGAGGTGGAGCCGGCCGGGCGGAGGGCGAAGAGGAGGATCCAGTAGAAGGGGACCAGGGTGAACAGCAGGTAGACCGACAGCGGCAGGTAGATCTGCCAGCGGGGCGCCTCGTCCCAGGCGCGGCGCCTGCCGCGCGGGCGGGCGGACTCGGACACGACCCGCTCGGGCGCGGGAGCGATCTCGGTGATCACTTGGTCTCACCTCCGAACTTGCTCAGCCGCAGATAGACCATCGAGCAGAAGAGCAGGATCACGAACGCCACCGTCGTCAGGGCGGAGGCGTAGCCGAAGTTGTGGGCGTCGACGCTGGTGTTGGCGATGTAGAGGGGCAGCGTGGTGGTCTCGCCGGCCGGACCGCCGCCGGTCAGGGTGTAGAGCAGGTCGACGTTGTTGAACTCCCACACCGCGCGCAGCAGCGTGGACAGGACGATGGCGTCCTTCAGGTGGGGCAGGGTGATGTGCCAGAACTGCTTCAGGCGGCTCGCCCCGTCGACCTCGGCGGCCTCGTACAGGTCCCGGGAGACGGACTGCAGGTCGGCGAGGATGAGGATGGCGAAGAAGGGGACGCCCCGCCAGAGGTCGGCGACCACCGCCGCCGGGAAGACCGTCGAGGTGTCCGAGAGCCAGCTCGTGCCGTAGGAGCCCAGCCCGGCGTCGGCCAGGTAACGGGTGACGCCGGTCTGGGAGTTGTAGAGCAGGACCCAGATCACCGAGGTCAGCACGCCGGAGACGGCCCAGGGGGAGAAGACCAGGGCGCGGCCCAGCGACCGGCCCACGAACGTCTGGTTGACGATGAGCGCCAGGGCCAGGCCGAACAGGAGCTGCAGTCCGACCTCGACGACGACCCATTGGGCGCTGAAGGTCAGCGTGTCCCAGAACTGCGGGTCGTGGCCGAAGGCCTGGGTGAAGTTGTCCAGGCCCGCGAAGCCGTTCCGCCAGGGCTTGGTGGGGTTGTAGTTCTGCAGGCTGTAGTAGAAGACGCTGAGCACCGGGTAGGCGATGAAGCCCAGCATCAGCAGGGCGGCCGGCGCGATCAGCAGGTACGGCAGCCTGCGCGGCGTCGCGGAGGCACGGCGCCGCCGGGGTGGCGCGGGCGGTTCCGCCACGGCTGCGGCTTGGGCCATGACTGTTCTCCGTTCGCAGTGGGGCAGTTCAGCGGGTGCAGGAAGCGCTTGCTACGTACACATGGGTGAAGCACTTCCGTGGTGGGGCGGGGTCAGCCGGCGTAAGGGTCCGGCACGGTGCCCTGGCGGGCCAGGAACTCGAAGTCGCAGCCGGTGTCGGCCTGGGTGATCTGCTCGTTGTAGAGGGCGCCGTAGCCGCGCTCGAACCGTGCGGGCGGCGGCGTCCACGCGGCCCGCCTGCGCTCCAGTTCCGTGTCGTCGACGTGGAGCCTCAGGGCGCGCCCCTCGACGTCCAGGGTGATGAGGTCACCGGTGCGCACCAGCGCCAGCGGTCCGCCGATGTACGACTCCGGCGCCACGTGCAGCACGCAGGCGCCGTAACTGGTGCCGCTCATCCGGGCGTCGGAGATCCGCACCATGTCCCGCACGCCCTGCTTCAGCAGGTGGTCCGGGATGGGGAGCATGCCGTACTCGGGCATGCCCGGGCCGCCCTTGGGACCGGCGTTGCGCAGCACCAGCACGCTGTCCGCGGTGATCCCCAGGGACGGGTCGTTGATGGTGCGCTGCATCGTCCGGTAGTCGTCGAAGACGACCGCGGGGCCGGTGTGCCGGAGCAGGTGGGGCTCGGCGGCGATGTGCTTGATGACGGCGCCGTCGGGGCAGAGGTTGCCGCGCAGCACCGCGACCCCGCCCTCACTCGCGACCGGGTTGTCCCGGGGCCGGATCACGTCGTCGTCGTGCACCTGGGCTCCGGCGAGCTGCTCGCGCAGGGTGTCGTGCGACACCGTCGGCCGGTCCAGGTGGAGCAGGTCGGGGATCCGGGAGAGGAAACCGGGCAGGCCGCCCGCGAAGTGGAAGTCCTCCATGAGGTACCGCTGTCCGCCGGGGCGGACATTGGCGAGGACCGGCACCGTGCGGGCGATACGGTCGAAGTCGTCCAGGGTGAGCCGCACCCCGGCCCGCCCGGCCATGGCGATCAGGTGGATCACGGCGTTGGTGGAGCCGCCGAGGCCGAGGACGGTCGTCACCGCGTCCTCGAAGGCCTCGCGGGTGAGGATCCGGCTCAGCCTGCGGTCCCGGTGGACCAGTTCGACGGCGGTCATGCCCGCCCTGGCCGCCATCCGGTCGTGCCCGGAGTCCACCGCCGGGACGCTGGACGCGCCCGGCACGGTCACCCCGAGCGCCTCGGCGGCGGCGGTCAGCGTGGACGCCGTGCCCATGGTCATGCAGTGGCCGGGCGAACGGGCCAGGCCGCTCTCCAGCTCGGTCATCTCGCAGTCGCCGATGAGGCCGGCCCGCTTGTCGTCCCAGTACTTCCACATGTCGGTGCCGGAGCCGAGGACCTCGCCGCGCCAGTGGCCGGGGAGCATGGGCCCGGCCGGGACGAAGACGGCCGGCAGGTCCACCGAGGCCGCGCCCATGAGCAGGGCGGGCGTGGACTTGTCGCAGCCGCCCATCAGCACCGCGCCGTCGACGGGGTAGGAGCGCAGCAGCTCCTCCGTCTCCATCGCGAGCATGTTGCGGTAGAGCATCGGGGTCGGCTTCTGGAAGGTCTCGCTGAGGGTGGAGACCGGGAACTCCAGCGGGAAGCCGCCCGCCTGCCACACCCCGCGCTTGACGGCCTGGGCGCGGTCGCGCAGGTGGACGTGGCAGGGGTTGATGTCGGACCAGGTGTTGAGGATCGCGACGACCGGCTTGCCGAGGTGCTCCTCGGGGAGGTACCCGAGCTGGCGGGTACGGGCGCGGTGGCTGAAGGAGCGCAGGCCGTCGGTGCCGTACCACTGGTGGCTGCGGAGCTCCTCGGGATCTCTGCGGGGCGCGTTCATATCGGCCATCCGGCGGCGATGGCGGCGACCTCGGCGCGCTCGTCCGCGGGCAGCGGCTTGCTCGGCGGGCGGACGTCCCGGCGGCACAGGCCGAGCGCGGCGAGTGCCTCCTTGACGACGGTGACGTTGTTGGCGTTGCCGTGGGCGGCGCGCAGGTCCTCGAAGCGGCGGATCTGCTCCCAGACCTTCATGGCGGCCGGGAAGTCTCCGGACCGGAGCGCCTCGATCATGTTGCGGGATACGGCGGGGGCGACGTTCACCAGTCCCGAGGTGAAGCCGGTGGCGCCGGCCGAGAAGTAGGAGGGGGCGTAGGGCTCGGCGAGGCCGGCGACCCACACGAAGCGGTCGAGCCCCGCGTCCCGGGCGAAGCCGGCGAAGCGCGCGGCGTCCGGGACGGCGTACTTGACGCCCACCACGTTCGGGCACTGGTCGGCGAGTTCGGCGAGGCGGGCGCCGGCCAGCCGCTCGTCGCGGATGTACGGCACCACGCCCAGCTCGGGCACGGACTCGGCGATCGCGCGGTGGTAGTCGACCCAGCCGGCGGCCGAGACGTACGGGTGCACGGGCTGGTGGACCATCACCATCGCGGCGCCGGTGTCGCGGGCGTGCCGGGCGGAGTCGATGGCGGTGGGCAGGTCGTGGCCGACGCCGACCAGGACCACGGCGCGGTCGCCGGCCTCCTTCGCGGTCAGCTCGGTGACGAGGCGGCGCTCCTCGGGGGTGAGGGCGTAGAACTCGCCGGTGTTCCCGTTGGAGGTGATGGTGGTGATCCCGCCGTCGAGCAGCCGGCGCAGCAGGGCCCGGTGGGTGTCCCGCTCGACGGAGCCGTCCTCGGCGAACGGGGTCACCGGGATGGCCACCACGTCGGCCAGGGCCGCCCGCTGGGTCTCGAACGTCACGCTGCTCATTCCTGGCCTTCCTCGGGGTGGGGCTCGGAGATCGCCCGCCGTACGAACGACGCGATGTGGGCGTGCAGGGCGCTCGCCGCGCCGTCCGCGTCGCCCTCGAGCGCGAGCCGCAGGATGTCCCGGTGCTCGGCGGCCTCCCGCTCCCACGAGGGGTCGGCCGCCCAGGCCACGGCCGCGACGAGGGCGGCCTGGTCGCGGACCTCGTCGAGCATCCGGCCCAGCAGCGGGTTGCCGCACGGCAGGTACAGCGCGCGGTGGAACTGGCGGTTGGCCAGGGAGCGTTCGGCGGTGTCGCCGGCGGAGTCGGCGCGGGCCAGCGCCTCGCGGGCGGCGTCGAGGGACGCCCCGCGCCGCACGGCCCGGCGCAGGGCCTCGGGTTCCAGCAGCAGCCGGACGTCGTAGACCTCGCGCGCCATGTCCGCGTCCACCATGCGCACCGTGACGCCCTTGTACTGGCTCATCACGACGAGCCCGGTCCCGGCGAGGGTCTTCAGGGCCTCGCGCACCGGGGTCTTGGACACCCCGAACTGTGCGGCGAGTTCCGTCTCGACCAGGGCCTGACCGGGCGTCAGCTGCCCGGTGAGGATGCGGTGTTTGATCGCGTCCAGCACGTACTGCGTGCGGGACGGGATCGGCGTGGGCACAGAGGTCATACGGCCCTCTCGGATCTCGCGTATCGCGTCTCATATATGACGTACGAAGTACGACGCGTTGAAGGTAGGAGGGGGCCCGTGTTTCGTCAATGCTTCTGACAAAGGAAGTTCGGGTTGCCGCGAGGCGCCTCAGAGGCTGTGGCTGTCGCCCTCAAGGGCGGCGCGGGCGGGCCGGCCGAAGGCCTCGGCGGCGCGGGCGGTGGCCGCCGCCCGGGTGAGGGTGGGTCCGACGTGGGTGACGAGCAGCTCGCGCACCCGTGCCTCCCGGGCGACACGGCCGGCGTCCTCGGGGGTGAGGTGGACCTGCGGGAAGTGTTCGCCACCGCGATGCTCGTCGATGTCCGCCTCGCACAGGAACAGGTCGGCGCGGGCGGCGAGTTCGGTGAGCGCGGCGCAGGGGCCGCTGTCCCCCGAGTAGGCCAGCACGCTCCCCTGGCATTCGGCGCGCAGCCCGTACGCCTCGGTGTCGTGGGCGACGGCGCGGGCGGTGAGCCGGAGGTTCCAGTGCCGGACGTCGTGGCCGTCGTACAGGGCCCGGAAGTCGAAGACGCCCTTCAGGAACTCGGTGTCCGGGCGCCCGAAGAAGCCCGCCAGCCGGCGTGCGCAGTCCTGCGGCGCGTACACCGGCACGGGCGCGGCCGGGGTCATCCCGCCGAACGCGAAGGCGTAGGCGGCGGCGAGCAGATCGGCGCTGTGGTCGGCGTGCAGATGCGAGATCCAGATCGCGGTGAGCCGGGCGGGATCCGTGTGCCGCTGCAACGCAGCGAAGGTACCGGGCCCGGCGTCCACCCACACCTCGGCGCCCCCGCCGGCCAGCAGATACCCGGAGCACGGCCGGTCGGGACCGGGGTGCGGGGAGGCGGCGCCGAGAACGGTGAGGGTGAGCGGCATAGCACGGAGAGTACGGGGTGCGACGCCGGGCTCCGGCCGGTTCGGTCAAGGACGCGCCCCGCGCCGCAGGGGCCCGCGACGCGGGGCGCTCCGGCACCGCAAGCGGCACCGCAGGCGGTCCTGACCGGCGGCGTGCCGCGCGGCATGCCGCCGGTCAGGACCGCCTGCGAAGGGGGCGGCCGGGCGTCACGGGCGCCACCCCGGATCCCGGCCGCTGAGTCCCACCGCCCGGTCCAGCAGAGGCGCGCCCTCCGGTACCGGTACGACCGGGCCGAAGATGCCGTCGCCGCGGCCGGCGTCCTCGGCGGCGGCGAGGAGGAAGCGGTGTGCCGTGTCGAGGGCGTCGGGGTCGGGCGCGTAGGGCTGCCCCGTCGCGCGGGCCAGGTCCCAGCCGTGGATCACCAGTTCGTCGACGGCGACGGCGCCCGCGACCTCGCCGGGCAGGTCGATGCCGCCGGCCCGGGTGAAGCCGGTCCAGGCGGCCGGGTCGCGCCAGGCGTCGGCCAGTTCGTCCAGCGCCTTGGGCAGTTCCTCGCGCCAGCCGGGGCCGAGGTCCGGGACGGCGGCGTCCGGGCTGGTGTCGGTCGTCGCGCCGAGGTCCTTGCGGGCGGCGTCACGGAAGGCGACCGACAGGTGCAGGACGTGGCCGAGCAGGTTGCGCACCGCCAGGTCCGGGCACGGCGTGGCGGCCGTGAGCCGCTCGTCGGCGACGGCCTCGGCGAGCCGTGCCACGATCCGGGTCTGCGGGCCGAGATCCACCATGGTCATGGTCACTCCTCTTGAGGTCGCACTGTCCGTACGAAGCGTTGACCGTCCCGCTCCCCGGAACTCATCGGTCGCCGCCGAGCCACTCCCACGGCGGACGGCCGCCGCCGCCCCGCGTCCGGGAATAGGGCACTCTGCCGATGCCGGGCCCCCGCCTCAGGCCCACGATGGGCGGGTATGACGACTTCCTGGTCCCTGGTCCGCGTCCTGCGGGACCGCGACGCGGTGCTGTACCTCGCCGGCGTGGTGGTGTCCGCCTTCGGCACCTCCTCGCTGTGGCTGGCGTCGGGGGTGTGGGTGAAGGACCTCACGGGGTCCGACGGCCTGGCCGCCCTGAGCGTGCTCGCCCTGTGGGCGCCCACGCCGGCGGGTCCGGCGCTCGGCGCGCCGGCGGACCGGACGCGGCGCAAGCCCCTGCTGGTCGTGGCGAACCTGGGCCTGGCCGGGCTGCTCCTCACCCTGTTCGCCGCCGACTCCGCCGGCCACCTGTGGCTGCTCTTCGCCGTGCTGTTCCTGTACGGCGCCGTCGGTGTCGTCCACGACGCCGCCGAGTCGGCTCTGGTCGCCGCCGTCGTCGCTCCGGAGCTTCTCGGCGACTTCAACGGGCTGCGGACGGCCCTCACGGAGGGCATGAAACTCGTCGCCCCGCTGACGGGAGCGGGTCTCTACGCGCTCTACGGCGGACCGGCCGTGGCCTGCCTGGACGCCGTCACCTTCGTCCTCGCCGCCGGTGTGTGCGCCCTGCTGCGGGTGCGCGAGGAGCGGCCCGCACGGGCCGGTGCCGGATGGCGGCGACAGACCGCGCAGGGCGTCGGGCACCTGTGGGGGCACCCCGTGCTGCGCCCGCTGGTCGTGGCGGGCGGTACGACCATGCTGCTGGCCGGGCTCGCCGGCGCCACGGTGTACGCCGTCGTCGACCGCCTCGGCCACTCCCCCGCCTACGCGGGCGTCCTGTACGCCTTCCAGGGCGCCGGTTCGGTGGCGGCCGGGCTGCTCTCGGGGCCGGCGCTGCGCCGGCTGGGCGCGCGCCGGTTCGCGGCGGCGGGTATCGCGCTGACCGGGATCGCCGCGGCCACGCGGGCCGTACCGTCGGACCCGGTGGCCCTGGTGGGCTGCGTGGCGGGCGGGCTGGGCCTGCCCTGCGCGCTGATCGCCGCGTTCACCGCCGTACAGCGCGAGACCCCCGGGCCGCTGCTGGGCCGCGCGACGGCGACCGCCAACACGCTGCTCCTCACCCCGAACGTGCTCGGACTGGCCCTCGGTGCCGGCCTGGTCGAACTGGCGGGCCCTGGACTGCTGCTGCCGCTGTACGGCGCCGCGTTCGTCGCCGCGGCGGCCGCCCTTGCTCACCGCGCCGACAGCGCCTCGCGCACCGCGGACAGGTCGTCGTCCGACGCCAGCCCGGCGTGATACAACCGCAGTTCCGTCGCGCCCTCGGCACGCGCGCGTGCCGCGTCCCGCGCGAGGGTGCCGGGGCTGCCGCCCATCCCGGTAACCACCGTGAAGTTGGCCGCCAGGACCTTCCGTCCGTCCGCCCGTCCGGCGAAGGGCGCCAGCAGTCCGGTACCGCCCGTGCACGGCACCACCACACCGTCCGCGACACCGAGGACGTGGGCGGGGTCGACGCCGGCGTTGGCGCCGCAGTGGTACGGCACGGGGTCGGAGTGCAGCAGCACCTGGAAGCCCTCGGGCGCCGCGGCCCGTACGGCGGCGACGGCCTCCTCCTGGAGGGTGCGGGCGACGGTGTCGCGCCACGCGCGCGTGGCGGCCGCCGTGTCCTCCCCGAGGAGTTTCTCGACCGACGGCCAGCCCCCGTCGTCCGCCGCGCCCCGCCACAGCGGCTCCAGCGCGGCGCGCACCCCGGCCGCCAGCCGGCCGGGGTCCAGCCCCTGTTCGCCGTAGCCGGCGCCGCAGGACGGGCAGAAGCACAGGGACATCAGATACTGCCCGGCGTCCCCGAGACCGACCCCGGAGGTCTTGTCGTGCGCGTGCAGGTGCTGCAGGCCGTACCAGCCGAGGGACTCCAGCTCGGTGCCGTGCGCGCCCGGGCGCACGGCGGCCTCGGCGGCCAGGTCGACCAGGTACGCGCGCGTGGCGGGCTGCGCGACGCACGGCGCCCACGGGTAGCGGTCGCCGTAGGCGTTGACTACCGAGGTGTCCGGATGTTCGGCGCCCATGCGGGAGTTGTGGGCGAGGACGACCCAGGTGTGCACCTCCAGCCCGGCCGCCGCGAGCGCCCCGGCGGCCTCGCCGTAGGCGTCGCCGGGGGCCCAGCGTCCGGCGGGGTACGGGCGCAGTGCGCGGCCCGCCCAGCGGTCGCCCGGCGGGTAGAGGACGGCCGCGTGCTCCGCCGTCACGATGCGGTGGCGGGGGTGGCGGGGGGTCAGGGCGCGGGTGGAGTGGTAGGCGGAGGCGAGGGTGACCTGCCCGCCCCCGAGCGAGGCGACCCGCTCGGGGGCGCGCGGGTCCCCGGCCACGTCCCAGGGGTAGAGGAACGCCGACGTCTTCACGCCTCCCCCTCCAGCAGCGCGTGTCCGCGCTCGATGAGCCGGGCGAGCCGCTTGACGTGGTCCTCGCCCGGCTCGTGCAGCGGCGGGCGGACCTCGCCCACGTCCAGGCCGCGCAGCCGTACGCCCGCCTTGACGAGCGAGACGGCGTAGCCGCGGCCCTGGGCGCGCAGTTCCACGAACGGGCCGTAGAAGCCGTCCAGGAGTCGCCGCACGGTGGCCTCGTCACCCGAGCGAAGCGCCCGGTGGAAGGCGAGGGCGATCTCCGGGGCGAAGCAGAAGACGGCCGAGGAGTACAGGGTGACGCCGAGGGCGCGGTAGGCGAGCTGGGTCTGCTCGGCGGTCGGCATGCCGTTGAAGTAGAGGAAGTCGCCGGGGGCCGCGGTGCGCACGGCGCTGACGACGCGCTGCATCAGGTCCAGGTCGCCGAGCCCGTCCTTGAGGCCGATGACGCCCTCGGTGCGGGCCAGTTCCACGACGGTCGGCGGGGTGAAGACCGCGTTGTCGCGCTGGTAGACGATGACCGGCAGGGCGGTGGCGGCGGCGATCTCCCGGTAGTGCCGCAGCAGTCCCTCCTGGCCCGCGAGGACGAGGTACGGCGGCATCGCCAGCAGTCCGTCGGCGCCCGCCTCCTCGGCGGTGCGGGCGTAGCGGACGGCGAGCGCGGTGCCGTAGCCGGTACCGGCGACGACGGGCACCCGCCCTTCGGCCGCCTCGACGGCCGCCCGGACGCAGGCCTCGAACTCCTCGGGCAGCAGCGCGTGGAACTCGCCGGTGCCGCAGCAGGCGAAGACGGCGGCGGCACCGGCCGCGACGCCCTCGCGCACATGGGCGCGGTAGACGTCGAGGTCGACGGAGCCGTCGGGGCCGTAGGCCGTGACGGGGAAGAACAGCGGTCCGCTCGGATCGCGGAGCCGGGCGGCGAGAGGGGCTGGCGTCACGAGCGCTCCCTGTCGGTGCATACTTCTGATCGGCGTCCATATTTCTGAACAACTGCACGCTACGGGCCTCTTTCGGCCCGGGTCAAGCGTGCAAACCCGCGACATGGCACCGGATTTCCCCACTCCACGGCACACTTGACGGGATCCGTCACCGCTTTCTAGCGTGTCCACGCATGTGAATGATGTCCATGTGAATGATGCTCGCGCGCATGGCCGTTCAGCATTCGTCAGAGGCGACCAAGGAGACCGAGGATGCCCGCTCCCCGCACCGTTCTGCTCACCGGCGCCGCCGGCGGACTCGGCACCCTGATGCGGTCCCTGCTGCCGGCGCACGGCTACACACTGCGCCTGTTCGACGTGCGGCCCGTCGACGGCGAGCCGGACGCCGTCACCGCGGACCTCACCGACACGGACGCGCTGCGCGAGGCGGTGCGGGGCGTCGACGCGGTCATCCACCTCGCGGGCATCTCCCTGGAAGCGCCGTTCGAGAAGATCCTGAAGTCGAACATCGAGGGCACCTACAACCTGTACGAGGCCGCCCGCCTCGAAGGCGTGCCCCGGATCGTCTTCGCCTCCTCCAACCACGCCGTCGGCTTCACCCCGGCCCCGGGCCCGGGCGAACCGCTGATCCCCATCGGCACCCCGCGCCGCCCGGACACCTTCTACGGCCTGTCCAAGTCCTTCGGCGAGGACCTCGCCCAGCTCTACTGGGACAAGCACGGCCTGGAGACCGTCTCCGTGCGCATCGGCTCCTGCTTCCCGGAGCCGACCAGCGTGCGCATGCTCTCGGTGTGGATGAGCCCGGACGACGGCGCCCGCCTCTTCCACGCGGCCCTGACCGCCGAGGGGGTCGGCCACACCGTGGTCCACGGCTCCTCGGCCAACACCCGCCTGTGGTGGGACCTCACCAGCGCGCGGGCGCTCGGTTACGACCCCCAGGACGACTCCGAGCCGTACGCGGAGAAGCTCATCGCCGAGCAGGGCGAACTCGACCCGGCGAACCCCGCGCACAGCCACCTCGGCGGCCACTTCGTGAACGACCCGCCCATCTGGCCGTACTGACGCGGCCGGCCCGGAGGCCGGAAACGGCCGCTCACGGCGGCGGGCGGGCACCGAACGGGCCCGCCCGCCGCCGTTTCGGGCATCCGGGCCGCCCGATCCCACCCCGCCCCGCACGGTCCCGCAGGTCCGCGACGGGCACCGCACACCCCGAACGGGCACAACCGGGCAGGATCGAGCCCGTAACAGACCTGGTCAGCGCCGCACACCCGCTGTAGAACTTCTCCCGTGGGCCCGAACGGGCAGCTCGGCGGGAAAGCGGGTGAGGAAATGGGCACGAGGACGGCGGAGGAACGCCAGCGCGAGATCGTGCGGGCCGCGCGCACCACCGGCTCGGTCGACGTCACCGCGCTCGCCGCCGAACTGGGCGTGGCCAAGGAGACCGTCCGGCGTGATCTGCGCGCCCTGGAGGACCACGGCCTGGTCCGCAGGACGCACGGCGGCGCCTATCCGGTCGAGAGCGCCGGTTTCGAGACGACGCTCGCCTTCCGCGCCACCAGCCACGTCCCCGAGAAGCGCCGGATCGCCGCCGCCGCGGCCGAACTGCTCGGCGACGCGGAGACGGTCTTCGTGGACGAGGGCTTCACCCCGCAGCTCATCGCCGAGTCCCTGCCGGCCGGCCGGCCGCTGACCGTGGTCACCGCGTCCCTGCCGGTCGCCGGCGCCCTGGCCGAGGCCGAGGACGTGTCGGTCCTGCTCCTCGGCGGGCGGGTCCGGGCCGGCACGCTGGCCACCGTCGACCACTGGGCCACCCGGATGCTGTCCGGCTTCGTGATCGACCTCGCCTACATCGGGGCCAACGGCATCTCCCGCGACCACGGGCTCACCACCCCCGATCCCGCGGTCAGCGAGGTGAAGACCCAGGCCGTCCGCGCCGCACGGCGCACGATCTTCGCGGGTGTGCACACCAAGTTCGGAGCGGTCAGCTTCTGCCGGTTCGCCGAGATCGGCGCGCTGGAGGCGATCGTGACGAGCACCCTGCTGCCGGCCACCGAGGCCCACCGCTACTCCCTGCTGGGCCCGCAGGTCATCAGGGTCTGAACGGCCGGGCCCGGGGATCCGGGTCCGCGACTCCGCATCACCTCCCCACGGGCACTCACGCACCCCGAACGCCCCTTATCTCCCTATACATCCAGGAGCGATCCATGCGCATCCCGAGCCGACGGAGGCCGCGAGCCACGCTCGCCACGGCCGCCGCGGGGACGCTGCTCGCCCCGCTGCTCGCCGGCTGCTGGGCCGGTGCGGGCGGGACCGGTTCCGGCGGCGACTCCATCAACGTGCTGATGGTCAACAACCCCCAGATGACCGAGCTGCAGAAGCTGACCGCCGCCCACTTCACCAAGGAGACCGGCATCAAGGTCAACTTCACGGTCCTGCCCGAGAACGACGTCCGCGACAAGATCAGCCAGGACTTCGCCAACCAGGCCGGCCAGTACGACGTGGCCACCCTGTCCAACTACGAGATACCGATCTACGCCCGCAACGGCTGGCTGCACGACATGGACGGCTACGTCGCGAAGGATCCCGCCTACGACGAGCAGGACGTGCTGAAGCCGATGCGCCAGTCCCTGACGGCGCAGGACGGCAAGCTCTACGGACAGCCCTTCTACGGCGAGTCGTCCTTCCTGATGTACCGCAAGGACGTCTTCGCGGCGAAGGGCCTCACGATGCCCGCCCGCCCCACCTGGCGGCAGGTGGCCGACCTCGCCGCGAAGGCGGACGGCGCCCGGCCCGGCATGAAGGGCATCTGCCTGCGCGGGCTGCCCGGCTGGGGCGAGCTGATGGCGCCGCTCACCACCGTGGTGAACACCTTCGGCGGCACCTGGTTCGACAAGGGCTGGAAGGCGCGGCTGGACTCCCCGGAGTTCGAGAAGGCGACAAAGTTCTATGTCGATCTGGTGCGCGAGCACGGCGAGTCCGGCGCCGCCCAGTCCGGTTTCGCCGAGTGCCTGAACGGCATGACCCAGGGCAAGGTCGCCATGTGGTACGACGCCACGAGCGCCGCCGGCCTGCTGGAGGCGGCCAAGTCCCCGGTCAGGGGCAAGCTCGGCTACGCCCCCGCCCCCGTCGAGCGGACCGGCTCCTCCGGCTGGCTCTACACCTGGGCCTGGGGCATCCAGAAGGCCTCCCGCAACCCCGACAAGGCCTGGAAGTTCGTGTCCTGGGCCTCCGGCAAGGGCTACGAGCGGCTGGTCGGCGAGACCAGCGGCTGGCCGAACGTCCCGGCGGGCAAGCGGGCGTCGACCTACCAGAACGCCGACTACCGCGAGTCGGCCGCCGCGTTCCAGGAGATGACCCGGAAGGCCATCGAGGGCGCCCGCCCGAACGATCCCGGCGTACAGCCGCGGCCCGCGCCCGGCATCCAGTTCGTCGGCATCCCCGAGTTCACCGACCTCGGCACCAAGGTCTCCCAGGAGATCAGCGCGGCCATCGCCGGACGCCAGTCCGTCGACTCGGCCCTGAGGAAGTCACAGGCGCTCGCCGAGAAGATCTCCGAGGAGTACGAGGGACGATGACAGCGACGACCACGGCACCGATCGCGACCACACCCGCACGGGCGGCGCGCCGCCCCCCGGCCCGGCTGCGCGCCTGGGCCACCCGGGCCCCGCTGCTGCCGGCCCTCGTCTTCATGATCGTCGTGACCCAGCTGCCGTTCGTGGCCACGCTGGTGATCTCCTTCTTCGACTGGAACGCCCTCTATCCGAAGGCCCGCCGCTTCACCGGTTTCGACAACTACCGGCAGGTGCTGACCGACGCGGACCTGCGCCACTCGGTGTGGACGACGTTGCTGCTCACGGTGGCGGTGGTGCTGGCCAGCCTGGTCCTCGGCCTGGTCCTGGCCCTGCTGCTGGACCGGCGGTTCCGGGGCCGGGGCGTCGTGCGCACCCTGCTCATCGCGCCCTTCCTGGTGGTGCCGGTGGCGGCGGCCCTGCTCTGGAAGCATGTGCTCTACAACCCTGAATACGGGCTGCTCAATGGGCTGTTGCACTATGTGGGCGGCCCACAGCCGGACTGGATCTCGAACACCCCGCTGCTCGCCGTCGAGGCCTCCCTGGTGTGGCAGTGGACGCCGTTCATGATGCTGATCCTGCTGGCCGGACTGCAGAGCCGGGACCAGCAGCAGATCGAGGCCGCGCGGGTCGACGGCGCGAGCGACTGGCAGATCTTCCGCCATCTGACGCTGCCCCACCTGCGCCGCTATCTGGAACTCGGCGCCCTGCTCGGGTCGATCTACATCGTCCAGAACTTCGACGCGGTGTTCACGATCACCTCCGGCGGCCTCGGCTCCGCGAACCTGCCCTACACCGTCTACCAGAGCTTCTACCAGGCCCACGAGAACGGCCTCGCCTCGGCCGCCGGCGTCCTGGTGGTCATCGGCTCCATCGTCATCGCGACCTTCGCCCTGCGCGTGGTGTCGTCCCTGTTCCGCGAGGAGGTGTCCCGCGCATGAGCGCCACCGTCGTCAAGCGCAGGGTGCGCACGGGAACCGGCCTGGGTCTGGTGGCCTGGCTGGCCGGCATCGTGTTCTTCCTGCCCATCGCCTGGATGGCCCTGACGTCCTTCCACTCCGAGGCGGACGCGGCGACCAACCCGCCCTCCTTCGCCGCCTCCCTCACCCTGGACGGCTACCGCGAGTTCTTCGGCACCGGCGGCGGGGCGAGTCCCTGGCCGGCGCTGATCAACTCCACGGTGGCCTCGGTCGTCTCGACCCTCTGCGTGCTGCTGCTCGCCCTGCCGGCGGCGTACGCGCTGTCGGTCAGGCCGGTGCGCAAGTGGACGGACGTACTGTTCTTCTTCCTGTCCACGAAGATGCTGCCGGCCGTCGCGGGCCTGCTCCCGGTCTACCTGTTCGCGAAGAACGCCGGGATGCTCGACAACATCTGGCTGCTGGTCGTCCTCTACACCTCCATGAACCTGCCGATCGCAGTGTGGATGATGCAGTCCTTCCTCGCCGAGGTGCCGGTCGCGGTGATCGAGGCGGCCCGCGTGGACGGGGCCCGGCTGCCGACCGTCCTCACGCGCGTGGTGGCCCCGATCGCGCTGCCCGGCATCGCGGCGACCGCCCTGATCTGCTTCATCTTCAGCTGGAACGAACTGCTCTTCGCCCGGGTCCTGACGGGCGTGGCCGCCGAGACCGCCCCCGTCTTCCTGACCGGCTTCATCACCAGCCAGGGCCTGTTCCTGGCCAAGGTGTGCGCCGCGTCGCTCGTCATCTCCCTGCCGGTGCTCGCCGCGGGGTTCGCCGCCCAGGACAAGCTGGTCCAGGGCCTGTCGTTGGGAGCCGTGAAATGAAGGCCGCCGTCATCGAGTCCGTGGGCCGCGCCGTCGTCACCGAGGTGCCCGACCCCACGCCGGGACCCCGCGAGGTCGTCGTGGAGGTGGCCGCGTGCGGCCTGTGCGGCACCGATCTGCACATCCTTCAGGGCGAGTTCGCGCCCAAGCTGCCCATCGTCCCCGGGCACGAGTTCGCGGGCGAGGTGGTCGGCGTCGGCACCCAGGTCACGGAGGTCGCGGTCGGCGACCGGGTGGCCGTGGACCCGTCCCTGTACTGCTACGAGTGCCGCCACTGCCGCACCGGCCACAACAACCTGTGCGAGCGGTGGGCCGCGATCGGCGTCACCACGGCCGGCGGCGCGGCGCGGTACGCGGTGGCCCCGGTGGCGAACTGCGTCAAGCTGCCCGAGCACGTGCGCACCGAGGACGCCGCCCTGGTGGAGCCGCTGTCCTGCGCGGTGCGCGGCTACGACGTGCTCAACTCGCGCCTCGGCGCCCATGTGCTGATCTACGGCTCCGGGACGATGGGCCTGATGATGCTGGAGCTGGCCAAGCGCACCGGCGCGGCGAGCGTGGACGTCGTCGACGTGAACCCGGCCCGGCTGGAGACGGCGCGGAGCCTCGGCGTCTCGGCGTCGGCCGCGAACGCCGACGAGCTGGACCGGCCGCGGGGCTGGGACGTGGTGGTCGACGCGACCGGCAACGCGGCGGCCATCCAGGACGGTCTGGACCGGGTGGCGAAGGCCGGCACGTTCCTGCAGTTCGGGGTGGCCGACTACGCGACCCGGGTGACCATCGACCCGTACCGGATCTACAACCAGGAGATCACCATCACCGGTTCCATGGCGGTGCTGCACAGCTTCGAGCGGGCGGCGGAGCTGTTCGCGAACGGCGTGCTGGACCCGGAGGTGTTCATCAGCGACCGGATCCCGCTGGAGCGCTACCCCGAGGCGCTGGAGCAGTTCGCGGCGGGTGTCGGCCGGAAGATCGTCGTGGTGCCCTGAGCCGAACGGGGGTCGCGCCGTCGGTAAGGGAACGGTAAAGCGGTGCCGTTCGTTCACCCGGCATGACAGCTATGACCCCCGGCTCGAACATCCCCCTGTCCGCCGCCCGCGTGACGGTGGACGTCGCCGCCCCGGTGCGGCTCGACGTATCGGGCCTGCTGCTCACCGCCGACGGCAAGGTGCGCTCCGACGACGACTTCATCTTCTACAACCAGCCCGGCGGCCCCGGTGTGACGTACCGGTCCGGTGGCGGTGCCGCGCCCGACGCGATCGAGGTCGACACCGCCGCCGTACCGCCGGAGATCGAGAAGATCGTGGTCACCGCCAGCCCGGACGCGGCGGGCCAGACCTTCCAGGGCATCGAGCCGACGGCCACCGTCCGGGACGCCGCGGGCGGCTCGGTCCTGGCGACCTTCACGCCCCCGCGGCTCGGCTCGGAGACGGCGCTGGTGGTCATGGAGATCTACCGCCGCAACGGCCAGTGGAAGGCCCGCGCCGTCGGCCAGGGGTACGCCGACGGGCTGGCCGGCATCGCCACGGACTTCGGCGTGACGGTGGAGGAGCCCGCCGCCGCGCCCGCCGCGCCGCCGGTCACGGCACCGGTGGCCCCGCCGCGGCCCGCCGCCCCGCCCGCCCCCGCCGCGCAGGCACCGGCCACCGAGCCGCCCGCGCCCGCCGCGCCCGCGGCTCCGGCGCCCGGCACCGGGAAGGTCAACCTGGACAAGGGCCGGGTCAGCCTCCAGAAGAACCAGACCGTGTCCCTGGTCAAGGGCGGCCGCCCGCTGCTCTCGCTGGTCCAGATGGGCCTCGGCTGGGAGCCCGCGTACCGCGGCAAGGACATCGACCTGGACGCCTCGGTCATCGCCTACGGCCCGCAGCGCAACCCGGTCGACAGCTGCTACTTCGGCAAGCTGTCGATCCTGAACGGCGCGGTCAAGCACTCCGGTGACAACCTCACCGGTGAGGGCGGCGGCGACGACGAGGTGATCGTGGTCGACCTCGGCAGGATCCCGCAGGAGGTCACCGGCCTGGTCTTCACGGTCAACTCCTTCTCCGGCCAGAAGTTCACCGAGGTCGCCAAGGCCTACTGCCGCCTGGTCGACGCGGCCTCGGGCGAGGAACTGGTCCGCTTCGACCTGACCAGCGCCGAACCGCAGACCGGCGTGATGATGGCCAAGCTCATCCGGCAGTACTCCGGCGAGTGGGAGATGACGGCGATGGGCGACTTCGTGAAGGCGCGCACCGTGCGGAACATGGTCGACCCGGGAGCCAGGGCGCTGTAGGCGCCGCCCGTCACGGCGGTCGGAGGCGCCCCCGCGCGGGGCGCCCGCCGGCCGGTCGGCCCATCTGCCCGTGCAGTCCTTCCATCAGCAGGGTCAGATACCGCCGGATCTGCCCGCCCCGGCCGTCCGCGAACTCCGAGGCCGTCGCCACGCCGTGGGCCAGCCGCAGCAGTTCGACCGGCTCGACGTCGGCTCGCAGGGTGCCCTCGGCCCGGGCCGCCGCCACCAGCCGGGCCGCCGCGTCCCGGACCGGGGCACAGCAGACCGGGACCGGCGCCGCCCCGCCGTCCATGACGGCCGAACCCAGCAGCGCCTTCAGTCCGCGCACCCGGATCGTCCCGGCGCACAGCTCGTTCAGCCACTCCACCAGCGCCGCGCCCGGCGGCAGACCCCGCGCCAGCTCGTCGGCCCGGGCGGCGAGCGCCGCCATCCGGTCGGCGTAGGCGGCCTCCAGCAGCGCCCGGCGGTTCGGGAAGTGCCGGTACAGCGTGCCGGAACCGACTCCGGCACGCTTTGCGATGTCGTCGAGCGAGGCGTTCTCCCCGTGCTCGGCGAAGACCTCCGCCGCCACCCTCAGCAGCCGCTCGTAGTTGCGCCGGGCGTCCGCGCGCATGGGTCTGGCCTGCGTCATCCAGGAACTCCTCGCGAACCGTGGGCCGATCCCGAACAGTACCGGGGGTGCTTCCCCGCCGGGCGGTCAGCAGTGGTCCGGCGGCTCGTACCCGGCGCCGGCCGGGTCCGCTCCGGTCCGGCGGCGGATCGCGCCGGTGCCCAGGGCGATCGTGGCGCGGACGCGCATGGGACCGTCACCGCGGCGGGACAGCACACAGATCCCGGCCACGCGCGCGTGCAGCACACCGAGCCGGGCGGCGCACTCGGCCGCCAGCTCACGCGGGGCACGGGTGCGGCCGAGCGAGAGATGCGGGGTGAAGCACGGGAAGCGGTCCACGCAGTACGGGAACGGCTCCGCCAGCGCTTCCCGCAGCCGCGTCCAGGGCGCGAGGCCGGCCGCCGCGGGGTCGAGCCACACGGTGGCGAAGGCGCGATGGCGGAAGAAGCGGACCCCGTCGAGCCGGATACCGAAGGGCTCGCGGTCCGCGGCCGCGGCGGCCAGCAGCGGGAGCGCCGCCGGGAAGTCCTCCTCCGGTACGAAGCCGAAGAGCAGGTTCACGTGGGGCGGCCACCGGCGGATCTGCGGGTCGTGCTCGGCCCGGATCCGCTGGACGGCCGGCCACAGCGGGCCCGGGGGCAGCCAGGCGACGGCGGTCCGGGGCGTGGGCGCCGACGCGAGACGCCCGGGGGCGGCGGCCGGACCGGGCCGCCAGGCGGGACCGGGCGTCTCGGGGCGGGGCACGCCTTCATCATGGCCCCGCCCGCCGCCGTCCGCCGCCCCTCAGGGCACCGCCCGGCCGGAGGAGGTGACGCGGTTCAGCGCTGCTGCCGCTTCCACGGGCCCGTGATGGCGAGCATGATGCCGGGCGTCTGGATGTTGGCGTACAGGGTCCTGCCGTCGGGCGAGAAGGTGACGCCGGTGAACTCGCTGTACTCGGGCTCCTCGGCGGTGCCCTGGTTCAGCTCGTTGCGGGCGATGGGGTAGGTGCGGCCGCTCTCCGTCGCGCCGAACAGGTGCTGCACGCCCTCGCCGTCCTCGGCGATGACCAGGCCGCCGTACGGGGAGACGGTGATGTTGTCCGGGCCGTCGAAGGCGCCGTCGACGGACGGGTCAGGGTTGACGCCGATGAGGACCTTCAGCGTCAGGGTGCGGCGCTTGGGGTCGTAGAACCAGACCTGGCCGTCGTGCTGGACGGGGCTCTCCGCACGGGCGTAGGAGGAGACGATGTAGGCGCCGCCGTCGCCCCACCACATGCCCTCGAGCTTGCGGGCGCGGGTGATCTGGCCCTCGCCGAACTGCTTGCGGGTGGAGACCTGCTTGGCGTCGCGGTCCGGGACGGTGACCCAGTCGACGCCGTAGACCGTGCCGGTCTTCGTGGCGCGGGAGAGGTCGTCCACGAACTTGCCGCCGGAGTCGAAGCACTTGAAGGCCTGCAGGACGCCGGCGTCGTCGGCGAGGGTGCGCAGCTTGCCGCGGCCGTGGCGGAAGCCCTCCGGCGGGGTCCAGCGGTAGAGCAGGCCGTTGGGGCCGGAGGCGTCCTCGGTGAGGAACGCGTGCCCGCTCTGGGGGTCGATGACGACCGCCTCGTGGGCGTAGCGGCCAAAGGCCTTGACCGGCTTGGGGTCGCGGTTGGCCCGGCGGTCCTCGGGGTCGACCTCGAAGACGTAGCCGTGGTCCTTGGTGAAGCCGTTCTTGCCGGCCTTGTCCTCGGTCTCCTCGCAGGTGAGCCAGGTGCCCCACGGGGTGCTGCCGCCCGCGCAGTTGGTGGCGGTGCCGGCGATGCCCACCCATTCGGCGACCTCGCCGCCGCGCCGGACCTCGACGACGGTGCAGCCGCCGGCCGCGGCCGGGTCGTAGACGAGGCCCTCGGTGAGCGGCACCGGGTGCGGCCACTGGGCGCGGGCCCCGGCGAGTTCGTGGTTGTTGACGAGGAGCGTGGTGCCGCGCGGGCCGTCGAAGGTGGCGGTGCCGTCGTGGTTGGACGGGGTGAACTCGCCCGACTCCAGCTTGGTCTTCCCGCTGTAGGTGATGACCCGGTACTTGAACCCGGCGGGCAGCGCGAGGATGCCGTCGGGGTCGGGGAGCAGGGGGCCGTAGCCGACGCCGTGGTGCCCGTGGCCCCGCGCCGGCTCGCCGTCCGCGCCGCCGGTGTCCGTGGCGGCGAGGGCGCCCGGGGCGGTGGCGAGGGCGCCGACGCTGCCCGCGAGCGCGACTCCGGCACCGGTGATCGCGGATTTTCTGGCGAAGTCCCTGCGGCTGAGCGACATGGTGTCTCCTGTGACAGTGGGCGTGCCGTGGAGGGTGGCGTCCTGAGGTCGGCGCTCACGCTCCCGTCCGGTGCTGAACGGGAGTTGAACGCCGGGCTGCCACAGGGGTGCCTGTTCCATGAATCCGTACGCACTGCCCAACGGCCGGTAAAGGCACCGGCCGCGTCCGCTCTCAGCCGCCTTGCTGCGAGCGGGCCTTGAAGGCGGCCTTGCGGGCCTCCTTGGCCACCTTCTTGTCCGGGTGCAGCCGCCCCATCGCCTCCAGCACGTCGGCGGTCGCGGGGTGGTCCACCCGCCACGCCGCGGCGAAGAACCCGCTGTGCTGCTCGGCCAGTCCCTCCACCAGGGCCTGCAGTTCCTCGGAGTTCCCCTCGGCCTGGAGCTGCGCGGCCAGGGTGTCGACGGTCAGCCAGAACACCAGCTCCTGGGAGGGCGCGGGCACGCCCGAGGCGCCGTGCTCGCTGAGCCAGACCCGGGCGAGCCCGCCCAGCTCGGGGTCGTCGAGGACGTCCCGCAGCGCCGGCTCGGCCTCCGCGCCGACCAGGGACAGCGCCTGCTGGCAGCGCAGCCGGCGCAGCGGTGCCCCGGCGTCGGCGCCGCGGGCGGCCGCCAGCAACTCGCGTGCCGAGGCAAGCGGTTCGCGCCGGGCCAGCCACTGCTCGGTCTCGGCGCGGGCGGCGGACTGGCCGAAGCGGGAGGTGCCGTCGAGCAGCGCGTCCGCGCCCTTGTCGGCGAGTTCACCGACCGCGGGCGCCTCGAAGCCGGCCTCCAGCAGCCGTGCCCGCAGCCCGTACGCGCCGAGCGGGGTCAGCCGGACCATGCCGTAGCGGGAGACGTCGGTGTCGTCCACCGGCGCGGCGGGTTCCTCGTCGGCGTCGGCCATCAGCGCCTCGTCCACCGGCTGGTACTCGACGAGTCCGACCGGCTCCAGCATCCGGAACTGGTCGTCGAGGCGCATCATCGCGTCGGAGACCTGCTCCAGGACGTCGTTGGTGGGCTCGCCCATGTCGCCGGGGACGATCACCGAGGCGGCGAGGGCGGGCAGCGGTACCGGGGCGTCACCCGCGCCGCCCTCGGTGCCGGTCAGCGCGTAGAGGGTGCCGAGGACGCCGTCGAGGAACTTCGCGTCGGCCTCCGGGTCCCAGTCGAGTGACGCGAAATCGATCTCGCCGCCCTCGTCCATGGCGTCGAGCAGGCCGTCCAGGTCGGGCACACTCGCGTCCGCGACGACCGTCTCCAGGGCGCTGAGCCACACGGTGAGCACGTCGTGCGGGGAACCGGCGGTGAGCAGTGCCAGTTCCTCCCCGGCCGCCACGGTTCCGGCCTCCTCGTCGGTGACCGCGACCAGACCGGCGTCCACGGCCACCCGCCAGGCCTCGCTCGCGTGGGCGGCGGCGTCGTCCCCGCTCAGCCCGAGCAGTTCGGCGGCGGCCGGAAGCTGCTCCTCGACCAGACCGCCGCCGGCGTCGACCCGGGTGCCGGGCCCGGCCCAGCGGGCGAGGCGGGCGGCGCGGGAGAGCAACGGCGTGGACAGCGCGGCGCGCGCCAGCTCCGCTTCGGGACGCAGCCGCACGGGCGGCAGGGGGGAGCTGTCTGACATCGGCTGAATCTCCTAGGACCGTGAAAGGGCTCAGCCGCTCAGCCTAGACGGATTTCCACCCATGCCGCCTGGTTCATCTCCCCGCCGGACCGCGTACATGGCCGAAACCTTGACAACTCACCGCCCCAGGCAGGAGATTGACGCGCGTAGAAGTTGGGGGGACAACTGTTCACTCGGCTCTACGCGTGTCACAGAGGGCCACGAGTCCCACACGCTGCCGTTCCACCCTCGTCCCGGCGCCCAGTCACGTCCCCGGAGGGATCCCTTGCCGAGCAGGTCTTCCGCGCGCCTCGCCGCGCTCACCGTCGCCGCCGTCTGCGGCGCGGCGTCCGCCGTCGTCCTCACCTCACCCGCGCACGCCGACTCGGTGCGCGTCCACGACATCCAGGGCACCACCCGGATATCCCCGTTCGCGGGGCAGAAGGTGACGGACGTTCCCGGCGTCGTCACGGCCATCCGCACCTACGGCTCCTCCAAGGGCTTCTGGCTGCAGGACGCCACGCCGGACGACAACCCGGCCACCAGCGAAGGCGTGTTCGTCTTCACCAGCTCCACGCCGAAGGTCGCGGCCGGCGACTCGGTCACGGTGACCGGCACGGTCTCCGAGTACGTCCCGGGCGGTGCCTCCTCCGGCAACCAGTCGCTGACGGAGATCACCAAGCCCACGGTCACCACGGTCTCCACCGGCAACGCCGTCCCGGCCCCGGTCGTCGTCGACGGGGACGCGGTTCCGGACGCCTACGCCCCGGCCGGCGACACCGCCGCGGCCGGCTCCGTCAACGGCCTCACCCTGGACCCGTCGAAGTACGCCCTGGACTACTACGAGTCCCTGGAGGGCATGAGCGTCCGGATCGCCGACGCGCGGGTGGTCACCGCGACCGACCCGTACAGCGAGCTGTGGGTCACGGTGAAGCCGCACGAGCACGCGAGCCGCCGCGGCGGCACGGTCTACGGCTCCTACGACTCCCAGAACACCGGCCGGCTGCAGATCCAGTCGCTGGGTTCGACCGCCGACTTCCCGAAGGCGAACGTCGGCGACAGCCTGGAGGGCAGCACCACCGGCCCGCTGGACTTCAACCAGTACGGCGGCTACACCCTGGTCGCGAGCGAGCTGGGCACGCTGAAGAGCGGTGGCCTGCAGCGCGAGACCACGCAGAAGCAGTCGGGCCGCGAGCTCGCCGTGGCGACGTACAACGTCGAGAACCTCGACCCGTCGGACGCCACCTTCGACCAGCACGCCGCCGCGATCGTGCACAACCTGCAGTCGCCGGACGTCGTGTCCCTGGAGGAGATCCAGGACAACAACGGCGCCAAGGACGACGGCACGGTCGACGCGAGCCAGACCGTGAACAAGCTGATCGACGCGATCGTCGCGGCCGGCGGCCCGAAGTACGACTGGCGTTCCATCGACCCGGTCAACGACCAGGACGGCGGCGAGCCCGGCGGCAACATCCGCCAGGCCTTCCTGTTCAACCCGGAGCGGGTGTCCTTCGTGGACCGCGCGGGCGGCGACTCCACCACCGCGGTCGGCGTCACCAAGGCGCAGGGCAAGGCGCGGCTGACGGTCTCTCCGGGCCGGATCGCCCCGGCCGACGCGGCCTGGGCGAACAGCCGCAAGCCGCTGGCCGGCGAGTTCGTCTTCCGCGGCAAGACGGTGTTCGTGATCGCCAACCACCTGAACTCCAAGGGCGGCGACCAGGGCCTGACGTCCCAGTACCAGCCGCCGGTGCGCAGCTCGGAGATCCAGCGTCACGCGCAGGCGACCGTGGTGAACGGTTTCGTCAAGGACATCCTGTCGGTGCAGAAGAACGCGGACGTGATCGCGCTCGGCGACATGAACGACTTCGAGTTCTCCGGCACCGCCCGGATCCTCGAGGGCGACGGCGAGCTGTGGTCGGCGATCAAGTCGCTGCCGAAGAGCGAGCGTTACACCTACGACTACCAGGGCAACCAGCAGGTCCTGGACCAGATCCTGGTGAGCCCGGCGATCCGGCGCGACTGCGGCCTCGAGTACGACAGCGTGCACATCAACTCGGAGTTCAACGACCAGATCAGCGACCACGACCCGCAGGTGCTGCGGTTCCGTCCGTAGCCCGCGTCCCGGTTCAGGACTGGCCGAACACGCCGTTCAGCCAGTCCTGCCAGGCGGCTTCGTTCGCCCGGCCGTCGGCGCCGGGCGCGAAGTCGTGGACGCTGATGCCGAGCGGGGCGCCCCAGTGGCCGCGTCCGAAGAAGCGGATGAGGGCACTGTCGGTGCGCAGCCCGATGAAGTACGGGTTCCGGTAGTCGAGTACGGCGTCCAGGGTCCGCCCGCCGGGCCCCTGGACGCGGACCTTCGTGCCCGCGGCCGCGCCGTCCGCGAGTCCGAGGGCGCGGGCGACGGCCGCGAGCGCCCTGGGTGCCGCCGAGGCGGCGGGCCCGTTCACCTGGGCGAAGGCGACCGGGCGGGGCGCGAAGTGCGTGAGGTACTCGCACAGCGTGTGCAGATGGAAGTTGGTGTGCTTGCTCGCGGCGTCGTACTGGTTGTTCCAGTCGTCGGTGAAGATGCCGCTGTGGACGTAGCGCACCCGGGCGCGGCGGCCCTCGTCGCGGGGTTCGACGGTGTGGTCGAGCCGGTTCAGCGACTGGACGGGCGTGCCCACATCCTCGCTGCGGCAGGTGTAGCGGTGGGACGGGTCCCACGCGGTGACCGTGGACCCGAAGGGACCCCGGCCGCCCTCCCGGGGCTCTGGCGGGTCCATCGGCCACAGATAGCCGCCGGTACCGGTGGTGATCGCCGCCCAGACCTTCTCCGGCGGGGCGTCGACCTCGAACTCGCGGACGATCTCGAATTCCTCGGGCATGGCGGGGCTCCTGCTCGGCTCTCGGGGGCGGTCCGTATCGGACCGCGGGGTGGATCAGCTCGTCGACACCAGGCATCGCGGCCGCCGCCTCGGGGTCCCCGATCACGGTCACGTCCGGCGTGCGACCGCCCTCGCACCGACGACTTCCGCGTCCAGGAGGACGGAGCGACCGGTGCGAGGGCGGTCAGCGGTGCCTGCCCGCCGGTGGGACGGGCGGGCCGGAGCGGGTCAGCAACAGCGGCTGTGCTGCCGGCGCCAGGCGATGACCGCCGCGATGGCGGCGGCGGTGAGGGCGCCGGCGGCCAGTACGGGCCCCGGGTGCTGCTTGCCGGCGTCCAGGGCGCCGCGCAGGGACTCCGTGAGACCGCCGCCGGCGTGCCGCGCACGCCGTTCCCGCAGGGCGTGCCCGGCGCTGGTGGCCTGCTCCTGCAAGGCGTGTCCTGCGGTGCTGGTCCGCTCCTGCAGGGCGTGCCCGGCGCTCGTGGCGCGTTCCTGAAGGGCGTGCCTGGCCGGGGCCGACCGGTCCTGCACCGCGTGCCGGGCGTGGCCGGACCGGTCCTGCATCGCGTGCCGGGCGTGACTCGACCGCTCCTGCATCGCGTGCCCGGTCCTGACCGCCCGTTCCTGCACGGTGTGCCCGGCCTGGGCGGCGCTGGAGCGGAGCTGCACGGTCATGGCGCCGGCCTTGTCCATCAGGTCGGCGGCGCGGGCCTTGGCCCGGCCCTTCACATCGGCCTTGCCGACGAGCTGTTCGACGGTCTCGCCGAGCTGGCTGCGGGTGTGCTCTATCTGGTGCCGCAGTTCGTCGGGGCCCTTGGCGCCCGAGCCGTGCGGGTTCTTGTGGCTCATCGGTGTGCCCTTTCCCTGATCACGTCGACGTCCGCCTTGACGCTGCTGAGCGTCACCTCGGGTTTGGGCGGGGTCGCGCGGCGCAACTGGGCCCGGCCGGCCATGGCCAGCAGACCCGCCACGGCGAAGAACACCACGGCGACGATCAGCGCCGACGCCCACACGGGCAGCGCGAGCGCGATCG
The DNA here is from genome assembly GCF_040631045.1 of Streptomyces sp. NPDC005706. NCBI lineage: Bacteria > Bacillati > Actinomycetota > Actinomycetes > Kitasatosporales > Streptomycetaceae > Streptomyces > Streptomyces sp. NPDC005706. The sequence continues at coordinate 42,033 of NZ_JBEXYS010000029.1, read as the reverse complement.
CGGCGGTGGCGGCGCCGGCCAGGGTGATCAGGCCGACGTAACCGACGGCGCCCGCGGCACCGAGCAGTCCGCCGCCCCGTCCGGCATGGCGCCCCTTCTCGGCGAGCTCCTCCTTGGCGAGGGCGACCTCCTGCCGCAGGAGCCGGGAAAGCTGTTCGGTGGCCCGGCTGACGAGCTCACCCGTGGAAGGGTGCCCGTTGACAGAGGGCCGTGTCTGCGAGGTCACGGTCACGTGTTCCGCCTCCTCTTCCGTACGGAACTCCCCGAGTACCCAGGCCCGGATCCGTCACCCTCTCCCCTCTCCCCCCGTCCCGGGTGAGCCGAGCCGGGCGAGTTGCGTCTGGAACCAGTCCAGCCGGGCCTGCAACAGGGCCGCCTCGGCCACGAGTTCGGGTACGCCCATGTCCCCGCCGGCCGTCAACCCGGCGGACGGTGCGACGGCTGCCGCCACCACCCGCAGGCCCTCTCCGGCCAGCCGGGCGAATCCGGCGAGCGGGACGGACGTACGTGCTCCCGCGCAGCCCGCGCACGCGGGTGCCAGGGCCTGCCAGCCGGGTCTGCCCCAGCCGGCGTCGGCGAGCGCGACCGGGCCGGCCCCGCAGGCGCACGGGCCCACGGCCGCCGTGCGCACCCGTTGCCGGGCGTACCGGAAGCCGCGCTCGAAGCGGATGTAGGCACCGAGCACGGAGACTTCGAGCAGGACCGCCGCCCGGTGCTCGGCCGTGCACAGCAGGGCCTCGGCGGCGGAGCGGTCGTGCACGCAGTGGAAGCCGCAGTCGCACAGGCGCGCGGGCGCGCGATGCCGGCGCCCGTAGACGCAGGAGGCGTCGTCGAGCACGCCGTACGGCAGCGCGCCGCCCAGGGACACACCGGTGAACCCGGCCCGGGTGCCGTCCTGCGACAGCACCGGGTGGGCGATCTTGTATCCGGTCGGCGGCTCCGTCGGGCGTTCCACCGGGAGCCGCAGCCTCATCGGGCCGCCGGTACCTCTTCGCGGGCCGGCTCGGCCGGTGCGGTGCGGATGATCTCCTCGGGGAGCTCCGGCTCCTCCCGGTGGACGAGGGGCCGCTCCTCGGCGACTCCGGTGGCCAGTGCCTTGCCGAGCTTCATGGTGCCTCCCATGACCGACGTCAATGACCGTCCCGACTCATAGTGACCCATGTCGGCCGACTTGGACACAGGACCTTCGGCCACCACCCCGACCCATCAGCATCGCTAACCAATATCTCGTAGCAGAATTAAGTAGAGCTTCACTGTCAGGATGCCGAGACTACCTCCATGACGATCCGACGCAAGCCCTTCGGCCGCACCCTGTGCGCGATGATCACCCCGTTCACCGAGACGGGCGCGCTCGACCTGGAGGGGGCCCGGCTGCTGGCGGACCGGCTGGTGGCCGAGGGCTGCGACGGACTGGTGCTGAACGGCACCACGGGCGAGTCGCCGACCACCACGGACGCGGAGAAGGCGGAGCTGATCGCGGCCGTCCGGGAGGCGGTCGGCGACCGGGCCGCGCTGGTGGCGGGCGTCGGCACGGCGGACACCCGGCACACGGCCGAGGGGGCCCGCGCGGCGGAGAAGGCCGGCGCCGACGGCGTGCTGGTGGTGACGCCGTACTACAGCAGGCCGCCCCAGGAAGCGCTGGAGGCGCACTTCCGGCAGGTCGCCGACGCGAGCGGTCTGCCGGTGATGCTCTACGACATCCCGGGCCGCACCGGCACCCGGATCGAGCCGGAGACGATGATCCGGCTCGCCGAGCACCCCCGGATCGTCGCGGTCAAGGACTGCTCGTACGACTTCCTCGGCGCCCAGAAGGTGCTGGCGCGGACGGAGCTGGCGTACTACGCGGGCTGCGACGAGCATGTGCTCGCGCTGTACGCGGTGGGCGCGGCGGGCTGTGTGAGCACGGTCGCCAACGCGGTGCCGGGGCGGATCGCCGCCGTCCTGGACGCGTTCGACGCGGGCGACACGGACCGCGCGATGGAACTCCAGCTGGGCGTGACGCCGTTGATCGAGGCGATGATGGCCGCGGGCCTGCCCGGCACGGTCACCGCCAAGGCCCTGCTCGGCCGGCTCGGCCTGCCCGCCGGCCCGGTGCGCCCGCCCCTGCTGCCCGCCACCCCCGGCACGGCCGACGGACTGCGGGCGCTGTACGACCATCTCGTCGCGGCCTGACCGGCTCCGGGCGGAGCCGGACGCCGGGCCCGGAAAATCACCGCGACTCCCCTCGGGCCCCGGCCGTACGGTGACCACGTGACCCGCCCGCTCCTCTTCCTGGATGTCGACGGACCGCTCAACCCGTACGCGGCCCGGCCGGAACGCCGGCCCGAGGGCTATGTGACGATCAGGGCCTCCGTCCGCCCCGGGCACCCGCTGCGTGTGTGGCTGAACCCGTCGCACGGCCCGGCACTGCTGGCACTGGGGTACGAGCTGTGCTGGGCGACGACCTGGATGGCGGAGGCCAACCGCTGGATCGCGCCGGTGGTCGGACTGCCCGAGCTGCCGTACGTCGACTTCGGGCACTGCCTGTTCGCCGAGCGGCCCGACGGTGTCCACTGGAAGACGGAGGCGATCGTGGCCCACGCGGCGGGCCGCCCGTTCGCGTGGGTGGACGACGAGCAGGGGCCCGCGGACACCGCCCATGTGGCGGCCCACCACCCCGCGCCCGCCCTGCTGCACCACGTCGACCCGCGGATCGGCCTGCGCGCGGATGACTTCGCGGCCCTCACGAACGCGCTCGGCGGGCTCACGTCGGGGCGGTGAGGGCCGGGCCGGTGTCCAGCTCAGGGCCCTTCGGGCGGACGCCGTACGTTGCCGGACAGTCTCCCGGCGCTCTCACACCCACCCCCGGGGCACGTCATCCGCCCGCGACGCCCTCGGCCTCCCAGCGGAGCAGGTCGCCCGGCTGGCAGGCGAGTACCTCGCAGAGCGCGGCGAGCGTCGCGAAGCGCACCGCCCTGGCGCGGCCGTTCTTGAGCACCGCGAGGTTGGCGGGCGTGATCCCCACACGGTCCGCCAGCTCGCCCACTGACATCTTCCGCCTGGCCAGCATCACGTCGATGTCGACGACGATCGGCATCAGATCACCTCGTCCAACTCGGCCCGCATCCGCGCCGCTTCACCGTCGCGTGCGACGGCCTGGGCGAGCAGCGCCCGCAGCACGAGCACGATGAGCGCGACCCCCAGGATGGCCATGCCGACCCCGCCCATGATGACGGTGACCCCCGGATCGGCCCGCTGGCCCGGCGCGTTGATGGCCGTGACCGCGAACCACAGGAGGGCGGCCGCCACGATGGCGCCGATCACGCCGTCCACGTACCGGAAGGCGGCATCGGAGAACACGGTTCCGCGTCGCGCCATCGCCACCAGCCGCCATACGCAGACCAGGGCGACCTGCGCCGACACCATGCCCGCAATCGTGATCACGCGCAACGGGGTCAGCGGCAGCGACCCGTCCTCGGGGTCGTTCCCGCCGACCAGCGCCCACACCATCCCCGCCTGTACGAACACGGTGCCGGCGAGCACCACCACGAGCACGGCGCGCAGCGCGCGCACGGTCAGCTTTCCCACGGCCCGTCCTCCCATCGAGTTGCGATGGGAATCTATCGAAATTCGATAGACCGAGCAAGGGCTCACACATGAACGCCGTCCCCGGCCCTCCCGGTGGGGCCGTGGGAGGGCCCGGCCCTCCGTCGCCGCAGACGAAAGGCGGGCTCCCCGGTCAGCGCCGCACCGATCGCCCCAGTCGCCCACTTGGGGGACGTCCGGATGCAGTGCGTGCACGCTTCCGTACGGTCGGTTGCAGGGCCGGGACGTGCCTGGCCTGTCGAATCGGGAGGTTCGTCATGCGTCGCATCGGCTCGACACTCGCCACACTCGCCGCCGCCGGAGTGCTCGCGCTCACCGTTCCGGGCTCGGCCCTCGCCGCGAACGGGTTCCTCGCGATCGACGGAGTCCGCCACGACGACCCGAGAGGCTGCTTCGAGATAGCCCGACTGTCGACCGTCCTCAACTTCACGGACACACCCGCCCTGGTCCACAACGTCCCGGGCTGCGCAGGCGGGAGCGTCCAGGTCATCCCTCCCGGGCTGGCAGTGCAGATACCCGGAACGCACAGCATCTTCATCGGCTGACCAACGGCGGGGCTTCGGACCTGCCTGACCCGAGTGACCCAGGGCAAGAAGTCCCCTCAGGTCGCAAGCTACGGATCAGGTGTTGTCACTGGTCCGTAGCTCTCTCCAGTCCGCTCCAGCCGCGTTCGCCGCCCGTCGCCCAGGCCTCCAGCAGCTGCCGGGCCTCGGTCTCAGGGGCGGCCAGCCAGACGGTCTGTGAGCCGCCGTGCGTCGGCGCGCCGGCCTCGTCCCGGTCGACCCGGCCCTCGCTGCAGCATGAGCACAGCATGTGGAAGCTGCTCGCGGGCTCGGCGCCGAAGTCCTGCGCGAAGAACGAAGCCACCAGGGCGTCGACATCCGATGCGTCCGCCGCGTTCACGGTCGCACGCAGCGTCGGCAGCGCAGAGGCCTCGAAGAGCAGCAATTCGTCGAAGACAGCGACGCTTTGGCCGTTGTACGTCCGCTCGCCAGTCGGCTCCCCGTCGTGCACGACGATCTCGCCGAAGCGACGGCCCTTCGTGGCAGGGACGTTCATCACGCGTCCTCGCGTCGGGCAGAGCCGCTGGATCCAGACCACCTCGCGCTCGCCACCCGTGCGCAGCCGTACGCACGCCGGGCCGAAGGCGCCGTTGATCTCCCCTTCGCCCTCCGGCATCGGGATCCCGAAGCCCTCCCAAGCGTCACGGGCGGTCGCCCAGTCACGCTGGATCGTGGCGGCGACCCCCAGGTTCCAGAACGCCGGGTCCTGCTCACCGCGCGGCGAGCGGGCGGCAGCCTCACGGCCGAGTTCGTAGGCCTTCGCCCAGTTACGCAGAAACTTGTACGCCAGTGCCGCGTCGTACCACCACATCGCGCTGGGGCCCTCGTCGGGATAGTGAGCGAGGACCTGCTCGTACAGCTCGGCGGAACGCAGCCACTCCTCCGCATCCCACATCTCGCGAGCCCGTTCCAGCAGCTGCTTCGCCTCGGACTTCTCCACGCCCCTGCCCTCCCTCCGACCAGGGAGGGAGTTTCGCACGACGACTGAAGGGGTGTGGAAAGGGGGGTGTCGATCGGCTTTACCGCGCGCTTCCACAGCAGACGGCGGTACTTCCCGCTCGGCCTGCCGAGGCCGTAGCCGCCTCCATGCGCTCCGAGAACATAACCAAGCGGATGTCCCCGCCCACCGTCATCGCCGACGCCATCGGCAAGGCCGTCACGGCACGCCGGCCCAAGACCCGCTACGCCACCGGCTTCGGCGCACGCCCCCTCATCGGCCTACGGCGCCTCCTCCCCGACCGCGCCTTCGACACCCTGGTCTCCCGGTCCATGGGCCTTCCCCGCTGATCGCCCCGGGGGAAGGCCGCCGGCAGCGGTGCTCACGCACGAGCGCCCTCCCAGGCCGTCCGGGCCCTGACGCTCTCTGCGCGGGGTACTCCCGTCCCGTACGCCATCGACCTGGGGACGGCACCTGGACCCCATACGGCCGCAGTCGGGCGCGCCTCGCTGACTTCTCGCCAGAACGCACCATATATGTCATTTGTTTCGATTACCTCAGTTCACAGTTCTTCTGATCCCCAGAGCTCCCCGTTCGCTGTCGGGGTCGCAGGGCCGTGGCGCCGTCTGCAAGGAGAGAGCGATGCATCCAGCCGACCCGACCGACCCGGCAGGAACACCTGCACGTCGCGGCCCGAGGCCGGAAGGGAGCGGGCGCCGGGCGTGGCTGCGGGCGGGTGTGGCGGGACTGGCCGTGCTGGCGGGACTGGCCCTGCCGGCCGTCTCCTCATCCCCTGCCTGGGCCGACCCGTCCCCGACCGCGTACGTCGCCGACAACGGCTCGAGCGATGTGTCGGTGATCGACACCACGACCAACACAGCCGAAGGCACGATCCCCGTCGGCAACGGCCCGACGGCTGTGGCGATCACCCCGAACGGCCGACGCACCTATGTCACCAACCGCGACTCGAACGATGTGTCGGTGATCGACACCACCACCAACACCGTCGTGGCCACCATCCCCGTCGGCAACGCCCCAGAAGGCGTGGCGATCACCCCGAACGGCCGACGCGTCTACGTCAGCAACCGCGCCTCGAGCAGTGTGTCGGTGATCGACACCGCCACCAACACCGTCGCAGGCACCATCCCCGTCGGCCCCATGCCGGTCGGTGTCGCGATCACTCCGAACGGTCGGCGCGCCTACGTCGCCAACAACGGCTCGGACAATGTGTCGGTGATCGACACCGCCACCAACAGCGTCGTGGACACCATCCCCGTCGGCACAGCCCCGGGCGGTATCGCGATCACCCCGAACGGCCGACGCGCCTACGTCACCAACTTCACCTCGAACGATGTGTCGGTGATCGACACCTTCACCAACACCGTTGCAGGCACCACCATCCCCGTCGGCACCCACCCGTTCGGTATCGCGATCACTCCGAACGGCCGGCGCGTCTACGTCGCGAACGACGCCTCGAACGATGTGTCGGTGATCGACACCACCACCAACAACGTCGTGGCGACCATCCCCGTCGGCACCCGCCCGCTCGGTGTCGCGATCACCCCGAACGGCCGACGCGCCTACGTCACCGACTTCACCTCGAACGATGTGTCGGTGATCGACACCACCACCAACAACGTCGCAGGCACCATCCCCGTCAGCACCAACCCGGCCGGTATCGCGATCACCCCGGGGAAGGGCAAGCTCCACAAGCCCGAGAAACCGAAGAAGCCCGGCCACCACTGATGACAGGGAAGAAGGCCCTGCTCGGGGGTTGCGGGGACGTACACCAGCGTCTCGGTCCGGCTGTCGCACCAGCCGACGACCGCAGCCGGAGCGGGCTCGGATCGAACTCTTGATGCGGTGCTCACCCATGAGCGCCCTCCCGGGCCGTCCTGGGGCCGTGGAAGGGCGCTCAATGGTGACCGACGTCGACAACTGCGGACATCTCAGAGGCAGGCCGGAGCTTTGATCGATCAGGCGGCCGCGGGTCACGGCCGCCGTTGCTCAGTTGTGGCTGTGCAGGATGTCGTTCAGCCCGCCCCAGACCGCGTTGTTCGGGCGGGCCTCCACCGCGCCGGTGACCGAGTTGCGGCGGAAGAGGATGTTGGAGGCGCCGTTGAGTTCGCGGGCCTTGACGATCTGGCCGTCGGGCATGGTGACGCGGGTGCCCGCGGTGACGTACAGGCCGGCCTCGACCACGCACTCGTCGCCGAGCGCGATGCCGACGCCCGCCTCGGCGCCGACCAGGCAGCGCTCGCCGATGGCGATGATCACGTTGCCGCCGCCGGACAGCGTGCCCATGGTGGAGGCGCCGCCGCCGATGTCGGAGCCGTCGCCGACCACGACGCCCGCGGAGATACGGCCCTCGACCATGGAGGTGCCGAGCGTGCCGGCGTTGAAGTTGACGAAGCCCTCGTGCATCACCGTGGTGCCCGCGGAGAGGTGGGCGCCGAGGCGGACCCGGTCGGCGTCGGCGATGCGCACGCCCTTCGGGGCGACGTAGTCCGTCATGCGCGGGAACTTGTCGATCGAGGTGACCTGGAGGTGCAGGCCCTCGGCGCGGGCGTTCAGCCGCACCTTCTCGATGTCGTCCACGGCGACCGGGCCGAGCGAGGTCCAGGCGACGTTGGCGAGGTGACCGAAGATGCCGTCCAGGTTCTGGCCGTGCGGCTTGACCAAGCGGTGCGAGAGCAGGTGCAGGCGCAGGTAGACGTCGTGCGCGTCGATCGGCTTCTCGTCCAGCGAGGCGATGACCGTGCGGACCGCGACCACCTCGACGCCCCGGCGGGCGTCCGGGCCGGTCGCCGCGGTCGCACCGCCGCCGAGCAGCTCCGCGGCCCGCTCGGCGGACAGCCGCTCGGTGCCGGCCGGGCCGAGGCCCTCGGCAGTCACGGTGACCAGCTCGGGGGCCGGGAACCAGGTGTCGAGAACGGTGCCGTCGGAGGCGATGGTGGCGAGGCCGGCGGCCACGGCACCGGTGGTGCGGGAAGCAGTCGTGTCGGTCATGTGGGAAAACCTAACGTGGCCGGGGGCGCCGGAGCGAACCGCGTCTCACGTGCCGGGCGCCGCCTCAGCGGATCAGCCGGGCCAGCGCGGCGCGCGCGTACTCCTCGTCGTAGGAACCGCCGGTGAGCAGGACCTGGAGGCAGATGCCGTCCATCAGCGCCAGCAGCGCCCGGGCCGTCTCCGTGTCGGCGCGCCCGGCCAGCCGCGCGGCCGTCCGGCGCGTCCAGCGTGCGGCGACGGGACGCAGGGCGGGGCGCCTCAGCGCGGCGAGGTACAGCTCGTACTCCAGCTCCGCCCCCGGCCGGTCGCCGCCCAGCCACTCACCGAGCACACGGGCGAGTCCCGCCGCGAGGTCGGCGTCCGGGTCCGCGAGGACGCCGTCGGCGTCGAGCACGTCGCCGAACCCTTCGCTGGCCTGCTCCAGAGCGGCCACCAGCAGGTCGTCCAGGGTGGCGAAGTGGTACGTCGTGGAGCCGAGCGGGACGTCCGCCTCGGCGGCCACCGAGCGGTGGCTGAGGCCGGCGATGCCCTTCTCCCCCACGACCCGGAGCGCGGCGTCGATGATCCGCTGCCGCCGGCCGGGGTCGTAACGGCGGGGCATCAGTGCGCACCGCCCAGGTTCAGGACCACCACTCCCCCGACGATCAGGAGTATCCCGGCGATCTTGGCGGCGCTCAGTCCCTCCCCGAACAGCGTCAGGCCGATGACCGCGATCGTCGCCGTCCCGGCGCCGGACCAGATCGCGTACGCCGTGCCGATGGACACGGTCCGCAGGGTCCGGGCGAGCAGGGTGAAGGCGACGACATAGCCGAGGGCCGTCACGACGGAGGGCACGAGCCTGCTGAAGCCCTCGCTGTACTTCATCGCCGTCGTGGCGACCACCTCGGCGGCGATGGCGCCGGCGAGCCACAGGTATCCCATGTGTACGAGCGTACACATCGACGCGCCTCCGGGCCGTGCGCATACGAAAGGGGGCCGCGGCACATGGCCGCGGCCCCCTTCGTGAGGCGCTGTGTCAGACGTTGAACCCGAGCGCCCGGAGCTGCTCGCGGCCGTCGTCCGTGATCTTGTCGGGGCCCCACGGCGGCATCCACACCCAGTTGATGCGCAACTCGTTGACCAGGCCGTCCGTGGCGGACTTGGCCTGGTCCTCGATGACGTCCGTCAGCGGGCAGGCCGCGGACGTCAGGGTCATGTCGACGGTCGCGATGTTCGCGTCGTCGACGTGGATGCCGTAGATCAGGCCGAGGTTGACGACGTCGATGCCCAGCTCGGGGTCGACGACGTCCATCAGGGCCTCGCGAAGCTCCTCCTCCGAGGCGGGCTTCATCTCCACGGTGTCGCTCATGCGGTCTTCCTTTCGGCGTCGGCGCCGTCCAGCGCCTGGGCCGTCGCGTCCTTCCACGCCATCCAGCTCAGGAGGGCGCACTTGACCCGGGCGGGGTACTTGGAGACACCGGCGAACGCGACCGCGTCCTCCAGCACCTCCTCCATGGCGTCGTCCGGCTCGATCCTGCCCTTGGACTGCATCAGCTCCAGGAAGGTCTCCTGGATCTTCTGCGCGTCGGCCAGGTCCTTGCCGACCAGCAGCTCGTTGAGCACGGAGGCGGAGGCCTGGCTGATGGAACAGCCCTGGCCCTCGTAGCTGACGTCCTCGATCGTCGTGCCGTCGTACTTCACTCGGAGGGTGATCTCGTCGCCGCACGTCGGGTTCACGTGGTGCACTTCGGCGTCGCCGTCCCGCAAGCCCCGCCCGTGCGGGTTCTTGTAGTGGTCCAGGATGACTTCCTGGTACATCGAGTCCAGCTTCACGCGTCAGCCCCTCATCCGAAGAAGTTCCGTACGTGCTCCAGGCCGTCGACCAGAGCGTCGATCTCCGCCGGCGTGGAGTACAGATAGAACGACGCTCGCGTGGTCGCGGGAATTCCGTAGCGCAGGCAGACGGGTCGCGCGCAGTGGTGACCCACACGCACCGCGATGCCCTGCTCGTCGAGAACCTGGCCCACGTCGTGCGGGTGGATGTCGCCCAGCGTGAACGAGATCGCGGCCCCTCGGTCCTCGGCCGTGGTCGGACCGATGATCCGCAGGTCAGGCACCTCGGCGAGCCTCTTCACCGCGTACTCGGTGAGTGCGTGCTCGTGCGCGAGGACCTTGTCCATGCCGATGGCGTTCAGGTAGTCGATCGCCGCGCCGAGACCGACCGCCTGGGCGATCGGCGGCGTGCCCGCCTCGAACTTGTGCGGCGCCGGGGCGTAGGTCGAGGAGTGCATCGACACCGTCTCGATCATCTCGCCGCCGCCGAGGAACGGGGGCAGGTCCTCCAGCAGCTCCTGGCGGCCCCACAGCACACCGATGCCGGTGGGGGCGCACATCTTGTGGCCGGTGAAGGCCACGAAGTCGGCCTGGAGGGCCTGGACGTCCAGCGGCATGTGCGGCGCCGCCTGCGAGGCGTCGATGCACACCAGCGCGCCGACCTCCTGGGCGCGGCGGACTATCGCCTCGACCGGGTTGACCGTGCCCAGGATGTTGGACACCAGCACGAAGGAGACGATCTTCGTCTTCTCGGTGATGACCTCGTCGATGTTGGACAGGTCGAGCCGGCCGTCGTCGGTGAGGCCGAACCACTTCAGCTTCGCGCCCGTGCGCTGCGCCAGCAGCTGCCACGGCACGATGTTGGAGTGGTGCTCCATCTCCGTGATGACGATCTCGGTCTCGTGGTCCACGCGGTAGGGCTCGTCGGCCCAGCCCAGCATGTTGGCCACGAGGTTCAGCGACTCGGAGGCGTTCTTGGTGAAGATCACCTCGTCGCGGCTGGGCGCGTTGATGAACTCGGCGACCTTGTCGCGCGCGCCCTCGTACAGCGCCGTGGCCTCCTCGGCGAGCACATGCACACCGCGGTGGACGTTGGCGTTGTAGCGCTCGTAGTACTCGCTCAGGGCGTCCAGCACCTGACGCGGCTTCTGCGAGGTCGCCGCGTTGTCCAGGTACACGAGCTTCCGGCCGTCGTGGACCACCCGGTCCAGGACGGGGAAGTCCTTGCGGATCGCCTCGGTGTCGAGGAGGCCCGGCAGTTGCGTCACGCGGATGCGCCACCCTTCGTGTAAGCCTCGTAGCCCTCTTCCTCCAGCTTGTCGGCGAGCTCGGCGCCGCCGGACTCCACGATCCGGCCGGCGGAGAAGACGTGGACGAAGTCGGGCTTGATGTAGCGCAGGATGCGCGTGTAGTGCGTGATCAGCAGGGTGCCGACCTCGCCGGTCTCGCGGACGCGGTTGACGCCCTCGGAGACGATGCGAAGGGCGTCGACGTCCAGACCGGAGTCCGTCTCGTCGAGGATCGCGACCTTCGGCTTGAGCAGCTCGAGCTGGAGGATCTCGTGCCGCTTCTTCTCACCGCCGGAGAAGCCCTCGTTGACGTTGCGCTCGGCGAAGGACGGGTCCATGTTGAGGCGCTCCATGGCCTCCTTGACCTCCTTCACCCAGGTGCGCAGCTTCGGGGCCTCGCCGCGGACGGCGGTGGCGGAGGTGCGCAGGAAGTTGGAGACGGAGACGCCGGGGACCTCGACCGGGTACTGCATCGCCAGGAACAGGCCCGCGCGGGCGCGCTCGTCGACGGACATCTCCAGGACGTCCTCGCCGTCGAGCAGCACGGTGCCGCTGGTGATCGTGTACTTCGGGTGACCCGCGAGCGAGTAGGCGAGGGTCGACTTGCCCGAGCCGTTGGGGCCCATGATGGCGTGCGTCTCGCCCTGCTTCACGGTCAGGTCGACACCCTTGAGGATCTCCTTCGTGGCGTTGTCGGCCTCGACGGTGACGTGCAGGTCTCGGATTTCAAGCGTTGCCATGGGTGCCTCAGGACTCCTGGGTGAGGGAGACGAGAACGTCGTCCCCTTCGATCTTTACGGGGTAAACGGGAACGGGGCGCGTCGCGGGGAGGCCGGACGGCTTGCCGGTGCGCAGGTCGAAGGCGGAGCCGTGCAGCCAGCACTCGATCTGGCAGTCCTCCACCTCGCCCTCGGAGAGGGAGACGTTCGCGTGGGAGCAGATGTCGTGGATGGCGAACACCTCGCCCTCGGTCTTCACGACCGAGACCGGCGTGCCGTCGAGTTCCACCCGCTTCGGGGTGCCCTCCTCCAGCTCGCTCAGCCCGCAGGCGCGTACGAAGGACGTCATGCGACCGAGGCCTCCAGCTCCTCCTCGATCTTGGCGAGCAGGCGCTCCTCGATGTCGGGGACACCGATCTGCTGGACCAGCTCGGCGAAGAAGCCGCGGACCACCAGACGGCGGGCGTCCTGCTCGGGGATGCCGCGGGCCATCAGGTAGAAGAGCTGCTCGTCATCGAAGCGGCCGGTGGCGGAGGCGTGGCCGGCGCCGACGATCTCGCCGGTCTCGATCTCCAGGTTCGGCACCGAGTCGACGCGCGCGCCGTCCGTGAGGACGAGGTTGCGGTTCATCTCGTAGGTGTCCGTGCCCTCGGCGGCGGCCTCGATGAGCACGTCGCCGATCCAGACCGCGTGCGCGTCGTCGCCCTGGAGCGCGCCCTTGTAGACGACGTTGGACTTGCAGTGCGGGGTGTTGTGGGTGACCAGCAGGCGGTGCTCCTGGTGCTGCCCGGAGTCGGTGAAGTACAGGCCGAACAGCTCGGCCTCGCCGCCGGGACCGGCGTACTCCACACGCGGGTGCAGCCGGACCACGTCGCCGCCGAAGGTGACGACCACGGACTTGAAGGAGGCGTCCCGGCCGATCAGCGCGTTGTGCTGGGCCACGTGGACGGCCTTCTCGTCCCAGTCCTGGACGGAGACGACGGTCAGCTTGGCACCGTCGCCCAGGACGTAGTCGACGTTCGCGGCGAGGACCGCGTCACCGGTGTGGTCGATGACGACGACGGCCTCGGCGAAGGCGCCCAGCTCGATGACCTGGTGGCCGAAGGCGACCCCGCCGTCGCCGTGCACGGCGATGCGGATCGGCTCGGTGAGCACCGTCTCCTTGGCGACGGTGACCACGCCGGCCTGCTCGAACGCCGAGTACGCCTGGGCGGCGACGCGGTCCACCGGGGTGCCGGCCCGGCCGATCCGCGCGTCGTCGCGGCCGACGGTCTCGACGGTCACGCCCTCGGGGGCCTCGACGGCGACCTTCACGCCCGCGCCCGTCGCGACGGCGGTGCCGTCGTGCAGGCCGCGCAGGCGCTCCAGCGGCGTGAACCGCCATTCCTCCTCGCGGCCGTGCGGGACCGGGAAGTCCGCCACGTCGAAGGACGGGGACACGCTCATGCGCGTGGCGACGGTCGACTCGGCGGCCACCGCGATCTGGCCCGCGGTGGTCGAGCCCACGGGGATGTTCTGAGCCTCAGCCATGGCTGTCGGTCTGCTCTCTTCCTGCGTCAGAAATTGCTGGCTGCTGTCCGGGGCGGGTCTCAGCCGACCGCGCCTTCCATCTGCAGCTCGATCAGCCGGTTGAGCTCGAGGGCGTACTCCATGGGGAGTTCCTTGGCGATCGGCTCGACGAAGCCGCGCACGATCATCGCCATCGCCTCGAACTCGGACAGACCGCGGCTCATCAGGTAGAAGAGCTGGTCCTCGGAGACCTTGGAGACGGTCGCCTCGTGGCCCATGGAGACGTCGTCCTCGCGGACGTCCACGTAGGGGTACGTGTCGGAGCGGGAGATGGTGTCGACCAGCAGCGCGTCGCAGAGCACGTTGGACTTGGAGCCCGCGGCGCCCTCGCCGATCTCGACCAGGCCGCGGTACGAGGTGCGGCCGCCGCCGCGCGCCACCGACTTGGAGACGATGTTGGACGAGGTGTTCGGCGCCATGTGGACCATCTTGGAACCGGCGTCCTGGTGCTGGCCCTCGCCCGCGAAGGCGATGGACAGGGTCTCGCCCTTGGCGTGCTCGCCCATCAGGTAGACGGCCGGGTACTTCATCGTCACCTTGGAGCCGATGTTGCCGTCGATCCACTCCATGGTCGCGCCCTCGTAGGCGACGGCGCGCTTGGTGACCAGGTTGTAGACGTTGTTCGACCAGTTCTGGATGGTCGTGTAACGGCAGCGGGCGTTCTTCTTGACGATGATCTCGACGACCGCGCTGTGCAGCGAGTCCGACTTGTAGATCGGCGCCGTGCAGCCCTCGACGTAGTGCACGTAGGCGCCCTCGTCGACGATGATCAGGGTCCGCTCGAACTGGCCCATGTTCTCCGTGTTGATGCGGAAGTAGGCCTGGAGCGGGATCTCGACGTGCACGCCCTTCGGCACGTAGATGAAGGAGCCGCCGGACCACACCGCGGAGTTCAGCGACGCGAACTTGTTGTCGCCGACCGGGATGACCGTGCCGAAGTACTCCTTGAAGAGCTCCGGGTGCTCCTTCAGCGCGGTGTCGGTGTCGAGGAAGATGACGCCCTGCTCCTCCAGGTCCTCACGGATCTGGTGGTAGACGACCTCGGACTCGTACTGGGCCGCGACACCGGCCACGAGGCGCTGCTTCTCCGCCTCGGGGATGCCGAGCTTGTCGTACGTGTTCTTGATGTCCTCGGGCAGGTCCTCCCAGGACTCCGCCTGCTTCTCGGTGGAGCGCACGAAGTACTTGATGTTGTCGAAGTCGATCCCCGACAGGTCCGAGCCCCAGTTCGGCATGGGCTTCTTCTCGAAGAGCCTGAGGCCCTTGAGACGGAGCTTCGTCATCCACTCCGGCTCGGACTTCTTCTCGGAGATGTCCCGGACGACGTCCTCGTTGATGCCGCGCTTCGCAGAGGCGCCGGCAGTGTCGGAGTCGGCCCAGCCGTATTCGTACTTACCCAGACCCTCGAGTTCGGGGTGGGCAGTCTCCGTGGGGAGAGTCATGCGGGGTTCCTCCCGGCCGTGCTTGCAGATGCTTGGTCGCTCTGGTGATCGGACTTCGAAATCTTGGGGATGAACGTCGTGCAGACGCCGTCGCCGTGCGCGATGGTCGCCAGTCGCTGCACATGGGTACCCAGGAGCTCGGCGAAGATCTCCGTCTCCGCCTCGCACAGCTGCGGATACTGCTCCGCCACGTGGGCGACCGGGCAGTGGTGCTGGCAGAGCTGCTCACCCTGCTGCGGGAGGGGCGCGCTGCGCGCCGCAGCAGCGTACCCGTCCGCGCTCAGGGCCTTCGCCAGTGCCTCGGCGCGCAGCTCGGGGCCGACACTCTCGATCGCCTCGCGGTAGGCCCTCGCCTGAGCGGCGAACCGGGCCCGGGCGAAGGCGGCGACCGCCTCCGGACCGCCCTCCCGCTCGGCGATCCAGCGGAGCGCGTCAGCGGCGAGCTTGTCGTACGACTGGTCGAAGGCGTCCCGGCCGCAGTCGGTGAGCGCGAACACCTTGGCGGGCCGGCCGCGCGTGCGCGCACCGTACACCCGCTGCTCCCGGGCCTCCACGACGTCGTCGGCGACGAGCGCGTCCAGGTGGCGGCGTACGGCGGCCTGGGTCAGGCCCAGGCGCCCGGCCAGCTCGGCGACGGTCGACGGGCCGTGGTCCAGGATGGACCGCGCGACCCGGTTGCGCGTCGAGCGCTCCCCGGTCGCGAGCTCCTCCTGGGGGGTCCCCACCGGGGTCTCCCGAGCCTCGCCGACGTTTTTCACAACGCCATTGTTGCGTAATTCCTCGGAGACTGACAAGCGCCGTCCGGATCACCCTCCGGTGCCCTGCGTCACTTAGGCAAACCTAATCCGACCTGCGGAAACGATCTTCTGATCGATCGTGCCGGCCGCCCCGGCCAGGCAATTCGCTGGCGCCGCGCACCCTGGTCGGGGAGACTCCGGGACCATGTCCACACCCCCTCCGACCGGCCCTCTCGTCACCCGGGACAGCCTGGCCGCGGAGCTGCGCGGGCTGGGTGTCGAGAGCGGCGAGACCCTCCTGGCGCACTCCTCGCTGAGTTCCCTCGGCTGGGTGAACGGGGGCGCCGTCACCGTCGTCCAGGCACTCCTCGACGCGCTGGGACCGTCCGGCACGCTCGTCGTCCCCACCCAGTCCGGAGACCAGTCCGACCCGGCGGTGTGGAGGGCTCCTCCGGTGCCCGAGGAGTGGTGGGACCGCATCCGCGCCACCATGCCCCCGTACGATCCCGCGACCACTCCCTCGCGCGGGGTCGGCGTGATACCGGAGACCGTGCGGACCTGGCCGGGCGCCCGGCGCAGCGCGCATCCGCAGACCTCGTTCGCGGCCCTCGGCCCGCGCGCGGCCGACATCCTCGACGGGCACTCCCGCGACTGCCGGCTCGGCGAGCGGAGCCCGTTGGCCCGGCTGGAGCGGCTCGGCGCCCGGGTGCTGCTGCTCGGCGCGGGCTACGACGCCTGCACCAGCTTCCACCTGGCCGAGTACCGCATACCGTCGCCGCTGGTGAAGGTCGGCCGGCCGGCACCGGGCGGCGGCTGGGAGACGGTGACGGAGGTGTCGATCACCTCGGACCGCTTCGACGAACTCGGCCACGACTTCGAACGGGACCGGCCCGTCGTCCGCGGCAGGGCGGGCGCGGCCGAGGCGCGCCTGTTCCCGGTGGCGGACGCGGTGGGCTACGCACGGCGGTGGCTGCCGGTGCACCGGCCCCGTGAGGAGGAGTTCCAGCACCCCCACGTCTGAACGCCCGGCGGCGTCCCTAGACTCTGGGTTCATGCGAAGTGAGCCCGTGGTCCAGGTCCAGGCCCTGATGAAGCGGTACGGCACGAAGACCGCGGTGGACGGGCTGGACCTGGTGGCCCGGGCGGGAGTGACCGCCGTACTCGGCCCCAACGGGGCGGGCAAGACGACCACGGTCGAGACCTGCGAGGGGTACCGGAAGCCGGATTCGGGCACGGTGCGCGTCCTGGGCCTCGACCCGGTACGGCAGTCCGCCGAGCTGCGTCCCCGGATCGGCGTGATGCTCCAGTCCGGCGGCGTGTACTCCGGTGCCCGGGCCGACGAGATGCTGCGGCACGTCGCCAAGCTGCACGCGCACCCGCTGGACGTGGACGCGCTGATCGAGCGCCTCGGGCTCGGCTCCTGCGGCCGGACCTCCTACCGGCGGCTGTCCGGCGGCCAGCAGCAGCGGCTCGCGCTCGCCATGGCCGTGGTCGGGCGCCCGGAGCTGGTGTTCCTGGACGAGCCGACCGCGGGCCTCGACCCGCAGGCCCGCCGGGCCACCTGGGACCTGGTGCGGGACCTGCGCGCCGACGGCGTCTCGGTGATCCTCACCACCCACTACATGGAAGAGGCCGAGCAGCTCGCCGACGACGTGGCGATCATCGACGGCGGCCGGGTCATCGCCCAGGGCTCCCCGGAGGAGCTGTGCAAGGGCGGCGCCGAGAACACCCTGCGCTTCACCGGCCGCCCCGGCCTCGACGTGGCCTCGCTGCTCAAGGCGCTGCCCGCCGACTGCACGGCCGCCGAGCTGACCCCGGGCGCCTACCGGGTCGCCGGCAAGGTGAACCCGCAACTGCTGGCCACGGTGACCTCGTGGTGCGCCCAGCACGGGGTGATGCCGGATCGGATCTCGGTGGAGCAGCACACCCTCGAGGACGTCTTTCTGGAGATCACGGGCAAGGAGCTGCGTTCATGACCGCGTCCCGCACTGAGACCGGCCGGGGGTCCGGGGGTCGCCCCCCGGAAGGACACAGCCTGGAGATCACGGGCAAGGAGCTGCGTTCATGACCGCGTCCCGCACTGAGACCGGCCGGGGGTCCGGGGGTCGCCCCCCGGAAGGACACAGCCTGG
>NZ_JBEXYS010000029.1:0-24143 GCF_040631045.1 Streptomyces sp. NPDC005706 | reverse complement strand
TGGAGACCACGGGCAAGGAGCTGCGTTCATGACCACCGCATCGGGTACCTACACCCCCAAGCCGGGCGCGGCGCCCCTGCCCCGCATGATCGCGGCGCAGGCGGCGCTGGAGACGCGGATGCTGCTGCGCAACGGCGAGCAACTGCTGCTGACCGTCGTGATCCCCACCCTGCTGCTGGTGCTGTTCAGCTCCGTGGACATCGTGGACACCGGCAAGGGCGAGGCCGTGGACTTCCTCGCGCCCGGCGTCCTCGCACTCGCCGTGATGTCCACGGCGTTCACCGGGCAGGCCATCGCGACCGGCTTCGAGCGCCGCTACGGCGTGCTCAAGCGGCTGGCGTCCTCACCGCTGCCCCGCTGGGGCCTGATGGCCGCGAAGACGGCGTCGGTGCTGGTCACGGAGATCCTCCAGGTGATCCTGCTGACGGTGATCGCGTTCGCCCTCGGCTGGTCCCCGCACGGCAACCCCTTGTCCGTGCTGCTCCTGCTGGTCCTCGGCACGGCCGCCTTCTCCGGGCTCGGCCTGCTGATGGCGGGCACGCTGAAGGCCGAGGCCACGCTGGCCGCCGCCAACCTGGTCTTCCTGCTGCTGCTCGTCGGCGGCGGGGTGATCGTCCCGCTGAAGAAGTTCGGCGCCGGTCAGCACGTGCTCGGTCTGCTGCCGATCTCGGCGCTCTCCGGCGGCCTGCGGGACGTCCTCCGGCACGGGGCCGGGGTGCCCTGGGGCGACCTGGGGATCCTCGCGGTGTGGGCGGTGCTGGGACTGACCGCGGCGGGGAAGTTCTTCCGCTGGGAGTGAGGCCGGGAGTGGACCCTCGTGAAACCGTGCACAAGCGGCGGCCTACCATGGTGCACGTGCCAAAGCTGACCCGTGCCGACGCCACCGCGGCGCTGCGCAACCCGCTCGCCTTCATCGCCGACCGCTGGACCCCGGATCCCCGGACCGTCCGGCGGGCGGCGCTCGCCGCGCTCGTCATGTCGGTGATCATCGTGATCACCGGCGGCGCTGTCCGCCTCACCGGCTCGGGCCTCGGCTGCCCGACCTGGCCGACCTGCACCGACGACTCGCTGACCACCACCCGGGCCATGGGCTTCCACGGGGCCATCGAGTTCGGCAACCGCATGCTGACGTACGTGCTGTGTGCCGTCGTCGGCTGGGCGATCATCGCCGCGCGTGCCGAGAAGCCGCGGCGGCGGAGCGTGACCCGGCTGGGCTGGGCGCAGTTCTGGGTGGTCATGGGCAACGCGGTGCTCGGCGGGATCGTCGTCCTGGTCGGCCTGAACCCGTACACGGTCGCCGCGCACTTCCTGCTCTCCTCGGCGCTGATCGCCATCGCCACGGCGATGTGGCAGCGCACCCGCGAGGGCGACGGGGTGCCGCGGCCGCTGGTCGGCAAGGCGGTGCAGCAGCTGGTGTGGTTCCTGGTGGCCGCGTCGGTGCTGCTCATCGGGGTCGGCACGGTGGTGACCGGGGCCGGTCCGCACGCGGGTGACTCCTCGGAGGTCGCGCGGATCCCGATCGACTGGGAGACGGTCTCCAAGCTGCACGCGGTGCTCGCGTGGATCGTGGTCACGCTGACGTTCGCGCTGTGGTTCGTGCTCAAGGCGGTGGACGCGCCCAGCGGGCCCCTGGCACGCACCCGGGAGCTGTTCCTGATCCTGCTCGGGCAGGGTGTCATCGGCTACTTCCAGTACTTCACGCACCTGCCCGAGGTCCTCGTCGCCCTGCACATGCTCGGCTCGTGCCTGGTGTGGATCGGGGTGCTGCGGGTGCTGCTGTCGCTCCGGGAGCGTCCCGGGGCCGCCCTCGACCAGCCCGGCCCCTCGGCCGAGGTGACGGTGGGCACGCCCGCCTGAGTCACCCGTACGCGGTGACCAGCGCGTCGATCGCCGGTCCCAGGTAGGCCCGGGTCAGCTCGGCGCGGCCGGCGAGCCAGGCCTCGTCGCGCGGGGCGGGAGTGCCGTAGCGCCGGCGGGTGATGTCCTCGACGACCTCGGCCGGCGCGCCCAGGGCGGTCAGTTCGGTCAGTGCCTCCCGCTTCGGGATCAGCCGTCCGTCGCGCAGGGTGACGGTGGCGCGGGCGAAGGTGAGCAGGCCCAGGTCCACCCACACGTCCTGCCGCCACAGCCGGGCACGGTCCACGTGGGGCCGCCAGTAGTCCCGCTGGTCCCGTACGACGAACTCCTTCAGCTGCCGGTCCGGCACCGGCGGCAGCAGTCCGGCCGGCGGCCCGCCGTGCAGCACCCGGCCGAAGTCGTGCAGTTCGCGCCGGGTCACGGGAGTGACCGGCCGGCGCGTCGCACGGCCGTGCGCCCAGGTCAGGTGGGACCGGCCGGGGTCCGCCGAGGCGGCCGGGGTGAGATAGGTGCAGTGCAGCCCGGCGGCGAGCGGTTCGGCGCGCAGCCGGCGATGCGTGCGGATCACCCGGCGCACGGTGCCGAGGGTGAGCGGGCCCGGGAGCACCGCGATCAGGTCGAGGTCGCTGCGGCCCTCCTGGTAGTCGCCGCCGGCCAGGGAGCCGTGCGCCCAGAGGGCCAGCGGCCGCAGCGGGGCGAGGTCGTGCAGGAAACGGGCGAGGAGCGCTTCGGTCTGCATGGCAGCAGTCTGTCGGGGGCCCGCGCCGCCGCACACCCCTCAGTCCAGCGCGTAGACCCGCCGCGCGTTGTCCGCCGCGACCATCCGGGCCACCCGCTGGGCGTCGTCCGGGGACCAGGCGTCCTCGGCGACCCAGGCGCCCAGCACCCGGCCCAGGGCCTCACGGAACAGCAGGGCGCCGACGACATGCAGCTCGGGCAGGCCGTGGGCGCCGCTGGAGAAGAGGATCTTGCCGAATGGTGCCAGTTCGAGGATCTCGGCGAGGACCGTGACCGCGCGGGCGCCGGTGCGCACCAGGGCCGCGCCGGAGTCGGCGTACACGTGCGGGAAGACTCCGGCGAGGTGGGCGGCGTGGCGGTGGTACGGGTAGCCGTGCAGCAGGATCAGGTCGGTGCCGAGCCCGGCCGTGGCGCGCACGAAGTCGGTGAGCAGCACCGGGTCGGTGCGGTCGATGCGGGAGCCCGGCTCACCGAGCCCGGCGTGGAGCTGGAGGGGCCGGCCCGAGGCGACCGCGATCCACAGCAGGTGCCGCAGCAGCACCGGGTCGGTCAGCGCCCCGCCCACCCGCCGCCCGGCCAGCCAGCGGCCCGCCGCGCCCCGCACCTCGCCCGGGCCCGGCGGCTCGGGGGCGAGGGCCAGACCGTGCCGGAGACCGGCGACGGAGGTGAAGGCGACCGCCTCGGCGGCGGCCCCGTGCACCGACTCGGCGAGGTTGGCGAGGAAGCACTCGACGGTGCCCGAGGTGTCCGCGACCTGTTCGGCGAGGAGTTCCAGGCGGACGATCTCGTGGGCCTCCGCGTCGCCCGCGGACGCCAGCTCCGCCGGGCCCGTGAGGTCGCCGGGCAGACCGGTGTCGACCAGGTAGGTGGTGATTCCGCTGCCCCGCAGCAGCCGGCGGCCCGCCTCCAGCACGCCCAGTTCCCGGCGCCGGGCCAGGTACCGGGCGGGCGGGCAGTGCGGCTCCAGGCCGAGCAGGGGCGGGCACCAGCGGCGCACGGCGAAGCCGGTCTGGGTGTCGAAGAGGGTGGTGCCCGGTGCGGGCGGTCCCTCGGTGCGCGTGAGCCGGGCCTCGAAGGTGCCGAGGCCCAGCTCGGTGCGCAGCACGCCGTGGCAGTGCTGGTCCACGAGGGACGGCGTTTCGATCATGCGGGCTCCCCGGGGAGGCGCTGCGCTTCTTGCAGGGCCTAACGGGTGAACCCGGGATCCGGTGCCGCCTCGGCGTCCTTCGAACTGGAGGCCGCAGGCGTCAGCCGTTGCCGGGGCCGCCCACCTGGATGCCCGCCATCCGGCTCCACTCGTAGCGGCCGGTCGTCACCTTCGCCGCGAACTCGCCGTCGAAGGACTCGTGGACGGTGATGCCGGCCTTCTCGACGGCCTGCTCGGCGATGGCGGTGCTGGGCGCCACCAGGTCGCCCCAGCCGCCGTCCTCGCCGACGAGCACGATGCGGGCGCCGCGCTCGCCGATGTGGGCCACCTGGCCCTCGGCGCCGCCGTGGGCCTTGGAGAAGGCCCCGATCTGCCGGGCCAGCTTCGCCGCCCTGCGCTCGTCCTTGGGGTCAACCTGCTGCGTGTCTGCCATGGACAGGATGCTACTCACGGGTAGATCGACTGGCGAGAGCAGGGCCCTGTGACGTACGCCCGGCGCGGGTCAGCGCAGGAACGGGTCGACGGCGACCGCGACGAAGAGGATGGAGACGTAGGTGATGGACCAGTGGAACAGCCGCATCTCCTTGAGCTTCACGCCCGTCACCTCGGCCTTCGCCCGGTTCTGCAGCCCGTGCGCCTCCCACAGCCAGAAGCCGCCGGCCGCGAGGGCCACCGCCGTGTAGAACCAGCCGGTGTAGCCGAGCGGGGTGAGCAGCAGGGAGACGGCGACCATCACCCAGCTGTAGATGACGATCTGCCGGGCGACCACCTTGTTGGAGGCGACGACCGGGAGCATCGGCACGCCCACGCGGGCGTAGTCCTCCCTGACCTTCATGGACAGCGGCCAGTAGTGCGGCGGCGTCCAGAAGAACATGACGAGGAAGAGGACGACCGGCGCCCAGGACATCGAGTTCGTCACCGAGGACCAGCCGATCAGCACCGGCAGGCAGCCGGCGATGCCGCCCCAGACGATGTTCTGGGAGGTGCGCCGCTTGAGGATCATCGTGTAGACGACGACGTAGAAGAGGAGCGCTCCGAGGGACAGCCAGGCGGACAGCCAGTTGACGGTGAGCCCGAACAGCAGCGTCGAGACCACGGCCAGGGTGACGCCGAAGACCAGGCATTCGAGCGGGCTGACCATGCCGGTCACCAGCGGCCGCTGCGAGGTGCGGTCCATCAGTGCGTCGATGTCCCGGTCGATGTACATGTTCAGCGCGTTGGCGCCGCCCGCCGAGAGGTAGCCGCCGACGCAGGTCAGCAGCACCAGCTTCAGGTCGGGCACACCCTGCTGGGCGAGGAACATCACCGGAACGGTGGTGATGAGCAGCAGCTCGATGATCCGCGGCTTGGTCAGCGCCACGAACGCCTTGACACGGGCCCCGAACGGCCGGTGAACCGGGCTTTGGCTCGCACCGAGCGCACCCGCTGGACGGGATTCGACGGCCGTCACGCACACCCCTGACAGAGACTCCCAGCGAGCCTCCCCTCGTGAAGGCCGGGTAAGGGCTCGCGCGTACCACGCCACTTTAGACGTTGCCCAGACCCCGGCCTTCGCGGGGGTGGGGTCGTGTTGGCCGACCGCGCGTCCGAGGTGTGGTGGGGCTCGATTGAGCAGTCGGATGAGCGGCTCCGTATTCATCTGCCAAATGCGCTGTCGGCCAGTCGGGAGGCGGATGTCCAAGAGTCCCGGCAGTCTGTAATGACTCGAAAAAACGCACGTCCTTACGGGGGTAGGCTCGAGGCGGCCGGTGGGCAGGAAGTGCGCACCGGCGGCCGGGAGGGGGCACGCCCCCAGGGCCGGCGACCGACATGTGGAGAGGAGCCCTGACCCAGGGTGAGCACCAAGCCGACCACCACAGACCTTGAGTGGACCGAGCTGGACCAGCGGGCCGTGGACACCGCCCGGGTCCTGGCCGCCGACGCCGTACAGAAGGTCGGCAACGGCCATCCCGGTACGGCGATGAGCCTGGCCCCGGCCGCGTACACCCTCTTCCAGAAGGTGATGCGCCACGACCCGGCCGACCCGGAGTGGGTCGGCCGCGACCGCTTCGTGCTGTCCGCCGGCCACTCGTCCCTGACCCTCTACACGCAGCTCTACCTGGCCGGCTTCGGCCTGGAGCTGGAGGACCTGGAGTCCTTCCGTACCTGGGGCTCGAAAACCCCGGGTCACCCGGAGTACGGGCACACCAAGGGCGTGGAGACCACGACCGGTCCGCTGGGCCAGGGTGTGGCCAACGCGGTGGGCATGGCGATGGCCGCCCGCTACGAGCGCGGTCTGTTCGACCCGGAGGCCGCGCCGGGCGAGTCGCCCTTCGACCACTTCATCTACTGCATCGCCGGTGACGGCTGCCTCCAGGAGGGCATCTCCGCCGAGGCGTCCTCGCTGGCCGGGCACCAGAAGCTCGGCAACCTGGTCCTGCTGTGGGACGACAACCACATCTCGATCGAGGGCGACACCGAGACCGCCGTCTCCGAGGACACCGCCAAGCGGTACGAGGCCTACGGCTGGCACGTGCAGCGGGTCGCCCCGAAGCCCGACGGCGACCTCGACCCGCACGCCATCTACGACGCCGTCGAGGCCGCGAAGCAGGTCACGGACCGGCCGTCGTTCATCGCGATGCGCTCGATCATCGCCTGGCCGGCCCCGAACGCGCAGAACACCGAGGCCGCCCACGGCTCGGCGCTCGGCGACGACGAGGTCGCGGCCACCAAGCGCGTCCTGGGCTTCGACCCGGAGCGCAGCTTCGAGGTCGCGGAAGAGGTCCTTGCGCACACCCGCAAGGCGCTGGAGCGCGGCGCGCAGGCGAAGGCCGAGTGGGAGAAGTCGCTGCAGGTATGGCGGGACGGCGACGCCGAGCGCGCCGCCGACTTCGACCGCATCGCCAAGGGCGAGCTCCCGGCGGGCTGGGAGGAGAAGGTCCCGGTCTTCGAGCCGGGCAAGGGCATCGCGACGCGTGCCGCCTCCGGCAAGGTGCTGCAGGCCCTCGGCGCGGTGATCCCGGAGCTGTGGGGCGGTTCCGCCGACCTCGCCGGTTCGAACAACACCACCATCGACAAGGACAGCTCCTTCCTGCCGGCGGGCAACCCGCTGCCGGAGGCGAACCCGTACGGCCGCACGATCCACTTCGGCATCCGCGAGCACTCCATGGCCGCGGAGATGAACGGCATCACGCTGCACGGCAACACCCGCGTCTACGGCGGCACCTTCCTGGTGTTCTCCGACTACATGCGCAACGCGGTGCGTCTCTCGGCCCTGATGCACCTGCCGGTGACGTACGTGTGGACGCACGACTCCATCGGCCTCGGCGAGGACGGCCCGACCCACCAGCCGGTCGAGCACATCGCCTCGCTGCGCGCGATCCCGGGCCTGAACGTCGTCCGCCCGGCGGACGCCAACGAGACCGCGATCGCCTGGCGCGAGATCCTGGGGCGCTACACCAAGGAGTTCGGCAAGGGCCAGCCGCACGGTCTGGTGCTGACCCGGCAGGGCGTGCCGATCTACGAGCCCAACGACGATGCCGCGCGCGGCGGTTACGTCCTGATGGAGGCCGACGGCGGCGAGCCGCAGGTCGTCCTGATCGCCACCGGTTCCGAGGTCCACGTGGCCGTCGAGGCCCGCGAGCAGCTGCAGGCCGAGGGCGTGCCCACGCGGGTCGTGTCCATGCCGTCCGTGGAGTGGTTCGAGGAGCAGGACCAGGGGTACCGGGACTCCGTGCTGCCGCCGTCCGTGAAGGCCCGTGTCGCTGTGGAGGCGGGCATCGGCCTGACCTGGCACAAGTACGTCGGGGACGCCGGCCGCATCGTTTCGCTGGAGCACTTCGGTGCTTCCGCCGACGGCAAGGTGCTCTTCCGCGAGTTCGGCTTCACCGCCGAGAACGTGGCCGCCAAGGCCCGGGAATCCCTGGCCGCCGCCCAGCGCTGACGCTCATATACGACACGTAGGAGATGTAATTCCATGACAGACGCACTGAAGCGCCTCTCCGAGGAGGGCGTGGCGATCTGGCTGGACGACCTGTCGCGCAAGCGGATCACGTCCGGCAACCTCGCCGAGCTGATCGACCAGCAGCACGTCGTGGGCGTCACCACCAACCCGACGATCTTCCAGAAGGCGATCTCGCAGGGTGACGGCTACGACCAGCAGCTGTCGGACCTCGCCGCCCGCAAGGTCACCGTCGAAGAGGCCATCCGCATGATCACCACGGCGGACGTCCGCGACGCCGCCGACATCCTGCACCCGGTCTTCGAGGCCACGAACGGCCAGGACGGCCGGGTCTCCATCGAGGTCGACCCGCGCCTGGCGCACAACACCAAGGCGACCGCCGCCGAGGCCAAGCAGCTCGCCTGGCTGGTGGACCGCCCCAACACGCTGATCAAGATCCCGGCCACCGAGGCGGGTCTGCCGGCGATCGCCGAGACGATCGGCAACGGCATCAGCGTGAACGTCACGCTGATCTTCTCGCTGGAGCGTTACCGCAAGGTCATGGACGCGTACCTCTCCGGCCTGGAGACGGCCAAGGAGCGCGGCCTGGACCTGTCGAAGATCCACTCCGTGGCCTCCTTCTTCGTGTCCCGCGTGGACACCGAGATCGACAAGCGCCTGGACGCCATCGGCACCGACGAGGCCAAGGCGCTGCGCGGCAAGGCCGCCGTCGCCAACGCCCGGCTCGCCTACCAGGCGTACGAGGAGGTGTTCGGCTCCGAGCGCTGGAGCGCGCTGGAGAACGCCGGCGCCAACCGGCAGCGTCCGCTGTGGGCGTCGACCGGTGTGAAGGACCCGGCGTACCCGGACACGATGTACGTCACCGAGCTGGTCGCGCCGAACACGGTCAACACCATGCCGGAGGCCACGCTGCAGGCCGTCGAGGACCATGGCGAGATCCGTGGCGACACCGTCACCGGCACCTACGAGCAGGCGCGCGCCGACCTGGACGCGCTGGAGCGGCTCGGGATCCCGTACGACGACGTCGTACGGGTGCTGGAGGACGAAGGCGTCGACAAGTTCGAGGCGTCCTGGAACGACCTGCTGAAGTCGACCCAGGCGGAGCTCGAGCGCCTCGCCCCCTCGGAGGGCTGAGTTGTCACGCATTCCCGGTTCCGGGGCGAACCCGCTTCGTGACCCCGCCGACCGACGGCTCCCGCGCATCGCGGGGCCGTCGGGCCTGGTGATCTTCGGCGTCACGGGCGACCTGTCCCGCAAGAAGCTGATGCCCGCGGTGTACGACCTCGCCAACCGGGGTCTGCTGCCGCCGGGCTTCTCGCTGGTCGGCTTCGCCCGGCGCGAGTGGGCGAACGAGGACTTCGCCGCCGAGGTCCACGACGCCGTCAAGGAGCACTCCCGGACCCCTTTCCGTGAGGAGGTCTGGCAGCAGCTCATCCAGGGGATGCGTTTCGTCCAGGGCACCTTCGACGACGACGACGCCTTCGACCGGCTGCGCGGCACCATCGAGGAGCTGGACAAGGCGCAGGGGACGGGCGGCAACTTCGCCTTCTACCTGTCGGTGCCGCCGCGTTCCTTCCCGGTGGTCATCCAGCAGCTCAAGAAGCACGGTCTGACCGACCAGTCCTCGGGTTCCTGGCGGCGCGCGGTCATCGAGAAGCCGTTCGGCCACGACCTGAAGTCGGCCGAGGAGCTGAACAAGGTCGTGCACGAGGTGTTCGAGCCGGACCAGGTGTTCCGGATCGACCACTACCTCGGCAAGGAGACGGTCCAGAACATCCTGGCGCTGCGTTTCGCCAACACGATGTTCGAGCCGATCTGGAACCGGTCCTTCGTGGACCACGTGCAGATCACGATGGCCGAGGACATCGGCGTCGGCGGCCGCGCCGGCTACTACGACGGCATCGGCGCCGCCCGGGACGTCATCCAGAACCACCTGCTGCAGCTCATGGCCCTCACGGCCATGGAGGAGCCCGCCTCCTTCGACGCGGACGCGCTGGCGGCGGAGAAGACCAAGGTGCTCGGTGCCGTGCGGCTGCCGAAGGACCTGGGCCGCAGCACCGTGCGCGGGCAGTACGCGGCGGGCTGGCAGGGCGGCGAGAAGGTCATCGGGTACCTCGAAGAGGACGGCATCGACGCCAAGTCGAAGACCGACACCTTCGCCGCGATCAAGCTGGGCATAGACAACCGCCGCTGGGCGGGCATCCCCTTCTACCTGCGCACCGGCAAGCGCCTGGGCCGCCGGGTCACCGAGATCGCGGTGGTCTTCCAGCGGGCCCCGCACTCCCCCTTCGACCACACGGCGACGGAGGAGCTGGGTTCGAACGCGGTCGTCATCCGGGTGCAGCCGGACGAGGGCATCACGGTCCGCTTCGGCTCCAAGGTGCCGGGCACCTCGATGGAGATCCGGGACGTGTCCATGGACTTCGCCTACGGCGAGTCGTTCACGGAGTCCAGCCCGGAGGCGTACGAGCGGCTCATCCTGGACGTGCTGCTCGGCGACGCCAACCTGTTCCCGCGCACGGAGGAGGTCGAGCTGTCCTGGAAGATCCTCGACCCGATCGAGGAGTACTGGGACCGGCACGGCAGGCCCGCGCAGTACAAGTCGGGCACCTGGGGGCCCGTCGAGGCGGACGAGATGCTGGCACGAGACGGACGGAGCTGGCGCCGGCCATGAAGATAGACCTGACCGGCACCACCGCCGGCGCGATCAACAAGGCGCTCGTCCGGGGCCGCCGGGCCATCGGCACCCCCGCCGTCGGCATGGTGCTGACCCTGGTCATCGTCACCGACGAGGAGAACGCCTACGACGCCCTGAAGGCCGCCAACGACGCCTCGCGCGAGCACCCCTCGCGCACGCTGGTGGTCATCAAGCGGGTCTCCCGCTCCCCGCGCGACCGCACGTCCTCGCGGCTCGACGCCGAGGTGCGGGTGGGCGCGGAGGCGGGCACCGGCGAGACGGTCGTCCTGCGGCTGTACGGCGAGGTGTCCGAACAGGCCGACTCGGTGGTGCTGCCGCTGCTGCTGCCCGACGCCCCGGTGGTCGTCTGGTGGCCGGTGAACGCGCCGCTGGACCCGGCGGGCGACCCGCTGGGCGCGCTGGCCCAGCGCCGGGTGACCGACACCTATGCCGCCGAGCAGCCGGTGCGGGAGCTGTCCGCCCGCGCCGGGACCTACGCCCCGGGCGACACCGATCTGTCCTGGACCCGGATCACGCCGTGGCGCTCGATGCTCGCGGCGGCCCTGGACCAGGTGGTGTGCGAGGTGAAGGCCGTCGAGGTGGAGGGCGAGGAGTTCAACCCGAGCTGTGAGCTGCTGGCGATGTGGCTCGCGGACCGGCTGGACGTTCCCGTCCGCCGTTCGCTGTCCGCGGGGCCGGGGCTGACGGCCGTGCGGATGGACACCAGCGAGGGGCCCATCACCCTGGACCGGGCGGACGGCTCGCTGGCCACCCTGTCCATCGAGGGTCAGCCGGCCCGCGCGGTGGCGCTGAAGCGGCGGGACACCGCCGAGCTGATCGCGGAGGAGCTGCGGCGGCTCGACCCGGACGACACCTACGCCTCGGCGCTGGCCTACGGCGTGGAGCGGCTGAACACCGTGCCGGAGCCCGCGGCGGAGCCGGCCGCGGTCGCCGAACCGGTGGCGGAGGCCGCGAAGGCGCCCGCGAAGAAGGCGGCCGCGAAGAAGGCCCCGGCGAAGAAGGCGGCGGCGAAGTGAGCACTCCGCAGCTGGTCGTGCACCGCGACAAGGAACTGATGGCGCAGGCCGCCGCGGCCCGCCTGATCACCCGGATCGTGGACGCGCAGGCCTCCCGGGGCAGCGCGTCCGTGGTCCTCACCGGCGGGCGCAACGGCAACGGCCTGCTGGCCGCGCTGGCGGCGGCACCGGCCCGGGACGCCATCGACTGGGGCCGCCTGGACCTGTGGTGGGGCGACGAGCGCTATCTGCCCGAGGGCGATCCGGAGCGCAATGTCACGCAGGCCCGCGAGGCGCTGCTGGACGCGGTACCGCTGGACCCGGAGCGCGTGCACGCCATGCCCGCGTCCGACGGCCCCCACGGTGCGGACGTGGAGGCGGCGGCGGAGGCCTACGCGGCGGAACTGGCCAAGGCGGCCGGGCCGGAGAACCACGGCCCGGTGCCGACCTTCGACGTGCTGATGCTGGGCGTCGGACCGGACACCCATGTGGCCTCACTGTTCCCGGAGTTGCCCGCGGTCCGCGAGACGGAGCGCACGGTGGTCGGCGTGCACGGCGCGCCCAAGCCGCCGCCGACCCGGGTCTCGCTGACACTCCCCGCGATCCGCTCGGCCCGCGAGGTCTGGCTGCTCGCGGCCGGCGAGGACAAGGCCCAGGCGGTGGCCATCGCCCTGTCGGGCGCGGGCGAGGTACAGGCGCCGGCGGCGGGCGCCCGCGGACGCTCGCGGACACTGTGGCTGCTGGACTCGGCGGCGGCCTCGGGGTTGCCGCGGTCGCTGTATCCACCGGCGTCACCGTGAGGCTCGTCCTTCCGTGACGGACGGGGGCGGCAGGGAGAATTCAACTCCCCGCCGCCCCCTTCGCGTTGCCGTTCGATGACTCCCCTTCAGTCGGATTCTTCACACTTCCCCCACCAGGCGTACATGTACCCCTCATCTTTTGTGTAAGCTCCTGCCCGCATCACTCGCACCATTGAGGGGGGACCTCATGCGTATACGTTTCGCGCTGGCCGCAACCGTCACGGCCGGAGCGGTCGCCGTCACCGTCGCGGCGCCGGCCCAGGCCGCCGAGTACTCCTCCGCCCTGAAGATCAAGGGCGTCCAGTACGACGCTCCGGGGCGGGACTCCAACAGCTGCACCTCGGGCAACACCAAGAGCGAGTACGTGACGATCAAGAACTACTCGCGCACCGCGACCGTGAACCTCAAGGGTTACGTGGTCAGGGACAGCACCAGCAGCAACAAGTTCGTCTTCGCCAAGAACCACTACCTCGAGCCCGGCGACTACGTGAAGCTGCGCGGGGGCCACGGCACCGACTCGGACGCCAAGAACGTCGTCTACCGCCAGAACTGCAACTTCATCTGGAACAACGACAAGGACACCATCCGCCTGTACAAGTCCTCCGGCGCCCACGCGGACACCCACGCCTACACCAGGTCCGCCAACGACCGTGACGGCAACGGCTACATCACCTTCCACGGGTGAGAGCGCGTCACATGACGGACCCGGCACCGGCCGGCATACGGCCGCACCGGCGCAAGCGGCTGTGGGCCGCCTGCGTCGCCCTGCTCGCCGCCGGCGCGGTGGGCTGCGGGTCCACGAACGACACGGCGGCCGGATCCGCCACGCCGGCGCCCCGGCCCACGGTCACCGTGTCCGTGACCGCGACGGTCACCGAGACCGCCGAGCCGGAGCCCGCGCCGACGGTCACGAAGACCCGGACCGTCCGCAAGCCGGGGCCCACGGTCACCGTGACCAGGCGCGCCTCCGGCACCACCGGCACCTCCGGCTCGTCCGGCGGTGTCAGCAGCGGCGGCGGCACCTGCTCCATCACGTCCAACGCGGGCAACTGCTATGCGGCGGGCCAGTTCTGCCGTAACAGCGACCATGGAGCGACGACCACCACCGCGGGCGGTACGCGGATCAGGTGTTCCTACAGCGGGAGCGCCTGGCGCTGGACGTACGCCTGACGCGGAGGCGGCCGGTTTCCACCGGCCGCCTCCGTCGTCCCCGTCAGGTGGGGTCACTTGACCGAGCCCGCCATCACGCCCTGGACGAAGTGGCGCTGGAAGGCGAAGAAGACGATCACGGGGACTATCAGGGAGAGGAAGGCGCCCGGGGCCAGGACGTCGATGTTGCTGCCGAACTGGCGTATCTGGGACTGGAGTTGCACGGTCAGGGGCTGGGAGGAGCTGTCGGCGAAGAGCAGCGCGACCAGCATGTCGTTCCAGACCCACAGGAACTGGAAGATGGCGAGCGAGGCGATGGCGGGGCGCCCCACCGGCAGGACCAGGCGGGTGAAGATGCGCCACTCGCTGCCGCCGTCCATCCGCGCCGCCTCCAGCATCTCCTTCGGCATCTCCGCGAAGTAGTTGCGCAGAAGGAACACCGCGAAGGGCAGGCCGTAGGCGACGTGGAAGAGGACCACGCCGGGGATCGTGCCGAACAGACCGAGCTGCCCGAAGAGTTTGGCCACGGGCAGCAGGCCGATCTGCACCGGCACCACCAGCAGGGCCACCACCAGCAGGAACAGCGGTTCGCGCAGCGGGAAGTCCAGCCAGGCGAAGGCGTATCCGGCGAGGGCCGCGATGACGACGACCAGGACGGTCGTCGGCACCGAGATCAGCACGGTGTTCCAGAAGGCCTGGGTGATGCCGGCGTTCTTCAGCAGCGCCGAGTAGTTGTCGAAGGAGAGCTGCCCCGGACTGGCCAGCGCCGTCCACCAGCCGCCCTTCGCCGTGTCCTGGGCCGAGCGCAGGGAGGACAGGAACAGTCCGGCGAGCGGGGTCACCCAGACCAGGCCGATCACCACGAGGAACGCCTGGACCAGGCCGTTGCCCAGGCCGCGCCTGACCGCGTTCATCGCTGACTCCTTCGGAAGCGGCGGACGTTGAAGACCATCGCGGGGATCACCAGCAGGAGCAGCAGCACGCCGAGGGCGCTGCCGAGCCCCTGGTTGTTGCCGCCGCCGAACGACACGAGCCACATCTGGGTCGCGAGCACGGTGGCGTCCTCCTGCACCGGTCCCGGCGCGATGATGTAGACGAGGTCGAACACCTTCATCACGTTGATCAGGAGGGTGACGAAGACGACCGTCAGCACGGGGGCGAGCAGCGGCACGGTGATGCGGCGGAAGATCTGCCACTCGTTCGCGCCGTCGATCCGCGCCGCCTCCAGCGCGTCCCGGGGCAGGCTCGACAGGCCCGCGCCGATCAGCACCATCGCGAAGCCCGTCCAGATCCACAGGTAGGCGCCGATGATCGCCGGGGTGACGAGAGTCGGGCCGAGCCAGGAGACTCCCTGGTAGGGCGGCGCGAAGTTGGACGCGGGCAGCTTCACCGTGTACGAGCCCGCACGGAGTCCGGTGAAGCGGAAGGAGCCGTCGGAGGAGGACGTGGTGCTCGCGACCGTCCTGCCGTCGCGCAGCGCCTCGACCTTCATGCCGGGCAGGCCGCTCTCCTTCGGGTCGACCCGGCCCTGCTTCCCTCCCCCGCCGGGCGTGAAGTCCAGGTAGACGACGCCGCGCAGGTCACCGGCGGCGGCCGCGCGTCGCGCCGCCGGCCGGG
Source organism: Streptomyces sp. NPDC005706 (assembly GCF_040631045.1). Lineage (NCBI taxonomy): Bacteria > Bacillati > Actinomycetota > Actinomycetes > Kitasatosporales > Streptomycetaceae > Streptomyces > Streptomyces sp. NPDC005706. Next base: position 9,202 of record NZ_JBEXYS010000029.1, on the reverse strand, counting down.
CGGGCGCGGCGTCCCGCGGCAGGTCCCCCGGCAGCACGCCGACCATGGGCAGCGTGACCGAGTCGCCCGGGGAGACGGCCGCGTGGCTGAGGTAGGACCCGTCGCGGCCCTGGTCCAGCAGCCCCTCGCGGCCCCGTGCCGTCGGATACGACGAGGTGCCCTTGAAGGCGTCGTGCACGGAGACCACGGCGGCGTCGAGGACGCCCTTGTCCGGGTCCTCGTCGTAGGCGAGCCGGAAGATGATGCCGGCGGCGAGGAAGGAGACCGCCATCGGCATGAACAGCAGCAGCTTGAACGCCGTGGCCCAGCGCACCTTCTCCACGAGGACGGCCAGGATCAGGCCGAGGCCGGTGAGCAGGGCCGGGGCGACGACCACCCAGATGGTGGTGTTGCGGATGGCCTTCAGCGTCGCCGGGTCGCGGAACATCTCGGCGTAGTTGCCGCCGCCGACGAACCGGGTGCCGGAGGCGTCGAAGAAGCTGCGGCCGACGGAGAACAGCACCGGGTAGACGACCAGCGCGCCGAGCAGGAGAAGGGCGGGGAAGACGAAGAGCAGGGCGACGGTCCGGGCGCGCCGCCGGCCGCGGCGCCCCCGCGCCGCGCCGGCGGCGGGCGGGGCCGCCTCCTTGGACATGAGTGTGGTGGCGGTCATCGGTCCGGTCAGTCCTGGTAGGCCTTGGCCGCGGCGGCCTCGAGCTTCGCCGCGGTCCCCTTCGGGTCGGACGGGTCGCGCAGGAAGTCCTGCAGGAGCTTCCACTCGCCGGTGCCCTTGGTGCCGCCGAAGGCCGCCGGCGCCTGGTCGGACATGTCGAAGCGGACCGAATCACCGGCGCCGACGAGGGACTTGGCGGTGGCACGGGTGACGTCGTCGCCGTAGGAGGCGAGGTCGAGCTTCTTGTTCGGGGACAGGAAGCCGCCCGCCTTCGCCCACACGGCCGCCGCCTCGGGGGTCGCCAGGTACTCCAGGAGCTTCATGCCGGCCTTCGCGTTCTTGCCGTCCTTGAGGACGACGGCCGCGTCGCCGCCGCTGACCACCGGTGCCTTGCCGCCGCCGACCGCCGGGAACGGGAAGAAGTCGGCGTCCTTGCCGATGGTCCGCTGGAACTGGTCGTGGGCGACGCCGGCGACGAAGTCGCCCTCGTAGACCAGGCCGGCCTGCGGCTTGGGTCCGAACACCTTCTCCACCGAGCCGGGGAAGTCGGTGTTGAGGGCGCCCTTCTGGCCGCCCGCGATGAGCTGCTTGTCCTTGAACAGCTTGCCGAGGGTGCCGAGCGCCTGGACGACGGAGGCGTCCGTCCACTTCAGCTTGTGCGTGGCGAGGGCGTCGTACTTCTCGGGGCCGGCCTGGGAGAGGTAGATGTTCTCGAACCAGTCGGTGAGGGTCCAGCCGTCCTGTCCGGCGACGGCGAAGGCGGCGAGCCCGGAGTCGGAGACGGTGTGCCCGGCCTTGAGCATCTCGTCGTACGTCTTCGGCGGCTTCACTCCCGCCTGGGCGAGGGCGTCGGGGCTGTACCAGACGGTCGACTTGTGGGCGGCCTTGAAGTAGAGGCCGTAGAGCGTGCCGTCGACGCTGCCGTACTTCTTCCACACGGGCGCGTAGCCGGCGTCCACGGACTTGCCCGTGGTGGCGGACAGCGGCTTCAGCCAGCCCTTCTTCGCGAACTGCTGGAGCACGCCGACCTGCGGGACCATCACCACGTCGGGCGCGTTGCCGCCCTCGATCTTGCTGCCGACGACCGTGGAGACGTTGTCGCCGGTGGAGACGAACTGGGTCTTGGCGCCGGTCTTCGCGGTGAAGGCGTCCAGCACCTTCTGGAAGTTCTTCTGTTCGCTGCCGGACCAGACACCGGCCACGGTGACCGTCTGGCCGCTGAGCGCCTTGTCGCCGCCGCCGGCCGAGACGGGGCCGCCGCCGCAGGCGGTCGCGCCGAGCGCCAGGGCGAGGGCGGTGCAGCCGGCGAGCAGGGTGGTACGTCGTCGCATCATCTTTGATGTCCCTTCGGGAGGGTGGGAGTTGACGTGGAGCGGGGGGAGGTCAGAGGTCGGTGAGCCACCAGGCGGCCGTCGAGCCGGGCAGCACCCCGGCCGGGCAGGGCCCGCTGGACAGCAGGGGGGTGCCGGCGGCCGGCGCGGGCGTGGGAGAGGCGGTGAAGTTGACGGCGCAGACCAGGCCGTCGCCGCGGACGAAGCCGAGGACGCCGGGCGGGGTGTCCAGCCAGCGCAGCGTGCCCTCGCCCAGCTGCGGCAGTGAGGAGCGCAGTTGCAGGCCGTCGCGGTACAGGTGCCAGAAGGAGCGGGTGTCGGCGAGGGCGCGGTCGGTGGCGTACTCGGCGAAGTACTCCGGCTGCGGCAGCCAGGGCTTGGCGCTCTCCGCGCCGGAGGTGAAGCCGAACGGGGAGGCCTGCCCGGACCACGGCAGGGGCACCCGGCAGCCGTCGCGGATGCGGGCCCGGCTCCCGGTGCGGTGGAAGATCGGGTCGGTGAGCACGTCGTCGGGCAGGTCGACGACCTCGGGCAGGCCCAGTTCCTCGCCCTGGTAGATGTACGCGGCTCCGGGCAGGGCCAGCATCAGCAGCGCGGCGGCGCGGGCCCGGGCGGGGCCGAGGCCGCTGCCGCCGGTGGCGGGCTCGCCGTAGCGGGTGACGGTGCGCACCTGGTCGTGGTTGTTGAGGACCCAGGTGACGGTCGAGCCGGTGCCGGCGATGTCCTGCATGGCCTCGGAGACGACCTTGCGGAAGGCGTCGGCGTCCCAGGGGGCGCCGAGCAGGTCGAAGAAGAAGGCCTGGTGGAGTTCGTCGGGGCGGACGTACTTGGCGTGTTCGCGGGCGGTGGGCACGGAGACCTCGCCGACCAGCAGGCGCTCGCGGCCGTCGCGGGCGGTGTACTCCTCGCAGGTGGCCCGCCACCGCCGCCACACGTCGTGCACCTCGGGCTGGTTCCAGGCCAGCGGGTTGACCGAGTCGCGGGTGCGGGCGTCGGCCTCCGGGTCGTCGGAGTCGGGCAGTCCGGGGTGCTTGAACAGCCCGGCGGCGACGTCGATGCGGAAGCCGTCCACGCCGCGGTCGAGCCAGAAGCGCAGGGTCCGGTCGAACTCCGCGTGGATCTCCGGGTTCCGCCAGTTCCAGTCGGGCTGTTCGGGCGTGAACATGTGCAGGTACCACTGGCCGGGCCGGCCGTCCGCCTCGGTGACCCGGGTCCAGGCCGGGCCGCCGAACATGGCGTGCCAGTTGTTGGGCGGTTCGGCGCCGTCGGGGCCGCGCCCGTCGGCGAAGTGGAAGCGGGCACGGGCCGGGCTGCCGGGCGGGGAGGCCAGCGCCTCACGGAACCACGGGTGCTCGCTGGAGCAGTGGTTGGGGACGATGTCCAGCAGGATCCTGGTCCCGAGCCGCCGGGCGGCCGCCATCAGCAGGTCGAACTCGGCGAGGTCGCCGAAGAGCGGGTCGACGTCGCGGTAGTCGGCGACGTCGTAGCCGTGGTCGTGCTGGGGCGAGGGATAGAACGGGCTCAGCCAGATCCCGTCGACGCCGAGCTTCTTCAGGTACGGCAGTCCGGCGCGCACGCCGGCCAGATCGCCGATGCCGTCGCCGGTGCTGTCGAGGAAGCTGCGGACGTAGACCTGGTAGATCACCGCGTCACGCCACCAATGATGCCTGTTCAACCCTGGGGCCTGTCTCTGTGAAGGGCAGCAGTTATGCATGCATGTTAGGTAGGCGTGTCGCGAGGGTGTCAATGAAAAGAACGGAGGCTACTGAGGAGTTGAGTGCGCAAACAGGGATCTATTGGGGCATCCTGAGCACAGTTGAGATGTCAGCGTTACTTAACAAGTAACTAGGGAAGGGTTATCGGCCGGCGACGGCGTCGAGTTCGCGCGCCAGCCGGCGCACCGCGGCCGAGGGCGTCTGCCGCCCGGTCAGCGCGTCGTGCACGACGGCCTGGACCACCAGGCTGACCTGGTCGTAGTGCGGACTCGTGGGGCGCGGCTCGGCCGACATGACGGCGGCGCGCAGGGTCGGCAGATAGGGGAACCGCGCGATCAGGTCCGGATCGTCGTAGAGGGCGGCGCGCACGGGCGGCAGCGCGCCCCGCGTCAGCACCTGGCGCTGGACGCGCTCGCTCGTGAGGTAGGCGATCAGGCGGGCGGCCGAATCGGGGTGCCGGGCGTGGGTGTTGACGGCCAGGTTGGATCCGCCGAGGACGCTCTTGCCCGGCCCGTCGGGTCCGGGCAGCGGTACCGCGCCGACCCGGCCGGCGACCTTGGAGCCCCGGGCCGAGGCGGCCGCGTAGGCGTAGGGCCAGTTGCGCAGGAAGAGCAGCCGGCCGTCCCGGAAGGCCTCCTTGGACTCCTCCTCCTTGTACGTCAGCGCCGCCTTGGGGATCCAGCCCTCGCGCAGGCCGCGGGCGAGGAAGCCGATGCCCTCGCGGGCCGCGTCGGAGTCCACGGTGACGCGTGCGCCCTCGTCACCGAGGATGGTGCCGCCCGCCGAGTAGACCGCCTCGGCCGCGTTGACCGTGAGGCCCTCGTAGGGCAGGAACTGGCCCGCGTAGCCGTCAAGACCGTACCTCGGCGCGATGGTCCTCGCGTCGCGCTCCAGCTCGGCCCAGGTGCGCGGCGGCGGCACCCCGGCCTTGGCGAGGACGTCCTTGCGGTACAGCAGCAGCCCGGCGTTGGTGACGTACGGGACGGCGTACAGGCGTCCGTCGTACCGGGCGGTTCTCACCACCGGCCTCAGGAAGCTGCGGAGCGGGAAACGGTCGCCGGGCAGCGGGCGGATCCAGCCGGCCGCTGCGAACTCGGCCGTCCAGTTGACGTCGATGTTGAGGACGTCGAACCGGCCCCGGTCGCCGCCGCGCAGGTCGGTGGTCATCTGCGCGTACGTCTCGTCGGCGGAGTCCGGAAGTTCGACGAGGGTCACCTTCTCGCCGGGGTGGGTACGGTTCCAGCCCCGCAGGAGCGGGCCGAGGTAGCTGGTCAGGTCGCCGGCGGTGGCCAGGGTGAGCGGCCCGCGCCCGCCGGTGCCGGTTTCGCCGGCGCGGGCGCCGAAGGCCACGTACCCGGAGAGGACCACGGCGAGAACGAGGAGCCCCCTACCGGCGGCGCGCATCCACCGCATAGGTTCCTCCCTGAACACGTACACCCGGCTCCGGGCACCCTCGCCCGGGAGTCAGAGGCCATGTATACCTGTTAGGTATGGGCGATACTAGGGCCTGGAGCACATTCGCGGACTAGGAGGAGAGCACGAGTGCGCCTGCCCCTCCTGGCACTCCTCGCGCGCGGCCCCGCCCATGGTTACGAGCTGAAGCAGGGCCTTGAGCAACTGCTGGGCTCCGCGTACCCTCAGCCGAACGTCGGCCAGATCTACGTGACCCTCGGCCGCCTCGAGAAGTCGGGACTGATCGAGGGCGAGGACGTCGAGCAGTCGAGCCGGCCCAACAAGAAGGTCTACCACCTCACCGACGCCGGGCGGGAGGCGCTGCACGCCTGGTTCGAGGAGACCGAGGACGAGCCGCGGGTACGGGACGAGTTCTTCATGAAGCTCGCGCTGGCCCCGCAGACCGGTCTCGCCGACCAGATCGCACTCATCAACAGGCAGCGGCGTCAGTACCTCAACACCATGCGCGATCTGTCGAAACTGGCCGCGGCCGAGAGCCGGGACAACCGAATCGCCCAGCTGCTCATCGAGGGCGCGATGCTGCATATGCAGGCCGACCTCGACTGGCTGGAGCGGTGCCAGGAGGAACTGGAGGAACTGGAGTGAACGACGGCTCCGTTCCGCTGCTGCGCGCCGAGGGACTGGTGAAGACCCACCACGGCGAGGGCGCGCCCGCGCATGCCGTGCGCGGGGTCGGCCTGAGCGTGGCGCGCGGCGAGTTCGTGGCGATCACCGGGCCGTCCGGAGCCGGCAAGTCCACGCTGCTGCACCTGCTCGGCGGGCTGCAGCGGCCGGACGAGGGGAGCATCTGGCTCGACGGCCGGTGCACGGACTCCTTCAGCGAGGCGCGCTGGGCGGTGGAGCGCCGCAAGGCCATCGGGATCGTCTTCCAGTTCTTCAACCTGGTGTCGAACCTGTCGGTCGCGGACAACGTCGAGCTGCCCGCCCTGCTCGCCGGCGTGCCCCCGAAGCGGGCCCGGGCCGAGCGCGAGGAACTCCTCGCCGAGCTGGGTCTCGCGGGCAAGGAGCGCAGCATGCCCGGCGAGCTGTCCGGCGGCGAACAGCAGCGGGTCGCGCTCGCCCGCGCGCTGGTCAACCATCCGCCGCTGCTGCTGGCCGACGAGCCCGCCGGCAGTCTGGACAGCAAGGGCACCCGCGAGGTGATGCGGCTGCTGTCCCGCTTCCACGGACGCGGGCAGAGCATCGTCCTGGTCACCCACGACGCCCGGCTGGCCAGCGCCGCCGACCGTGTGATCAGCTTCTTCGACGGCCGGATCGCCGACGACGCCGTCCTGGACGGCGCCCCGCCCCGGAAGCCCGGGACGGCGGGCGTGCTGGAGCTGAGGGACTGATGACGCGCGGACGAACGGTGCAGCAACCGACGGCGCGCGGGCGGGCGACGCACGGAGTGACAGTGCGCGGACCGATGACGCGGCGACCGGCGGCGCGCGGGCGGGCGGCGCACGCACGGACTGCGCGCCGGCGGTGCGGCCGCGGGACCGGGGACTGATTCGTGCGAGCCACCCTGCGCTGGGCCCACTCCGATCTGCGCACGCACCGCGGCGAGGCGCTGTTCATCACGCTGGCCACCGCCGGCATCGTCGCCTCCCTGCTGCTGGCCGCAGCCCTGTTCGGCTACGCCACCAACCCCTGGCAGCGGACCTTCACCCAGGCCCACGGGGCCCATGTGTGGATCCACACCGCCCCCTCGGCGGACGCCCGCAAGCTCGCCCGGCTGGACGGTGTCGAGTCCGTCGCCGGCCCCTATCCCACCGAGTCCGCCACCGTCGCCGGCCGCGGCACCCGGGCCGCGGTGGAGCTGCGCGGCACCGGGCGGCTGCCCTCGGTCGGCCGCCCGGTGCTCACCGCCGGCCACTGGCTGGCCCCCGGGCGGCCGGACGGCGTGGTCCTGGAGAGCCGGCTGGCCCGGGCGCTGCTGGCCGAGCCCGGCGACACCCTCACGCTGCCCGGCACCGCGCGCACGCTCACCGTGGCCGGCATCGCGGACAGCGCCGAGCCCGGCTACAGCCCGGGTTCCCAGCCCGGCCTGGTCTGGGCGCTGCCCTCCGTCGTGCGGGCCCCCGGCGGCCAGGTGACCGGGCTGCGCCTCGGCGACCCGGCCGACACCGACTACGTGGTGCAGCGCGCCGTCACCGTGCTGGGCGCGGGCGCGGTCGGCGAGGTCTCCACCTGGCAGCAGGCGCGGGCCGCGGCGCAGGGTGAGAACCGCCTGCTCGGCCAGGTGCTCGGCCTCTTCGGACTGGGCGCGCTGGCGGCCGCGGGGTTCGCCGTGCACGGCGCGATCGGTACCCGCATCCGCGGCCATCTGCGGGACATCTCGGTGCTGAAGGCGATCGGCTTCACGCCCGGGCAGGTGGTGCGGGTCTTCCTGCTGCAGCACCTGGCGTACGCGGCGCTCGGCGCGGTGGCCGCCGCGGCGCTCACCGAGGGGTGCGGCAGCCGGGTCCCGGGGCGGCTCGGCGACGCGGTGGGTGTGTGGCAGACCCTGCCGGGGCACACCGTGGCACTGTCGGCCGTGCCCGTGGGCGCGGTGCTGTTCATCGGCCTGACGACGGGGCTCGCGGCCTGGCGGGCGGGCCGGGTGCCGCCGGTGCCGGTGCCGCGTCCGTCCGCTCCGGCGGGCGGCCGGCTGACCGGTCTGGCGCGCGGTGCCCTGGGGCTGCGGCTGCCGGCGGCGCTCGTCCTCGGCTGCCACAAGGCGTTCGCGGGCCGCGGCCGGTCGCTGGCCGGAGTGGCCCGGCTGACGCTGCCGCTGACGCTGATCGTGGTGGCGCTCAGCGCCTGGACGACCATCGACCGGTTCCACAGCAGCCCGGAGCGGGTGGGTCTGCCGGCCGCGCTGGCGGTCCGTTCGGACGGCGCCCTGGGCGACGCGCGGGTACGGGCGGTGCTGGCGGCCGACCACCGGGTGGCCACCGCCTATCCGGGGGTCGAGGTGGCCGCGCTGGTGCCCGGCCAGACCGGGACGATCGCCCTGCGCGGCCTCGGCACCCACGACCGGCCCTACCCGTACGCGCTCGCCGAGGGCCGGGCCGCGCGCGGCCCGGACGAGGCGGTGGCCGGGCAGGGGCTGCTCGACCTGCTGCACGTCCGGGTCGGTGACTGGGTGCGGATGACGGTGGGCGAGCGGCCGCAGATCCTGCACATCGTGGGCCGCAGCCTCGAACCGCAGAACGCCGGCCGGGTCGTGACGACCTCCGTGGACACCCTGCGCGAGAACGACCCCGCCCTGTCCCCCGCGTTCTACCAGTTGGGGCTGCGCCCCGGCGCCGATCCGCAGCGGGTCGCGGCCGCCCTCGCCGCGGCCGGGCACGGCCACCTGGACGTGGCAGCAGTGCCGAACCCGGCCGACGGCCTGTCTCCGCTGCGCGCGGTCGTCGCCGGGCTGGTCGCGGTGCTCGCCCTCATCGGTCTGGTCGAGCTGCTCACCGCGATCGGCGGCAGCGTCCGGGAGGGCGAGCGGGACGTGCTGGCCCTGCGGGCGATCGGCATGTCACCGCGGCAGATCGGCGCGATCACCGTCACCACGACGACCTGTACGGCGCTGGCGGCGGCGGTCGCCGCTACGGCACTGGGGCTGCCGCTGGCGCACCGGCTGATCGACGCCCAGGGCGACTCCAGCGGCATCGGTGCCGGGATCGCCCAGTCGCCGCCGCCCGGACTGCTGCTCGCGCTGGGCGCGGGCGCCGTGCTGGGGGCCGCCGCCCTCACCGCGCTGCCCGCCGCGCGGGCGGCACGCAGGCGGCAGGCGGACACGCTGAGCGCGGTGGCCTGAGTACCGGGAGCCGGTACGCCGAGCCGAAGGCGCCCGCCTCCGGCCCGGCGTACCGCACGGGTCAGCTACGGCCGCGCAGCTCCCGGTACTTGGCGACGAGGGCCCGGGTGGAGGCGTCCAGGCCGGGGACCTCCGCGCCCTCGGTCAGGGCCGGTTCGACCCGCTTGGCGAGGACCTTGCCCAGCTCCACGCCCCACTGGTCGAAGGAGTCGATGTTCCACACCGCGCCCTGCACGAACACCTTGTGCTCGTAGAG
>NZ_JBEXYS010000028.1:0-97868 GCF_040631045.1 Streptomyces sp. NPDC005706 | reverse complement strand
AGGGACGCCTCCCACAGGGCCGACTCGACGAGCGCCTCCGGGGTGGCCTTGCCGTACTTCTGCAGCAGCCGCCTGTCCAGGGAACCCGCGTTGACACCGATCCGGATCGGGGTGCCGTGGTCCCTGGCGGCCCGCGCGATCTCCTTCACCTGGTCGTCGAACTGCTTGATGTTGCCCGGGTTCACCCGCACCGCCGCGCAGCCCGCCTCGATCGCGGCGAAGACGTACTTGGGCTGGAAGTGGATGTCCGCGATCACCGGGATCCGCGACTTGCGGGCGATGGCCGGCAGCGCGTCCGCGTCGTCCTGCGTGGGGCAGGCGACCCGGACGATCTGGCAGCCGGACGCGGTCAGCTCGGCGATCTGCTGGAGGGTGGCACCGATGTCCGACGTACGGGTCGTCGTCATCGACTGCACCGAGACCGGGGCTCCGCCCCCCACCGCCACCGGCCCGACATCGATCCGCCGCGACACACGCCGCGGCGCGACCGGCCGGGCCGGCACCTCGGGGACACCCAGAGGCACGGCGGTCATGGCGTCACTCCCGGTTTCCGGAGACGGTCTCGCGCATGGCCCGCAGCGACTCCTTCAGGGAGCCCATGGTGGCAAGGACGGCGGTGGGCTCGTAGCCGCAGTGCGCCATGCAGTTGGCGCAGCGCGGGTCCTTGCCGCGGCCGTACTTGTCCCAGTCGGTCTCCTCGATGAGCTCGCGGTACGTCGGGACGTAGCCGTCGCTCATCAGGTAGCAGGGGCGCTGCCAGCCGAAGAGCGAGTAGTTCGGGATCGCCCAGGCGGTGCAGGGGAAGTCGACCTTGCCCTCCAGGAAGTCCAGGAAGAGCGGGGAGTGGTTGAGCCGCCACTTGCGGCGGTTGCCGCCCGCGAAGGCCTTCCGGAACAGCTCGCGGGTCTGCTCCACGCCCAGGAAGTGCTCCTGGTCGGGCGCCTTCTCGTAGGCGTAGGCGGGCGAGATCATCATCTCGTCCACCCGCAGGTCGTCATTGAGGAAGTTGAGCACCTCGATGATCGTCTGGGGGGTGTCGGTGTTGAAGAAGGTGGAGTTGGTGGTCACCCGGAAGCCGCGCCGCTTGGCCTCCTTGATGGCCTCCACCGCCTCGTCGAACACCCCCTCCTTCGCGACCGACTCGTCGTGCCGCTCCCGCAGCCCGTCGATGTGCACCGCGAAGGCGAAGTAGGGCGAGGGCGTGAACTTGTCCATCTTCTTGCGCATCAGCAGTGCGTTGGTGCAGAGGAAGACGTACTTCCGCCTGGCCACGAGCTGGCGCACGATCTCGTCGATCTGCGGGTGCATCAGCGGTTCCCCGCCGGCGATGGACACCATCGGCGCACCCGACTCCAGCACCGCGCCCACGGCCTGGGCGACCGGCATGCGCTGCTTGAGCACACCGGCCGGGTGCTGGATCTTGCCGCAGCCCTCGCACTTGAGGTTGCAGGCGAAGAGCGGTTCCAGTTCGACGATCAGCGGAAACTTGTCCCGCCTGCGGAGTTTCTGTTCGGCCAGGTATGTAGCGACCTTGATGGACTGACGCAACGGCATGGCCATCTGGCTCACCTCCGGGGGAGCGACAAAGAACGGTGCCATTCATAAAATGCGGGAAGAACGGAACGAAGAACGCGGAAGGCTGATATTCCACCGCGCAACGTGCCGATCCGGACGAGTTCATGTTCCGGAGCGTCCACGACCACCCGTACGGCCGCAACCGGACGCTCGCCGGCGCGCACGGCGCTCAGCAGCGTGGCCGCCGACTCCATGTCGACGGCGATCGCGCCGGTCGCGCGCAGCGCGGACCGCTCCGGGCCGCGGACGACGTGGTCGGAGCCGGTGAGCGGTCCGGTGTGGACGGTGCGCCCGGGCAGGACGCGCGCGAGCTCCTTGACGAGCGGTTCGGTGTCCACGCACGGGACGGTCCCGCGCGGGTCCCGGGTCTCCTCGGCGACGACCAGGTCGCCGGGGTGCATACCGGGGGCGAGCCCGGCGCAGAAGCCGGTGGCCAGAACGGCCGCGGCGGTGAGCGCCGGCTCGGACAGGTACCGGGTGACGGACCGTTCCGCCGCCCGGGGCCCCATGCCGGTGCGGACGAAGGTGACCGGCCCTCCCGCCCCGCCGCGGTCGCCGGTGCGCAGGGCGAGGTGCTCGATGCCGAGCGCGCAGGCGATCAGCAGCGGAGGCGGGGCGGGCCGGGTGCTCACCTCAGCTCACCGTGGCCTCGGGCAGCGGCTTCCTGCCGTCGGAGTGGGACCTCCTGGCCCGGGCGAGCGGGGGCCGCTCGAAGGGGTCGCCGTGCAGATAGCGGCCGAGCGCGGTGAGCGGGAACACCTGGCGGTACAGGTGGTAGTTGATGGAGAAGTCCCAGGGGAAGCCGGTGCCGGTGAAGTACGGCTCGTCCCAGGAGCCGTCCTCCCGCTGGGTCGCGGCCAGCCACTGGATGCCGCGTTCCACGGCCTGCGAGTCCCGCTCCCCCGCCGCGAGCAGCGCCATCAGCGCCCAGCCGGTCTGCGAGGCGGTGGAGGCGCCGCGGCCGCTCCACTCCTTGACGTGCTTGTAGGAGCGCAGGTCCTCGCCCCAGCCGCCGTCGTCGTTCTGCACCTTCTCCAGCCAGGCCACCGCCCGCCGGATCGCCGGGTGGGAGCCGGGCAGACCGGCCGCGGTGAGGGCGGGCACCACGGAACCGGTGCCGTACAGGTAGTTGACGCCCCAACGTCCGAACCACGAGCCGTCGGGCTCCTGTTCGGCGAGCAGCCAGTCGATGCCGCGCCGGGTGCGGGGATCGTGGGCCAGGCCCTCGGCGGCGAGCATCTCGACGACGTGGGCGGTGACGTCGGCGGACGGCGGGTCGATGACCTCGCCGAAGTCGCAGAACGGCAGCCGGTTCGGGAACGGGCTGGTGTTGTCGACGTCGAAGGCGCCCCACGCGCCGTTCCTCGACTGCATCCCCAGGTTCCAGCGCACCGCGCGCCCGACGGCGTGGTCCACGCGCTCGGGGTCGTGGTGCCGGACCCGGCGCAGCGCGAGAGCCACCTCGGCGGTGTCGTCGATGTCGGGGTAGTTGTCGTTGTGGAACTCGAACGCCCACCCGCCGGGCGGAAGTTGGGGTCGCTTCACGGCCCAGTCACCGGGCCGGACGATCTCCTCGCCGAGCATCCAGTCGGCCGCCCTGACCAGTTGCGGATGGTCGACCGGCAGGCCCGCGTCGACGAGCGCGATGGTGGCGAGGCAGGTGTCCCACACCGGGGACTGGCAGGCCTCGATCATCCGGGCGCCGTCCTCGCGCCACACGGCGAAGCGGTCCAGTGAGGCGAGACCCTCGCGCATCACCGGGTGCTGGAGGTCGTAGCCGAGCAGGCGCAGGGCGATGACCGAGTACACGGCCGGGGGCTGGATGCCGCCCCAGCAGCCGTCGTTCTCCTGCCGCTCGATGATCCAGCGGGCGGCGGAGTTCATCGCGGCCCTGCGCAGCCGGCGCGGGACGACCTTGCGCAGTCGGTGCAGCGCCTTGTCGAGGCGCTGGAAGGCGCCGTCCCAACTCGCCGCCGGTGCCAGCGGCTTGGCGGGGTTGGGGTCGGCCGGGTCGGTGTGCAGCTCGTCCAGCGGGAAGGGGGCCGGGCGGACGGGGCGCTTGGCCGAGACGATGGTCAGCGGCACGATGGTCTGCCGGGCCCAGCACCCGAAGTCGTAGATGTTGAGCGGCATCCAGCGGGGGAAGTAGATGAGTTCCGGCGGGAGTTCGGGCAGATCGTCCCACTTCCACCAGCCGAACAGGGCGAGCCAGATCCGGGTGAAGACACGGGAGGCGGCGATGCCGCCGCGTTCGCGGACCCAGGCCGAGGCCTTCGCCATGTGCGGGGCGTCGGGCGCGTCGCCGGCCAGCCGCAGGGCGACGTACGCCTCGATGGTGGTGGACAGTTCGCCGGGGCCGCCGTAGAAGGTGGCCCAGGTGCCGTCCGGGCGCTGCTCGCCGCGGATGAACAGGGCGGCGGCCCGCGTCGTCTCCTCGTCCAGGATGCCCAGGAACTGACGGAGCAGCAGGTCTTCGGCGTCCATGGTGACGTTCGTCTCCAGGTCGCCCTTCCACCAGCCCTGGGCGTCCTGCCGGGCGAGCAGGAAGTCGGTGGCGCGGCGCGCGGCGCGTTCGGCGGCTTCTGGTACCCCGGCCGCCTCGGGGATGGTGATGTCTGTTTCGCTGGCCGCGGCAGCGCGGGGCGGCATGGTCGCTCCGGTGCTTCCGTCGGTCGTCGCTGTCATGGCTTCCCCTTCGTGCAGTCGTGCGAGTCGTGCTGCTGTGGGTCCGCCGTCGGCCGGTGCCGTCATCCGCGGCACCGGCCGGCGACTACGCGAGGGTTATTCGGCCGATAGTGATCATCTCTTCCGTACGACGACGAAATCGGCGAGTGCCGTGAAGGCGGCCCTCACCCGGTCGGGCATGTGGACGGCGTCGAGTGCCTCGACGGCGATCGCGTGCTGCCGGCGTGCCTCCCCTGCCGTCCACTCTCGGCCGCCGGCCTCCTCGATGAGGGCGGCCCGGGCCGCGAACTCCTCCTCGGAGAAGTTCTCGAAGTCGCTGCTCTTGGCGTCGGCGGCGAGGATCTCGCCGAGCCGTTCGGAGGCGTCGCCGCCCGCCGCGAGCGCGGCCACCACCGGCAGGGACTTCTTGCGCTGGCGCAGGTCGCTCCAGGTCTGCTTGCCGGTGGCCTCCGGGTCGCCCCAGATGCCGAGGAGGTCGTCGACGGCCTGGAAGGCGAGTCCGAGGTGGTAGCCGTAGCGCTCCAGCGCGTCGGCGGTGGCGTCGTCCGCGCCGCCGAGGACCGCGCCGATCGAGGAGGCGCAGGCGAGCAGCGCGCCGGTCTTGTTGCCCTCCATCTCCAGGCACTCCTCGACGCTGACGCGGTCGCGGTGCTCGTAGGAGATGTCCTGCGCCTGACCGTCGATCAGGGCGCGGGTGGCGGTGGTCAGCCGGCGGGTGGCGCGGCCGGCCTCGACGGTGCCGAGCTCCAGCAGGACCTCGTTGCCGAGGGCGAACAGGGCGTCACCGACCAGGATGGCCTGGGCGGGGCCGTGCACCTTCCAGACGGTGTCGCGGTGCCGGCGCTGCTCGTCGCCGTCCATCAGGTCGTCGTGCAGCAGCGAGAAGTTGTGGACGAGTTCCACGGCGACCGCGCCGGGGACGCCCACCTCGGGCGCGGCGCCGGTCACCTCGGCGGAGAGCACGGCGAGGGCGGGGCGCACGGCCTTGCCGCCGTCCCCGTCGGCCGGGTTGCCCGCGGCGTCGATCCAGCCGAAGTGGTAGGCGGCGACGGTGTCCATGGGCGGCGCCAGGCGGTCGACGGCGGCGCGCAGGACCGGGGTGGCCAGGGTGCGGCCGCGCTCCAGCAGCGCGGTCACGTCCACCGCGGTCCTCGAGTCGGCCGTCGAGGCGGGGGGCACAGTGGGCACAGTCTCTCCTGTTGTTGCGGTACCGGGGGTGGGGCCCGCCGCGTAGTGCTCGGTCATCAGGCCGCCTCCTCGAACGCGAAGAGGCGGGCGGGGCGGGGCCGGCCCAGGGCGTTCAGCGCGGCGTCGGCCGCGCTCACGCCGCTGCGGACCGCACTCTCCATGGTCGCGGGCCACCCGGTGGCGGTCCACGCTCCGGCCAGGTACAGGCCGGGAGCCTTGGTGCGGGCGCCGGGCCGCAGCCGGCCGACGCCGGGGGTGGGGGCGAACGTCGCCGTGCGCTCCCGGGTCACGAAGAAGTCCTTCACCACGGCGCCGCGCGCACCGGGAATCAGCCGCTCCAGCTCGGGCAGGTAGCGCTCGCGGAGCACGGCGACCGGTTCGTCGATGTCGTCCAGCGCGGCCGACTGGGACACCGCGAGGTACTGGCCCTCGCGCAGCCCGGAGGCGTCGGTGCGGTCGAAGACCCACTGCACGCGGGTGCCGAGGGCGGCGACGAACGGCCGGGCGAGCACCGGGCGGTCGTAGACGACGTGCACGTTGAGGATGGGCGCGGTGCCGATCTCCAGCAGCCGCCCGGGGTCGTCGAGGGCGCCGGGCGGCAGCAGGCCGTGCGTCTCGCGCTGGGGCACGGCGAGGACGACCGCGTCGGCGCGGAGTGTTTCGCCGGGAACCTGAACGCTCCAGCCTCCGTTCCCGTTGAGGGAGACGGAGGTGACGCGTGTACGGACTTCGGTACGGACGCCCGCGGAGTCGAGCGCCTTGCGCGCCAGCCGGTCGTGCAGTTCGCCGAGCGGTACGGCGGCCCAGCCGATGTCGGCCGCGCCCGGGTCGGACAGCAGACCGGTCTTGAACACCATCGCGGCGAGCCCCAGTGAGGCGTCGCCCGCGACCGCGTTGAGGGTGGCGACCCCGACCAGGTCCCACAGGGCCTCGACGGCCCGCGCCGACTGGCCGTGCGCGGCCAGCCAGCTGCCGAAGTCCTGTGCGTCCAGGGCCGGATCGGTGAGGTCGAGCCCCTTGAGCGCGAGCGCGGCGCGCCCGACGGCGGCGCGCTCGGCGAGCGAGAGGTGCGGGTAGGTGGCCAGGCTGCGCCCCAGGTGGAGGGGGACGGGCAGCGGGTCGCGCCGCAGCCGCCCGAGCCGTTTGCCCTCGGGCTTGGCGACGTCGACGACGGGCACGTCCAGGCGGTCCTGCAGCGGCGCCAGCGCCGCGCCCTCGATCCGGTCGAGGAACCAGCGGTAGGCGGTGCAGCAGCGCAGGTACACGTGCTGGCCGTTGTCGACGGTCAACTCGCCGCGCTGGAAGGAGAAGGCGAGACCGCCCAGCCGGGGTCTGCCTTCGACGAGCGTGACGTCGACGCCCGCGTCGGCGAGCGCGAGAGCCGCGGTGATACCGGCGAGACCGCCGCCGACGACGACGGCGGTACGCCGCGCCGGGGCCTCGGGTGCCCGGGCACCGGCGTGCGCCTGTTCGGCGCGGGAGCCCTCGCTCATCCTGCGTCCTTCCCTGCGTGCCGACCGTGCTGGATGAACGGTGCACGGTCGCCCGTCGCAGTCAGGGACGCCACGCCGCAGCGCGGGGTTGCCCGCCGCGCCGCATCGTCGGAACCGGACGGTTCCCGGGAACCCATCAGGCGCGCCTCCTGACGGTCCGCCGGGAGACGTGCCGGGTGTCGAGGCCGGACAGTCCGCGCACGGCGACGTACGCCTTCTCGCGTCCGGGCAGCGAGACCCGGCCGCGCAGCACGGCCCCGGGGTCGCGCTCGATGCGGTCCAGCAGCCGGCGGTAGATGCCGGCCATGGCGGCCACGCAGGCGCCGCTGCGCCGGTCGAGCATGGGGAGCAGCCGGTAGCCCTCGGCGAACAGGGCGCGGGCCCGCCGCACTTCGAAGTGCACGAGGCCGGCGAAGTCGGAGCCCTGCGGTGGAGTGGGCCCGTCGAACCCGGCCGAGCAGCCGAACTTGGCCAGGTCGTCGGCGGGCAGATAGGTGCGCCCGCCCTCGGCGTCCTCACGGACGTCGCGGAGGATGTTGGTGAGCTGTAGCGCGAGGCCGAGCGTGTCGGCGTACTCGGGGGCGCGCTCGGCGCCGCGCGCGCCCGGTTCCGTACCGAAGACGCCGAGCGAGAGACGGCCGATGGCGCCGGCCACGCAGCGGCAGTAGACCTTCAGGTCGTGCCAGGTCTCGTAGGTCTCGCCGCGCACGTCCATCTGGACGCCGTCGATCAGCTCGTCCAGACCGCCGAGCGGGATCGGGAAGGCGCGCGCGGCATCGGCGAGGGCCACCGCCACCGGGTCGGTGTGGTCCTCCTCGATCTCGCCGGCGCGGATCAGGGTGAGCAGTTCCCGGGTGTCCTCGAGCCGCGCGACCTTCACCTCGGCCGGCAGGCCGCCGTCGCCGATGTCGTCGACGCGCCGGGAGAACGCGTACAGCGCGGACATGGCGCGCCGCTTGGGCGTCGGCAGCAGCCGGATGCCGTAGGCGAAGTTGCGGGCCTGCTGCCCGGTGACGGCCTCGCAGTAGCCGTATGCGGCGAGTACCGGTGCGGACACGTGCGGCACAGACTCCACGGTCCGGATCACCCCTCTCCTCGCAGAGTCGCGCCCGCCTCACGCAGCAACTGGACCTTGCCGGGCTTGGGCGGGCCGGGAAGTACGTCGTATTCGGCGGCGGCGATCGCCCGGACCGCCGCCCTTCCCCCCGCCACGAACCCCGCGAGCAGCAGCTTCAACCTGCCGTGGACGCTACCCACCAAGGGGGCGCCTTCATTCAGCAGATCGCGGGCGCGTTGTGCTTCGTATGCAACCAGGGCGCGCACCGAAGCGCTCGCGATTTTCGCGGCGAGGTCGGTTTCCTGGACGTGGAAACGTTTCATGTCCTGGGCCGGCAGATAGATCCGGTCACGGCCGAGGTCCTCCGCGACGTCCTGGAGGTGCTCGACGATCTGCAGCGCGGTGCAGATCGAGTCGGACAGCCGGATCCGCTCGGGGGTCGCGGTGCCGGTCACGGCGAGGACGAGGCGGCCGACGGGGTTCGCGGACAGTTCGCAGTAGGCGAGGAGGTCGTCGTAGGTCTCGTAGCGCCGCACCAGTTGGTCCTGACGGTTGGCGGCGATCAGGCCGAGGAACGGCTCGGGGGTGAGGGAGCGGCGGCGTGCCGTGGGCTGCAGGCGGCGCAGCAGCGGGTGGCGCGGGGTGCCGTCGAAGACCCGGCGCAGATCGGCCTCGAAGGCGTCGAGGAGGACCAGCCGGTCCCCGGCCTCGGCGGCCGGCACACCGAGGGCGCGGGCGTCGGCGCCGCCGGGGGCGAGGTCGCCGTCGCCGATGTCGTCCACCAGGCGGGCGAATCCGTACACGGCCATGAGGTCGTCGCGCCAGGCGCGGGGCAGGAAGAAGGGGGCCACGGGGAAGTTCTCGCTCGCGGCCTTGTCGAGGGTGGCGCGCTCCAGGTCCGGCGCCGTGCGGGTTGCCGTCACCGCGGGCTGCCCGGGGCGTGGACGGCACATGCTGCGCTGAGCTGGGGAGTTTCCGTAGCCATTGCCGTCACATCTCCCGTTCTACACTGCCGATCCGATACACACTATTTCGGACACGCCGCCTGGCCCTCCGCGGGGCGGCCCGGCGGAGGGTGTCGCGCTTTATCGCCCCATGTGCCGCTTTCGGGGACCGGTACAGCTTACGTTGTACAACGCAGCTTGGACCGGCAGGGTGTCCCGCGCATCACAACAACACACCAATTGCCGTCAAGATTCCTACGTCATGCGCGAGTTGACGTTTCCTTTGCAGACGCAGGGCCCCGCCGGAGAGGTTCCGCGGGGCCCTGGCCGAAACGGGTCACTTGCCCGTGAACTTCTCGTACTCCTTGAGGACCTCTTCGGTGGGTCCGTCCATGCGCAGTTCACCGCGTTCCAGCCACAGGACGCGGTCGCAGGTGTCGCGGATGGACTTGTTGTTGTGGCTGACCAGGAAGACCGTGCCGGCCTCCTTGCGCAGTTCCCGGATCCGCGCCTCCGAGCGCTTCTGGAACTTGCGGTCACCGGTGGCCAGCGCCTCGTCGATCATGAGGACGTCGTGGTCCTTGGCGGCGGCGATGGAGAAGCGCAGCCGGGCCGCCATGCCGGAGGAGTACGTCCGCATCGGCAGGGTGATGAAGTCGCCCTTCTCGTTGATCCCCGAGAAGTCGACGATGTCCTGGTAGCGCTCCTTGACCTGCTCGCGGGACATGCCCATCGCGAGACCGCCGAGGATGACGTTGCGCTCACCGGTGAGGTCGTTCATCAGGGCGGCGTTGACGCCGAGCAGGGAGGGCTGGCCGTCGGTGTAGACCTTGCCGCTCTCGGCGGGGAGCAGTCCGGCGATGGCGCGCAGCAGCGTGGACTTGCCGGAGCCGTTGGATCCGATCAGGCCGATCGCCTCTCCGCGGCGGGCGACGAAGGAGACTCCGCGCACCGCGTGCACCTTGCGCACGCCGCGCGCCCCGTCGTCGGAGCCGCGCTTGAGTATGCGGCTGAGGGCGGCGGTGGCGCTGCCCTTGCCGGTCCTGGCGCCGTTGACCCGGTAGACGATGTGCAGCTCGTCCGCGATGACGGTCGGGCGCGGGTCCGGGGTGTCCTGGATGTCGGTCTCAGCCACGGCCGTACCTCTCCTCCGCCTTCCAGAAGTACACGAAGCCGCCGGCGAATACGATCACGGCCCAGAACAGGGCGATGGCCCACACGTGCGGCGGCAGGTTCGAGGCGCCGTACCCGTCGATCAGCGCGAACCGCATCAGGTCCATGTAGACGGCGGCCGGGTTGACCTGCAGCAGCCGGACCACCCACTCGGGGCGGCCCTCCATCATCTTGCTGATGGAGAACATGACACCGGAGGCGTACATCCAGGTGCGCAGGACGAACGGCATCAGCTGGGCGAGGTCCGGGGTCTTGGCGCCGAGGCGGGCGACGATCAGCGCGAGACCGGTGTTGAACAGGAACTGCAGCACCAGCACCGGGATGATCAGCAGCCAGGACATCCCCGGGTAGCTGCCGAACCCGATGGCCACGATGAACATCACGATCATCGAGAACAGCAGCTGCTGGAGCTGCTGCAGCGAGAAGGAGACGGGCAGCGAGGCGCGCGGGAAGTGCAGGGCGCGCACCAGGCCCAGGTTGCCGGAGATCGCGCGGACGCCGGTCATGACCGAGCTCTGCGTGAAGGTGAACACGAACACGCCCGTGACCAGGAACGGGATGTACACGTCCTGGGACATGCCGCGGCTCGCGTGCAGGATGACGCCGAAGATGAAGTAGTAGACCGCCGCGTTCAGCAGCGGGGTCGCCACCTGCCAGAGCTGGCCCAGCTTGGCCTGGCTGTACTGCGCGGTCAGCTTCGCCTGGGAGAAGGCGAGGATGAAGTGGCGGCGCCCCCACAGCTGGCCCACGTACTCGGCGAGCGAGGGCCGGGCGCCGCTCACCGCGAGTCCGTACTTGGCGGCGAGCTGGGCGGCCGTCAGTCCCTCGTCGGGCGACGGGGCCGCGGTCACCGCGACTCCGGCGTCATGCGTTGTCTCACTCACGGGTGGAAGCTTTCGTCTTCGAGTACGTCTTGCACGGTTGCGTCTTCAAGGGCGGCGGACCCGCCCGCCGGGGCGGGTCCGTACGGTCGAGCTTGTCAGATCACCGGGGGCCGGCCCAGTCGGGTCAGCCGCCACACCGTACGCCAGCGCATCGGGCTCCGGGGCCCGCAGGGGCTGCTCCACCCCTCCTTGAAGCCGCCGAACCAGGCCTTCAGGGCCGGTCCGGAGGGCCGGCGCAGCAGCGTGAGCAGCAGCCAGACCCCGAGGTAGACCGGGACCAGGAGGGCGGGGAGGTTGCGGCGGGCCAGCCAGACCCGGTTGCGGGCGACCATGCGGTGGTACACCGCGTGCCGCGAGGGCGCGGTCGTCGGGTGGTAGAGCACCATGTCGGACCGGTAGTCGATCATCCAGCCGGCGTCGAGGGCCCGCCAGGCCAGGTCGGTCTCCTCGTGGGCGTAGAAGAACTCGTCCGGGAGGACGCCGGCGTCGGCGAAGACCCGGGTGCGGACGGCGTTGGCGCCGCCGAGGAAGGTGGTGACCCGGGAGGAGCGCATCGGGTCGGAGGCGCGCAGCCGGGGCACGTGCCGGCGCTGGGTCTCGCCGGTCTCGGGGTCCGCGATGCGGAAGCTGATGATGCCGAGCTCCGGGTCGGCCGTGAAGGCCTCGCGGCACAGCTCGGCCGTGTCGTGGCGGGCCAGCAGGCCGTCGTCGTCCAGGAAGAGCAGTATGTCGACATCGCGGCCGGCGGGCCCGAAGGCCGCTATGCCGACGTTGCGGCCGCCGGGGATGCCCAGGTTCTCGGGCAGTTCCACGGTCCGGACGCCCTCGGGGACGTCCGGGACGGGCGAGCCGTTGCCGACGACGACCACCTCGACGCGGTCGCCGTCCTGCTTGGCGACGGAGTCGAGCAGTGCCCTCAGCTCCTCGGGCCGGTTGCCCATGGTGATGATGACCGCGCCGACCTTCATGGCACTCACCTCAGCCTGCTGGACGCCAGGATGGACACCAGGTGCAGCACGGTCTGCAGCAGGGCGATGCCCGCGAGGACGGCGGTGCCGAGCCGGGTGAAGAACAGGTCGCCGTGGATCTGGTCGGCGATCGCCAGGACCAGGATCAGCAGCGCGGCCTCGATGCCGAGGATCAGCCGGTGGAACTTCAGCGCCGCGGCGGCCCGGCGGGCCAGCGCCATGCCGGAGGAGCGCGGCTCGGCCGCCGCCTCCTGGACCGGCGGCTTCCCGGCCTGGTGCCGGGCGACGCCGACCAGGTCGGTCTCGGCCTTGATCAGGATGGCGCCCAGCGCGGCGAGCGTGCCGAGGAAGGCCCACAGCCAGTCGATCCGGCCGCCGCCCCACAGGTCGGCGGCGCGCAGCCCGAGGCCGACCAGGACGGCCGCGTCGGTGAGGTAGGCACCGACCCGGTCCAGGTAGACCCCGCTGAGCGAGTACTGCTGCTTCCAGCGGGCGACCTCGCCGTCGACGCAGTCCAGCAGCAGGTAGAGCTGGGTGGCGACCACGCCGAGCACGGCGCCCGTGATCCCCGGCACCAGCAGCGCCGGGGCCGCGAGCACCCCGCAGAGGGTCATCAGGTACGTGAGCTGGTTGGGCGTGACCCGGGTGTTCACCAGGTAGCGGTCGACGCGCAGGGACACCTCTCGCATGTAGAGGCGTCCTCCCCAGTGCTCACCGCTGCGCCGGTCCTTCACCCCGACGGGGTGGACGACCGGACGGAGTTCAGCTACCGATGGCCTTGACATAGTCGGCGTAGGTGTCCTTGATCTGGTTCGTCTTGAGGTCGAGGTGTTCGAGGATCGTGTAGCGGCCGGGCCTGGTCTCCGGAGCGAACTCCACGGCGCGGACGAACTCGTCCACCGAGAAGCCGATCTCCTCCGGCAGCACCGGAAGCCCGTGCCGGCGCAGTACGCCGGCCATGTACGCCGCCTCCTCGTGCGCTCCGCGCAGGTACATCGCGAAGGCCGCGCCGATGCCGCACTGCTCGCCGTGGGCGGCCGCCCGCTTCGGGTAGAGCAGGTCGAAGGCGTGGTTGATCTCGTGGCAGGCCCCTGAGGAGGGGCGGGAGTCACCGGAGACGGACATGGCGATGCCGGTGAGGACGAGGGCTTCGGCCAGCACCTGCAGGAAGCCGTCGTCGCCGACGCCGCCGGGGTGCCTGAGCACCGACTCGCCGGCCTGCCGGGCCATGGCGGCGGCGAGACCGTCGATCTTCTCGCCGTTGACCCGGTTGGCCAGCTCCCAGTCCGCGACCGCGGAGATGTTGGAGATGGCGTCGCCGATACCGGAGCGCACGAAGCGGACCGGCGCCTCACGGATCACGTTGAGGTCGATGACGACCGCGATCGGGTTCGGCACACCGTACGAGCCGCGGCCCGCGTCGTTGTCGAGGGTCGCGACCGGCGAGCACAGACCGTCGTGCGCGAGGTTGGTGGCGACGGCGACCAGCGGCAGCCCGACGCGCGCGGCGGCGAACTTGGCGCAGTCGATGATCTTCCCGCCGCCGAGTCCGACGACGGCGTCGTAGCGGTCGGCCTTTATGTCGCTCGCCAGCCGGACAGCGTCGTCGATGGTGCCGCCGCCGACCTCGTACCAGGTGGCGCCGGGCAGCGACGGGGCGAGGCGTTCGCGCAGCCGGGCGCCCGAGCCGTTGCTGACGGCGACGGCGAGCCGGCCGGACTGCGAGATGCGCTCGTCGGCGAGGACCCCGGCCAGGTCGTCGAGGGCACCCGGGCGGATGTCGACGACGAGCGGCGAGGGGATCAGCCGGGTCAGTACTGGCACGCGATCTCCCGTCCACGGGCGAGGTCGTCGTGGTTGTCGATCTCCACCCACTGCACGTCGCCGATCGGCGCGACGTCGATCCGGAAGCCGCGGTTCACCAGCTCCTGGTAGCCGTGCTCGTAGAACTGCTGGGGGTCGGTCTCGAAGACCGTCTTCAGGGCGTCGGCCAGCTCGGGGGCCGCGTCGCCCTCGATGAGGGTGACGCCGATGTACTCACCGGTGGCCTCGGCGGGGTCCATCAGCTTGGTGATCTTCCGGACGCCCTCGGCGGGGTCCACGACGACCTTCATCTCCTCGTCCGCCAGGGACTTCACGGTGTCCAGCGCGAGGATGATCCGCTTGCCCTCGCCGCGGGCCGCGAGCAGCGTGCGCTCCACCGAGACCGGGTGCACGGTGTCGCCGTTGGCG
Source organism: Streptomyces sp. NPDC005706 (assembly GCF_040631045.1). Taxonomy (NCBI): domain Bacteria; kingdom Bacillati; phylum Actinomycetota; class Actinomycetes; order Kitasatosporales; family Streptomycetaceae; genus Streptomyces; species Streptomyces sp. NPDC005706. The sequence goes on along the minus strand of NZ_JBEXYS010000028.1, from coordinate 83,669 downwards.
AGGATCACACCGTCCTTGAGGGCGTCACGGCCGCACCACAGGGAGTAGGCGTTGTTCCACTCCTCGGCCTTGTCGTTGTCGATGAGGGTGAGCTTGAGGCCGTACTTCGCCTCGAGGGCCGCCTTGCGCTCGTACACGGCCTCCTTGCGGTAGCCGACGATGATCGCGACCTCGGTCAGGCCGATCTCGGCGAAGTTGCCGAGGGTGAGGTCCAGGACCGTCGGCTCGCCCTCTATGCCCGCGGGGCCCACCGGCACCAGAGCCTTGGGAAGGCTGTCGGTGTAGGGACGCAGACGCCGTCCGGCGCCGGCCGCCAGCACGAGGCCGATCATGCGGGTTCTCCTTCGTCGTGTACGGCGGGCGCCCCTGCGGACACCCAGAAGCGGATGCTCTCGACGAGCACCAGCACGGCGACGGCCACGGCGAGGACCGTGAGCGCGGCCTTGAACTGCGAGGCGGTGAGCACCGCGGCCAGGACGGTGACGAGCAGCGTCCGCCCCTCCTGCCCCCCGATGGCGCGCACCAGCCAGGCCGGGGGCGCTCCGGCGTTGCCGCGGATGCGGTACACCGTGTCGTAGTGATGGTAGGCGACGGCCGCCACCAGGCCGAAAGCCGCGGGAAGGGCTCCGTTCACGTCCGCGTGGGCCGCCAGTACCAGCACGGTGCCGTACTCGGCGGCGCGGAACAGCGGCGGGAGCAGCCAGTCGAGGGCGCCCTTGAGGGGGCGGTACAGGGCCTGGCCGGCGGTGACGGCGTAGACGGCGGCGCCGGCGACGGGCGCCCAGGCCGGGCCGGCGAAGAGGGAGACGGCGAGCACGGCGGTGCCGGCCAGGGCCACGAGCAGTGGGGCGCCGAGGCGGACCCGGGTGGCACGTGCCACGTACGAGGCGAGCGGGCCGTTGTCGGCGAGGTCGGCCAGCGCCTGGGCCGCCCGCTCGGTGCGCCGCGCCTTGCGGGTCACCGAGCGCAGCACACGGCCGGCCGTGGTGTACGTCGCGGCGAAGGCGCAGCCGGCGAGCAGCACGTAGAAGGTGATGCGCGGGGTGGTGACCGCGGTGAGGACGGCGATCATCGCCCAGCGCTCGCCGATCGGCAGGACGATCATCCGGCGCACCCAGACCGTCCAGCCGACGCTGTCCAGCTTGTCGGAGAGGGCGGCGGTGGGGCTGGTGTTGGCGGTGGCGTCGTGGTTGGCCTCGTTGAAGGAGAAGTCCACGACGTGCCGGCAGGTCTGCAGGATCATGGCGCCCAGCGCCAGGGCCCAGACGTCGTCGCCGCCGCGGGCCGCTCCGAGGGCGAGGCCGGCGTAGTAGGCGTACTCCTTGGCCCGGTCGAAGGTGGCGTCGAGCCAGGCGCCCAGCGTGGAGTACTTCAGGGCGTAGCGGGCGAGCTGGCCGTCGGTGCAGTCGAGCACGAACGAGGCGATCAGCAGGACGCCGGCCGCGACGAAGCCGGCCCGGGTACCGGTCGCCGCGCAGCCCGCGGCTATCAGGGCGGTGAGCAGCGAGGCGGTGGTGACCTGGTTGGGGGTCAGGCCCCGGCGGGCGCACCAGCGGGCGATGTAGCGCGAGTACGGGCTGATGAAGAACGTGGTGAAGAAGCCGTCGCGGGACTTCACGGCCGACCTCAGGCGTACGGCCTCGTCGTCCACGGCGGCGACGGCCTGCCGTGCCTCGTTGCGGGCCTGCGGGTCGGCCGGGACGGCGGCGACCAGGCTGCCCAGCTCGGGGTGGTGCACACCGGCGTCGTCGGCGTCGAGCGTGGTGACGACGCGGTCGGCGAGGGAGTCGGCGTCCCCCGCGCTCGGCTTGGCCGGCGCGGCACCCCCGCCCGCGGTGGCGGTCTCCCGGTCCAGCGCCCGGGTCAGCGCCTGGCGGGCCTCCGGCTGGGCGGTGACGGCTCCGGGCACGGCGGCGAGCGGGAAGCGCGGGTCGGTGAGGCCGAGGCGCAGGGCGTGCGGGTGGCCGACGAAGCGGGCGTCCACCAGGGCCACGCGCCTTCCGGAGGGTGCGGCGGCGAGCAGGGTCCGGGTCTCGGCGGCGTCAGCGGCCACGCGCACGTCGAAGCCGAGGGACCGCAGATCGTTCTCGAGCGACGATCCGGGGACCGGCTGACCGGTGACGATGGCGGTCGACAACCGAAACTCACTCCCTGGGTGCCGACGCGGGGGCGCCGGTCTTCTGCGTGGTGGGGCGCCCCTGCCTGCGGCACTCGGGCGGCATGTCGGCAGAGGCTATCGGATGGGCGGAAGCCCGTGTTCACCGGCCGTTCACGGCCCGGCCCACGGGGGCTGCCCGGTCCTTCGCCGCGATCATCATCGGGGATGCGGGGCCCGCCCCACAAACCGCGCGGCGCAGACCCGGGCATCCTCCGGCATCGCGGACACATGCCCGGTTCGGCATAGGGTGGACGACCATGACCTGGCTGATCACCGGCGGAGCCGGATACATCGGGGCGCACGTGGCACGGGCCATGACCGGCGCCGGCGAGAGCGTCGTGGCGCTGGACGACCTGTCGGCCGCCGTGCCGGCGCGGCTCCCGGCGGGCGTCCCGCTCGTCGAGGGCTCGACGCTGGACGGGGATCTGCTCAAGCGGGTCTTCGCGGAGTACGGCGTGACGGGTGTGGTACATCTCGCGGCGCGCAAGCAGGTCGCCGAGTCCGTGGCGCAGCCCACCCGCTACTACCGGGAGAACGTGGGCGGCCTGGCCACGCTGCTGGACGCGATCGCCGAGGCCGGGATCGACCGGCTGCTGTTCTCCTCGTCGGCGGCCGTGTACGGCAACCCGGACGTGGACCTGATCACCGAGGACACCCCCTGCGCCCCGGTGAACCCCTACGGCGAGACCAAGCTGGCCGGGGAGTGGCTGGTGCGGGCGGCCGGGCAGGCGCACGGGATCTCCACGGTGTGCCTGCGCTACTTCAACGTGGCGGGGGCGGCCGCGCCGGAACTGGCGGACACCGGGGTGTTCAACATCGTGCCGATGGTCTTCGACCGGCTCACCCGGGACGAGGCCCCGCGGATCTTCGGCGACGACTATCCGACGCCGGACGGCACCTGCGTACGTGACTACATTCACGTCGCCGACCTCGCCGAGGCCCACCTGGCGGCGGCCCGGCGGCTCGCCGGGGGTGGCCGCGCGGGCGACCTGACGCTGAACATCGGCCGCGGCGAGGGCGTCTCCGTGCGGGAGATGGTCACGGTCATCGGGGAGGTCACCGGCGACCGGCGGCCCGCGCTGGTGGAGGGGCGCCGGCCCGGGGACGCGCCGCGCGCGGTCGCCTTGGCCGAGCGGGCCGCCGAGGCGCTGGGCTGGCGGGCCCGGCTCGGGGTGCGGGAAATGATCGAGTCGGCCTGGGCGGGCTGGCGGCTGCACCACGGCGGCTGAGCCGGAGCCGGTCGCCGAGCGGCCGTCCGCTGCCTGACCTGCCGCTTGTTTGCGCAGGTCAGGGCAGATGACAACGGTGTTCAGTGCCGCGTTGCCCGATACCCCCCGCCCGTAGTTGACTGTGGCCACGCGCGCAACACGGAAGGGTGGTCCTCTCATGGGGGCAGGGCACGACCACGGGCACGCGCACAGCCATGCGCCGCCCACGGGCACGGCCGCGGCCGCCTATCGCGGCCGGCTGCGGGTGGCACTGGGCATCACGCTCACGATCATGGTGGTGGAGATCGCCGGCGGTCTCCTCGCGGACTCGCTCGCCCTCATCGCGGACGCGGCCCACATGGCGACCGACGCGCTGGGCCTGGGCATGGCGCTGCTCGCCATCCACTTCGCCAACCGCCCGCCGAGCACCAACCGCACCTTCGGCCTCGCCCGCGCCGAGATCCTCGCCGCCCTGGCCAACTGCCTGCTGCTGCTCGGCGTCGGCGGCTATGTGCTCTTCGAGGCGGTCCAGCGCTTCCTCACACCCGCGGACACCGAGGGCGGTCTGATGATCGTGTTCGGTCTGTTCGGCCTGGTCGCGAACTCGGTCTCGCTCCTCCTGCTCATGCGCGGGCAGAAGGAGAGCCTGAACGTGCGCGGCGCCTTCCTGGAGGTGGCCGCGGACGCGCTGGGCTCGGTGGCGGTGCTGATCTCGGCGGCCGTGATCCTGACCACGGGCTGGCAGGCGGCCGACCCGATCGCCTCGCTGGTCATCGGGCTGATGATCGTCCCGCGGACGGTGAAGCTGCTGCGCGAGACGCTCGACGTCCTGCTGGAGGCCGCCCCGAAGGACGTCGACATGGCCGAGGTGCGCTCGCACATCCTTGCGCTGGACGGCGTGGAGGACGTGCACGACCTGCACGCCTGGACCATCACCTCGGGCATGCCGGTGCTGTCGGCGCATGTGGTGGTCAGCTCGGAGGTGCTGAACGCCATCGGCCACGAGAAGATGCTGCACGAGCTCCAGGGCTGCCTCGGCCACCACTTCGACGTGGAGCACTGCACCTTCCAGCTGGAGCCGGGCGGGCACGCGGAGCACGAGGCGCGGTTGTGCCTCTGACCCCGCGCTCCTCCACACCGTAGGTACGTCTGTTCGAGCCCGGCGGACGGTTCCCGGCGGGAGGCGCCGGGCACGATGAATCACCGGGGCCCCACTCGACCACCGCCCCGCGCAGGACATGCGGACGTGCGGGGAAGTGCCGGGAGTGCCGGATTCGTACGGCAGACTTGGGGCGCAAGACCGAGGCGAAGGATGGGTATGCCGATCACACCTGCCACCGAGACGCACAGCTCGTCGAACGGCACCGCAGAGGCGATTTTGCTGGAACTGGTCGACGAGAAGGGCGTGACGATCGGCACGGCGGAGAAGCTCACCGCCCACCAGCCGCCGGGGCAGCTGCACCGCGCGTTCTCGGTGTTCCTCTTCGACGAGCAGGGCCGGCTGCTGCTCCAGCAACGGGCGCTCGGCAAGTACCACTCCCCCGGTGTGTGGTCCAACACCTGCTGCGGCCACCCGTACCCCGGTGAGGCGCCGTTCGCCGCCGCGGCCCGGCGGACCCACGAGGAGCTGGGGGTCTCGCCGTCACTGCTGGCGGAGGCGGGCACGGTCCGCTACAACCACCCGGACCCGGCCTCGGGCCTGGTCGAGCAGGAGTTCAACCACTTGTTCGTGGGCATGGTGCAGGCACCGCTGGCGCCGGACCCCGAGGAGGTCGGCTCGACGGCCTTCGTGACGGCGTCCGAACTGGCCGAGCGGCACGCCCGGGACCCGTTCTCGGCGTGGTTCATGACCGTGCTGGACGCGGCCCGCCCGGCGATCCGGGAACTGACGGGCCAGTCCGCGGGCTGGTAGACGCTACGCCGGCGCCGCCGGCTTGAGCGGCAGGGCGGCCCAGATCACCTTGCCGCCGCTCGCCGTGTGCTCCACGTCGACCGTCCCGCCCGCCTCCCGGGCCACCTCCCGCACCAGCAGCAGCCCCCGGCCGCCGGTCTGGCCGTGGTCGGCCTCCAGGGCGGTGGGCCGGTAGGGGTGGTTGTCCTCCACCGACACCCGCACCCACTCGGCGCCGACGGCCACCTCCACGGCGAGCATCGGCGACAGCAGCGCCGCGTGCCGGACCGCGTTCGTGACCAGCTCGGAGACGATCAGCAGCAGGCCGTGCACCGTGTCGTCGCCGACCGGTACGCCCTGCCGCAGCAGCAGGTCCCGTACGGCGTGCCGGGCCTGCGGGACCGAGGCGTCCACGGCGGCCGCGGTGAACCGCCAGACCCCCTCGTACGGCAGTGGACCGGGCGGCCGCTCGGCGCCTTGCGGCGGGCGCGGGCCGCCGTCCCCACGCCCGTGGTCGTCCATCGTCCGGTCGCCACCCTCGCGCTCGATTGTCACCACACGTCGAGTGTTGGTAACGACGCGCTCCCGTCCTGCGGACTGAACAGAAGTCAGCTGCTTTCGAACGGTTCTGACCGCCTGCGTATGACACCGGCAGGCGCGGGACTGTTCCTGTTCCTCCCGTGCAAGATTCACGAACTATTCGGCTTGTACGGGTTTGGCGCGCGCCGCACGCCCGGGCGTGCGGGACGCCCGCCCTTCCAGGTGCCCACCCGATCGGCCGTCATGGCCGGGCGGATAGCATCCGGCCTCATGGAGCCCCAGCTGTCGCACCAGGTCACCGACTCCGTCGCCACCGTCGTGATCCGTCACCCGGCCAAGCGCAACGCCATGACGGCGGGCATGTGGCAGGCCCTGCCACCGCTGCTGGAGGAGCTGGCGGGCGATCCCGGCGTGCGGGCCCTGGTGCTGACCGGTGAGGGCGGGACCTTCTGCGCGGGCGCCGACATCTCCACGCTCCGGGGAGCGCCGCTCCAGGCGCAGGGGCTGGCCGTGGCGGCCGAGGAGGCCCTCGCCGCGTTCCCGGGGCCGACCCTCGCCGCGATCCGCGGTCACTGCGTGGGCGGCGGGGCCCAGCTGGCGGCCGCCTGCGATCTGCGGCTGGCGGAGGAGGGCGCCCTGTTCGGGGTGACCCCGGCCCGGCTCGGGATCGTCTACCCGTCGTCGTCCACTCGGCGGCTGGTGTCGCTGGTGGGACCGGCGACCGCCAAGTACCTGCTTTTCACCGCCGAGTTGATGGACACCGGGCGGGCGCTGCGCACCGGGTTCGTGGACGAGGTGCTGCCCGAGGGCGAACTGGACAAGCGGGTCGCCGAGCTGACGCGTGTCCTGGCGTCGCGTTCCCGGCTCACCCAGGCCGCCGCCAAGGAGTTCGCGAACGGCCGCACCGACCGGGACGCCCACTGGGCGGAGCAGGCGCGGGGCAGCGGCGACACCGCCGAGGGGGTCGCCGCCTTCCTGGAGCGCAGGCAGCCGCGCTTCACCTGGACTACCGCAGGATGAACCGGCTCCCGGCGCGCAGTCTCTCCACCAGGTGCGCGGGGGCCTTGTGCGGGGACCCGGCGTCGTAGGGCGGCCGCGGGTCGTACTCGGTGGCCAGCTGCACCGCCCGGGCGTGCTCGTCGCCCGCGATCCGGCCGAGCAGGGCGAGCCCCATGTCGATGCCGGCGGAGACCCCCGCCGCGGTGACGTACTTGCCGTCGAACACCATCCGTTCCTCCGCCGGCGCGGCGCCGTACCGCTCGAGCTGGTCCAGGGCCAGCCAGTGCGAGGTGGCGCGGCGGCCGTCCAGGAGCCCGGCGGCGGCCAGCAGCAGGGAGCCGGTGCACACCGAGGTGGTCCAGGTGCTGGTGGCGTCGGCGGCGCGCAGCCAGTCCAGCAGCGGCCCGTGCTCCATCAGCGCGCTCTGGCCGGGCCCGCCGGGCACGAGCACGACGTCGGGGGCGGGCACTTCGTCCAGGGACCGGTCGGCGACGACCGCGAGCGCTCCGGTGTCGGTGCGGACGGGTCCGGGGCGCTCGGCCACGAACACCGTCTCGGCGCCGGGGGCGCGGGAGAGCATCTCGTACGGCCCCACTGCGTCCAGGGCGGTGAACCGGTCGTAGACGACGACGGCGATCTGCATGGGAAGTCCTTTCAGTTGGCGGTGACGGGGCGGAACCGGCGCCGGTACTCGGCCGGGGCCGTGCCGAGCGCCCTGACGAACGCGCGCCGCATGGCCTCGGGGGTGCCGTAGCCGCTGGCACGGGAGATCTCCTCGACGCCGTCGCCGGAGTCCTCCAGGAGCCGGCGGGCGTGTTCGAGCCGGACGCGGTCGACGTAGCGGCCGGGGGTCGTGCCGGTCTCCTCGCGGAAGGCGCGTGCGAAGTGGCGCGGCGAGAGCCGGGCGCGGGCGGCGAGCGACTCCACGGTCAGGTCGCCCGCGGGGTGCTCGGTGATCCACCGCTGCACTTCCCGCAGCGGGTCGCGACGCGCGGTCTGGGCGGCGAGCTGGGCGCTGAACTGCGCCTGGTTGCCGGGCCGGCGCAGGAAGACCACCAGATGCCGGGCGACGCTCAGCGCGACCTCCCGGTCGAGGTCCTCCTCCACCAGGGCGAGGGCCAGGTCGATGCCCGAGGTCACGCCCGCGGAGGTGGCGACGTGCCCGTCCCGTACGTAGATCGGCTCGGGGTCGACGGTCACGGCCGGATGGTCGCGGGCGAGCTTGTCGCAGTAGGCCCAGTGGGTGGTGGCCCGGCGGCCGTCGAGCAGGCCGGCGGCGGCGAGCAGGATCGCGCCGGTGCAGACGGAGACCAGGCGACGTGCGCGCGGGCCGTGCGCGCGCAGCCAGTCGGTCAGCCGCGGATCGGGGCCGCGGGTGCCCTGCCCGCCCGGGACCAGCAGGGTGTCCGGGTCCGGCATCGCGGTGAGCGCCCCGTCGGGTACGAGGGCCAGCCCGCTGGAGGTGCGCACGGGGCCGCCGTCCAGCGAGGCGGTGCGGACGCGGTACGTCCCCGGGGTGTGCAGCTCGGCCCCGGTGAACACCTCCAGGGGGCCGGTGACGTCGAGGCTCTGCACGCCGTCGAACAGGACGGGGAGAACGGTGCGCTGCGGCATGCCCCGATTCTTCGCCGGTGCCCGCATGGCCGCAATGACGGGTTCCCCACCTTTTCTGCCATCCGGTACGGCCGGGACGGGCATGACCTGCGGCGGAGGAGGTACCCGGGTTGTTCCCGGGCAGGGCGTCCGGGAGGAAGGAGAAGTTCTCGTGTTCCGTGCCATCGCAGACGTGTTGCGGCAGATCGGCGGAGCCATCGCGACGGTGGTCACGCTGCCGTTCCGGGCCCTGGCCCGCCTGTTCGGCGGAGCCTCGTCCTCCGCTCGGGGCAGCGGGGCCTGACTTCCCCGGCCGGCGGCCCGCCGCGTGTCGCCCTGATCCCCGGTTGTCGGCGTCACCTGCCACAATTGCCGCGCAACCTCAGTGGAGAAGGCGGTACGGGATCGTGACGACACCCCTCGTAGGGTCCATCGAAAGCAGGATCGCCGGGGAACTCGGCGTACGGGAGCGGCAGGTGAAGGCCGCGGTCGAACTGCTCGACGGCGGTTCGACGGTGCCCTTCATCGCCCGCTACCGCAAGGAAGCGACCGAGATGCTCGACGACGCGCAGCTGCGCACGCTCGAGGAGCGGCTGCGCTACCTGCGGGAGCTGGAGGAGCGTCGGACGGCGATCCTGGAGTCGGTGCGCGAGCAGGGCAAGCTCACCGAGGAGCTCGAGGCGCGGATCCGCGGCGCCGAGACCAAGGCGCGGCTGGAGGACATCTACCTCCCCTACAAGCCCAAGCGGCGCACCAAGGCGCAGATCGCGCGCGAGGCGGGCCTGGAGCCGCTCGCCGAGGGGCTGCTGGGCGACCCGACGGTCGACCCGCAGGCGGCCGCCGCCGCGTTCGTCGACGCGGACAAGGGGGTCGCCGACGCGCAGGCCGCGCTGGAGGGCGCGCGGGCCATCCTGACCGAGCGGTTCTCGGAGGACGCCGACCTGATCGGCGAGCTGCGCGAGCGCATGTGGGTGCGCGGGCGGCTGGCCGCCAAGGTGCGCGAGGGCAAGGAGGAGGCGGGCGCCAAGTTCGCCGACTACTTCGACTTCGCCGAGCCGTTCACCGAGCTGCCCTCGCACCGTGTTCTCGCGATGCTGCGCGGTGAGAAGGAGGAGGTCCTGGACCTCGTCCTGGAACCCGAGGAGGCCACCGAGGGGCCGTCCTCGTACGAGGGCGTCATCGCGCACCGCTTCGGCATCGCCGACCGCGGCCGCCCCGCCGACAAGTGGCTGAAGGACACGGTCCGCTGGGCCTGGCGCACCCGCGTCCTGGTCCACCTGGGCATCGACCTGCGGCTGCGGCTGCGGACGGCCGCCGAGGACGAGGCGGTGAACGTCTTCGCCGCGAACCTGCGCGATCTGCTGCTGGCCGCGCCGGCCGGCACGCGCGCGACGCTGGGCCTGGACCCCGGCTTCCGTACGGGCGTGAAGGTCGCCGTGGTGGACGCGACCGGCAAGGTCGTCGCCACGGACGTGATCCACCCGCACGTCCCGGCCAACAGGTGGGACGAGGCGATCGCCAAGCTGGCGCGGCTCAGCAAGGAGCACGCGGTCGACCTGGTCGCCATCGGCAACGGCACCGCGTCCCGGGAGACCGACAAGCTCGCCGCCGAACTGATCGCGAAGCACCCGGAGCTGAAGCTCACCAAGGTGATGGTGTCCGAGGCGGGCGCGTCCGTGTACTCGGCCTCGAGTTACGCCTCGCAGGAGCTGCCCGACATGGACGTGTCGCTGCGCGGCGCGGTCTCCATCGCTCGCCGGCTGCAGGACCCGCTGGCGGAGCTGGTGAAGATCGACCCGAAGTCGATCGGGGTCGGCCAGTACCAGCACGACCTGTCCGAGGTGAAGCTGTCCCGTTCACTGGACGCGGTGGTCGAGGACTGTGTGAACGGCGTCGGCGTGGACGTCAACACGGCGTCCGTGCCGCTCCTCGCCCGGGTGTCGGGCGTCTCCGCCGGACTGGCCGAGAACATCGTCGCGCACCGCGACCAGAACGGCCCGTTCCGGTCCCGTGCGGAGCTGAAGAAGGTGCCGCGGCTCGGCCCCAAGGCGTACGAGCAGTGCGCGGGCTTCCTGCGCATCCGCGGCGGCGACGACCCGCTGGACTTCTCCAGCGTGCACCCGGAGTCGTACCCGGTGGTGCGGCGCATGGTGAAGACCTCCGGGCAGGACGTCGCGTCCCTCATCGGCAACACGGGTGCGCTGCGCTCGCTGCGGCCCGCCGACTTCGTGGACGACACCTTCGGCCTGCCGACCGTCACGGACATCCTGAAGGAGCTGGAGAAGCCCGGCCGCGACCCGCGTCCGGCGTTCAAGACGGCCACCTTCAAGGAAGGCGTGGAGAAGCTCTCGGACCTGTCCTCGGGGATGGTCCTGGAGGGTGTGGTGACGAACGTGGCCGCCTTCGGCGCGTTCGTGGACGTCGGCGTCCACCAGGACGGTCTCGTGCACGTCTCGGCGATGTCGAAGACGTTCGTCAAGGACCCGCGGGACGTGGTGAAGCCCGGCGACATCGTCAAGGTGAAGGTCCTGGACGTGGACATCCCGCGCAAGCGGATCGCGCTGACCCTGCGCCTGGACGACGAGGCCGCGCCCCAGGGCGAGGGCGGCGGCCGGCAGCAGCGCGGCGGCGGCGCCCGCCCGCCTCAGCAGCGGCAGGGCGGCCAAGGGCAGCGCCAGGGCGGCCAGGGGCAGCGCCAGGGCCGCGGTGGCGGTGACCGGGGCGGCCGTCAGGCCCCGGCGCCGGCCAACAGCGCGATGGCCGACGCGCTGCGCCGCGCGGGCCTGGTGGACCCCAAGAACGGCCGCCGCTGACGGTCCCGGGGCCGGGGTGCCCGACCCCGGCCCCGGCCCGGCCGCCGAGGGTGGTCAGGGCTGCTCGGTCACCTTGCCCGCCGCGACCTCCAGGCGGCGGGTGACGCGGATCGCGTCCAGCATGCGGCGGTCGTGGGTGACCAGCAGGAGCGTGCCCTCGTAGGCGTCGAGGGCCGACTCGAGCTGTTCGATGGCGGGCAGGTCGAGGTGGTTCGTCGGCTCGTCGAGCACGAGGAGGTTGACACCGCGGCCCTGGAGCAGTGCCAGGGAGGCGCGGGTGCGTTCGCCCGGGGACAGACTCGCCGCCGGGCGCAGCACATGGTCGGACTTCAGGCCGAACTTGGCGAGCAGGGTGCGGACCTCGACCGGCTCGGTGTCGGGCACGGCCGCGCAGAAGACGTCGAGCAGCGACTCGGAGCCGTGGAACAGCCGGCGGGCCTGGTCGACCTCGCCCACCAGGACGCCCGAGCCCAGGGCGGCGTGCCCGCGGTCCAGCGGGATCCGGCCCAGCAGCGCGCCGAGCAGGGTGGACTTGCCGGCGCCGTTGGCCCCGGTGACCGCCACCCGGTCCGCCCAGTCGATCTGGAGCGACACGGGGCCGAAGGTGAAGCCGCCGCGCCGGACCTCGGCGTCGCGCAGGGTCGCCACGACCGCTCCGGACCGCGGGGCGGCCGCGATCTCCATCCGCAGCTCCCACTCCTTGCGCGGCTCCTCGACGGCCTCCAGACGCTCGATCATGCGCTGGGTCTGCCGGGCCTTGGCGGCCTGCTTCTCGCTGGCCTCGCTGCGGAACTTGCGGCCGATCTTGTCGTTGTCGTTGCCGGCCTTGCGCCGGGCGTTCTTCACGCCCTTGTCCATCCACGAACGCTGCGTCTGCGCGCGGTCCTGGAGCGCGCCCCGCTTGTCGGCGTACTCCTCGTACTCCTCGCGGGCGTGCCGGCGGGCGACGTCCCGCTCCTCCAGGTAGGCCTCGTAGCCGCCGCCGTAGAGGTTGATGCGCCCCTGGGCCAGGTCCAGTTCGAGGACCTTGGTGACCGTGCGGGTGAGGAACTCGCGGTCGTGGCTGACGACCACCGTGCCCGCGCGCAGGCCGGTGACGAAGCGTTCCAGGCGCTCCAGGCCGTCGAGGTCCAGGTCGTTGGTGGGCTCGTCCAGGAGGAAGACGTCGTAGCGGGAGAGGAGGAGGGAGGCGAGACCGGCGCGGGCCGCCTGGCCGCCGGACAGCGAGGTCATCGGCTGGTCCAGGTCGACGGCGAGGCCCAGCGAGTCGGCCACCTCCGCCGCCCGTTCCTCCAGGTCGGCGCCGCCGAGGCCGAGCCAGCGCTCCAGGCTCGCCGCGTAGGCGTCGTCGGCGCCGGGTGCTCCGTCGACCAGCGCCTGGGTGGCCTCGTCCATCACCCGCTGTGCCTCGGCCACTCCGGTGCGGCGGGCCAGGAACTCACCGACGGTCTCCCCAGGCCTGCGCTCCGGCTCCTGCGGCAGATGGCCGACGGTCGCGGTCGGCGGGGAGAGCCGCAGTTCGCCCTGCTCGGGCGGGGTCAGCCCGGCGAGCAGGCGCAGCAGCGTGGACTTGCCGGCGCCGTTGGCACCGACGAGACCGATCACGTCGCCCGGCGCGACCACGAGGTCGAGCCCGGCGAACAGGGAGCGGTCGCCGTGCCCGGCGGTGAGGTTCTTGGCGACGAGGGTGGCAGTCATCAGAGCGCCGATCCTAATCTGCCGGGCACCCGGCGTTCAGCCTGGTTCCCCGCGGTGCGGGGCGTGGCCCGCCGCTCACTCGTCCACCGGCCGCACCAGTACGCTCCCCGTGGTCCGGGCCACCACGAAGGACTCCCCCCTGACCGCCTCCGGGTCCAGCGGGACGCGGTGCCGGCCGGGCTCCAGGACCCCGTCGAAGACGTCCCGGGCATGGGTGCGGCGCAGCCGGTCGAGGCGGTACGCGGTCACCCGGACCCGGCAGGCGGAGGTCACCTCGACGTCCGCCGTGCCGCCGGCGGCGGCCAGGGAGGTGAGCCGGCGCGGCAGCGGGCCGCGGTGCAGGGCCTGCTCGATCTGCGCGACGAGCAGCGGGACGATCGGGGCCAGGCCGTCCACCCGGGCGACCGCCACCCCGGCACGCGCGAACGCGTCCATCACGCGGGTTCGTTGCGCCTCGCTCACGGCACGGCCGAAGGCGACCGCGCCGTAGCCGCGCAGTTCCTCGGCGGGAACGCCGGTGGCGTCCTGGGTGATGTCGGCGCCGATGCCGATGGTGCGCAGCGCGGCGGCCAGCCGGGCGAGCACGGCGACGCGCGCGCCGATCAGCAGCACCCGGCGGCGGGCCGCGGCCGGGCCCCCGGGGTCCGTCACGAGGGCGGCTAGCGCGGCCCGGTACTCGGCGCCACGGAAGCGGAACGGCCCTATCCCGTGGTACCCGTTGAGTTCCAGATCGGCGTGTTCACCGGTCTGCCAGGCGAAGTCCCGCCAGACGTAGTCCTCGCCGTCCCGCTCGATGACCGCGGTCACCGCGCCACAGGCCAGGTCCGCGCACTCGGGGCAGCCGTAGATCACGAACCGGCCGCCGGGGAGCGGGGGTTCGGTCTCCCGGAGCAGGCCGCGCACCTGCTCGGTGAAGATGGCCGGGGGGACGTCGGAGGCGAGCGGGGAGACGGCGTCCAGGTCGGAGAGCCGGAACAGCAGGGGACGGCCGTCGACGACGAAGTCCACGAAATCGCGGTGGACCTCGTAGCCGCCGTCGGCGAGGACACCGCCGGCGCGTGTGGCCGGTGCCAGGCCGAAGGTCGCGTATGCGGCAGACATGCTGTGAGTATTCCCACACGGGGACGGGTGTGAGCGCTGCGTGGCACATTCGCTTAGCGTCTGGGTGTGAAACGCGAGTCGAGTGACGAAGTGATCGTGGTCGGCGGCGGGATCGCCGGGCTGACGACCGCCGTGGTGCTGGCGGAGTCCGGGCGGCGGGTGCGGGTGTGGGCGCGCGAGCCCGTGGAACGTACGACCTCGGCGGTGGCCGGCGGGCTGTGGTGGCCGTACCGGATCGAACCCGAACCGCTGGTCGGGGCCTGGGCGCTGGAATCCCTCGCCGTGTACGAGGAACAGGCGGCCCGCCCCGGGGAGACGGGCGTACGCCTGGTCGAGGGCGTACACGCGGGGACGCGGCTGGACGAGCTGGGCGCGTGGGCGGGCCGGGTACCGGGGCTGCGGGGGGTGCCCGAGGGGCTGGCGGCACGGCTGCCGGTGATCGACATGCCGGTCCATCTGGCGTGGCTGCGGGATCGGTTGGCGAAGGCGGGCGGCACGGTCGAGGAGCGGGAGGTGGCCGACCTCGCGGCCGTGCCCGCCGCTGCCTTGGTCAACTGCACGGGCCTGGGCTCCCGTTCACTGGTGCCGGACCCGGCGGTGCGCCCGGTGCGCGGGCAGCTCGTGGTGGTGGAGAACCCGGGGATCACCACCTGGTACACCTCCGTCGACCACTCCTCCGCCGCCTCGGCCTACTTCATCCCGCAGCCCGGTGTGCTGCTCCTCGGCGGTACGGCGGAGGACGGCGACTGGTCGCTGGAACCGGATCCCGCGACCGCCGGGGCGATCGTCGCGCGGTGCGCGGAGATCCGGCCGGAGATCGCCGGTGCGCGGGTCCTGGCGCACCGGGTGGGTCTGCGGCCCGCCCGGGACGCGGTACGCCTGGAACGGCGGTCGCTGCCGGACGGACGGCCGCTGGTGCACAACTACGGCCACGGCGGGGCCGGGATCACGGTGGCCTGGGGGTGCGCCCGCGAGGCGGCCGGGCTGGTGACGGGCCCGGCCGCCTGACGGGTCAGGGCGCGGGGATGTGCCCGGTCAGGTCGGGTGTGCCGACGCCGGTCAGCCGCCGGGGCGCGGGAGCGGCGGCCGTGCTGCCGGAGGTGGCCCCGGCGAACGCCGCCGTGCCTCCGGTCAAGGGGAGCCGGGCCGAGGTGCGGGACAGGTCGAGGGTGAGGGCCGGCCGGGTGGACGGCGGGTCGATGAGGTCCTTGTCCGTGCCGGCGATGATCAGTGCCAGCCGGTGGCCCCGGGGGACGACGTGGTCGGTGGCGGCCAGGTCCAGGGTCATGGTGACGGCCTTGCCCGGGGTGAGCGGGACGCCCTTGCCGAGCGAGGCGTGGTGGCCGAGATCGGCCCAGCCCCGGCTGAACACCGTGTAGTCGGTCTCCGCGGTCCTGGCCGCGGTCTTCTTGAAGCAGGCGCTGTCGCCGGGTGTGCTCTCGCCCCAGCAGGTGCGGTCGGTGAGCGTGGTGATGCCCTCGGCCGCGTCGGCGTAGTCGCGGACGGTGTCCGGGCCGAGGTCCACCAGGACGGCGGACAGGTGGGCCGAGGTGGTGGTCGGGGTGGCGGTGACGGTCACCCGGGAGGAGCCGGACAGGCGCAGGTCGCGGGTGAGCGGTGCGGTGAGGAAGCCGGCCTTCTCGGGGGTGGGGGTGGTCAGCCCGGCGGCCCAGTCGGTTTCGCCGAGCGCCGGGTCGTCGGTGAAGGTCTCGGTGCCGGTGGCCGGGCGCAGACCGAGGGTGCCGACGCCCGCCCGCGCGCCGGGGGCCGGGCGCAGGGTGGTGGTCCGGGTGCCGTGCGGCGGCCAGGCCTTGGAGGTGACCCACTGGTCGGGGTGGCGTTCGATGTCGGCCATCGGCTCGCGGTCGATGCCGTTGTCGTAGCCGAGGAGTTCGTGGTCGAACCAGCGGTGCAGGGTGTCGACCCAGGCGCCGCGCCGGTAGTCGAAGGGGTCGACGTGCCCGGTCTGGGAGAGCCAGATCTTGCGTTCGACACCGTGCTTCGCCAGCGCGTCCCACCACTGGCCGAAGTGCTTGGTGCGCACGTTGAGGTCCTGCATGCCGTGGGCGACGAACACGCTCGCGCGTACCCGGGCCGCGTCCTTCACGTAGTCGCGTTCGGTCCACAGCGGGGTCCAGTCGCCGCTCGGCGGGCTGCCGTCGGCGAGCTTCTTGCGGACGGCCGCGCAGCGGGCGTGCGCGGCGTCGCTCTCGACGTAGCCGGCCAGTTCGTCGGGGCCGCCGTCGTAGAGCGGGGCGCCCTGGGCGAAGTAGTAGTCGTACCAGGAGGAGATGGCGCTGATCGGGACGATCGTCCGCAGGCCCCGTACGCCGGTGGCGGCGACGCCGTTGGCGATGGTGCCGTCCCAGCTCTTGCCGATCATGCCGGTTCTGCCGTTGGTCCAGCCGGCCCTGACGGTCGTGGAGCCGGTGCGGGTCGTGTAGGCCCTGGCGCGGCCGTTCAGCCAGTCGATCACGGCCTTGGCGGACTGGATCTCGGAGCGGCCGCCGACGTCGACACAGCCGTCCGATCGGTTGGTGCCGGTCAGGTCGACGCCGACGAAGGCGTAGCCCCTGGGCACGAAGTAGTTGTCGTAGAACAGCGGCATCTGGACGACGCGGCCCTGGGCGTCGTACGTCTTGAGCTGGCTCTCGTTGCCGCGTCCGCAGCAGGAGTAGTACGGGCTGGCGTCCATGATGACCGGCACCTTGCGGCCCTGGCGGGCCGGTTCGGAGGGCCGGACGATGTCGGCGGCCACCCGGTCGGTCCGTCCGTCGCCGTCCGCGTCGAGGCCGGTGTCCACCCAGACGGCCTCGCGGACGGCGTGTGCGTAGGAGTAGACGGGCCGGCTCTCGCGTGGCGCGGCGTGGGCGCCGGACGGGGCGAGGAGGGCGGCCGTCAGGGCTGCGACGGCCGCGGCCGCGAGCGTTCTCCAGGTCGTGAAGCGCGTGCGTGTCGGCATGCGCGGACGGTACCCCCGTCAACTCCCGTGCAGAAGAGGGCTTTACGGCAACCGGGTGGCGTATTGCGGCCGAATGGCGATCGTGTGACGGCAGGGGCCATGGACAGGCCGGGGGCCACGGCGACTGAATAGGCTCCGAACAGACTTCCTGTCCCGAAGACTTGGAGCTGACGTGCACCGCAGAATCATCGCGCCGGGCGCACTGGCGGCGGCCTCCCTCCTGCTGGCGATCCCGGCATCGGCCGCGAACCACACCCCGGGCGCGCCGGGCATCGGCGACCCCTACTACCCGAACTACGGCAACGGCGGCTACGACGTCTCGCACTACGACCTGCGGCTGCGGTACCAGCCGGGGACGGACGAGTTGCGGGGCACCGCGACCGTCCTGGCGCGGACCACGCAGGACCTGTCCAGTTTCGACCTGGACTTCCTGCTGGACGTGAGCGAGGTGCGGGTCAACGGCAGCAGGGCGGCCTTCGCGAGGTCGGGCGAGCACGAACTCGTCGTCACGCCCGACAAGCCGCTGGCGAAGGGCACACCGGTCACCGTCGTGGTCCGCTACAGCGGGGTGCCGTCGGCGAAGAGCGCCTACGGGTTCACCACCTGGCACCGCACCCCGGACGGCGCGGTGGCCGCCGACGAGCCCGAGGCCGCCTGGTGGTGGTTCCCGAGCAACGACCACCCCAGCGACAAGGCCACCTACGACGTGTCGGTGGCCGTGCCCGACGGCACGCAGGCCATCTCCAACGGCACGCTGCAGTCGACCGCCTCGAAGCTCGGCTGGACCACCTACAACTGGCGGCAGAACAAGCCGCAGGCGACCTATCTGGCCACACTCGCCCTCGGGAGGTTCGACATCACCACCGGCACCTCCGACGGCGGGGTGCCGGTCCTCAACGCCTACAGCAAGGACCTGGGCGACAACGACGGGGCGGCGCGGGCGAGTGTGGAGCGCACCGGGGAGCTCGTGGACTGGCTGAGCGGCTACTTCGGGCCGTACCCGTTCGCCTCGGCCGGCGGCTACGTGCCCAACACCACCACCGGGTACGCGCTGGAGACGCAGACCCGGGTCTACTACAGCCCGAAGCAGTTCGCGTCCGGTTCCAACACCTCGGTGGTCGTGCACGAGCTGGCCCACCAGTGGTACGGCGACGACGTGTCGCTGAAGGGCTGGAAGGACATCTGGATCAACGAGGGCTTCGCGCGCTACGCCCAGTGGCTGTGGTCCGAGCACGAGGGCGAGGGCACCACGCGGGAACTCGCCGACTACGTCTACGCCTCCCACCCCGCCGACGACGCGTTCTGGACGGTCGCGCCCGGTGACCCGGGCCCGGACCACCAGTTCGACGCCGCCGTCTACGACCGGGGCGCGCTCGCCATCCAGGCGCTGCGCGAGGAGATCGGCGACGACGCCTTCTTCGCCGTGCTGAAGGGCTGGCCGAAGGAGCACGCGTACGGCAACGCGTCGGTGGCGGACTTCCGGAAGTACGCCGAGCGGGTGTCGGGCAAACCGCTGGCCACGCTGTTCGACACCTGGCTGTTCCAGCCGTCGAAGCCGGCCGCACCCGCGGCCCGCGCGGCGTCGCTCGCGGGGGCGGGCACGGATGTGGCGCGGCCCCGCTCGTGGAAGCGGATCGCGGCGACGAACGACGTGCACGGGCACTGACGCCCGCACGGCTCAGGCCGTGACGGCGGCCATCCGCTCGACGAGGGCGTCGCGGGCCATCGGCTCGGCGCGGGTGGCCGGGACCGTGCAGGCGTGGGCGCCGGCGACCGCCCCGTACCGGGCGCACCGCAGGGGCGGCTCGCCGGCGAGCCGGCCGTAGAGGAACGCGGCGGCGAAGGCGTCGCCCGCGCCGTTGGAGTCGACCACCGGCGCGGGCGGGGCCACCGCCGGTATCCGGGTCAGCTCGCCGTCGGCCAGCAGATACGCGCCCTCGGCCCCTGCGGTGGCGACGACGACCTCGGCCCGGCCGCGCTCGGCGATGCGCCGTACGGTGCGCTCGGGGTCGGACAGCGCGGCGGCGGAGAGGAAGACGACGTCCGCCGCGAGCGCGAACGGCTCGTGGTAGGGGTTCTCGCCGTCCCAGTCGTGCAGGTCGGTGGAGAGGGGCACGCCCGTCCCGGCCAGCACCGGCAGGGCCTCGGCGCAGGGCTGGGTGATGGTCACGTGGACGTGCCGGCTCGCCGTGGCGAGCGCGCGCAGGGTGTCCTCCGGGAAGCGGTCGCCGGGGTGGGCGCGGCTCGTGTCGTACAGGGACAGCCGCCGGCCGTCCGGTCCGACGAGGTTGACCGCCCGCTTGGTCCCGGCGGGGCCGGGAAGCGCGGTGAGCCCGATGCCCCGGTCCCGGTGCAGGGCGCGCACGAGGTCGCCCTCCGGGTCGTCGCCGATCAGGTCCAGGTGGTGGGTGCGCAGGCCCAGCGCGTCCAGCCCCAGGGCGACGAAGTCGCCCGTCTGCCCGGCACGGGTACGGATCCCGGAGTCGATCCCGTAACTGTCGGCGTACGGCAGCGGCAGCTCCGGGACGTAGACGATCGTGTCCACCCCGGCGCCGCCCAGCACGAGCACGTCGATCGCTTCGCTCTGCGAGGTCATCCCCCACCCTCCCCCTGGCCGTACACCGTCGGACCGCAGCTTATGCGGGGCATGTGCGCGGACACACCGGGTTCGATCACTTCCCCGGCGAGACCACTCAGGGTGGTCCGGTCGTCTCGCCGGGGGTCTCGCCGCTACTTCGTCAGCCGGGACAGTTCCTGGTCCGTGTTCTGGGACACGCGGCGGCGGACGCCGAACCAGCCGGCGACCAGGAGGACGGCGATCAGGGGGATGAGCAGGAGGGTCTTGCGGCCGACCTCGGGGTCGTTCCACATCATGCCGAGGCAGGCCAGCAGGAAGACGATCGTGGCGATCTCGGCGACCGGGCTGAACTTGAGCTGGAAGTGCGGCCGGGTCACCAGGCCCGCGCGGGCGCGGCGGACGAAGACCAGGTGGCAGACCATGATGATCACCCAGGTGCTGATGATGCCGAGGGAGGCGACGTTCAGCACGATCTCGAAGGCCTGGCTGGGCACCAGGTAGTTCAGGCCGACGCCGAGCACGCAGACCGCGCAGGTCAGCAGGATGCCGCCGTAGGGCACCTGGCTGCGGTTCATGCGGGCGGTGAACTTCGGCGCCGAGCCGGCCGTGGCCATCGAGCGCAGGATGCGGCCGGTGGAGTAAAGGCCGGAGTTGAGCGAGGACATGGCGGCGGTGAGCACGACCAGGTTCATCACGTCGCCGGCCGCCGGGACGCCGATCTTGGACAGCACCGTGACGAAGGGGCTCTGGTCGGCGGAGTACACCGAGCCGGGCAGCAGCAGGGCGAGCAGTACGACCGAACCGACGTAGAACAGACCCACGCGCCACATGATCGAGTTCACCGCGCGCGGGACGACCTTCTCCGGCTCGGCGGTCTCGCCGGCGGCGACGCCGACCAGCTCGAGGGCCGCGTACGCGAAGATCACGCCCTGCATGACCAGGACGACCGGCATCATGCCCTGCGGCATGATGCCGCCGTGGTCGGTGATGACGCTCAGGCCGGGCTTCTCGCCGCCGACCTCGTGCTGGGTGGCGAGCAGGAAGATGCCGACGAACATGAAGCCGACCAGCGTCGCGACCTTGATGATCGCGAACCAGAACTCCATCTCGCCGAAGATCTTCACGGAGATCAGGTTCACCGCCAGCACCACCGCGAGGGCGATCAGCGCCAGCACCCACTGCGGGATGGCCGTGAACAGGCTCCAGTAGTGCGTGTACAGCGCGATCGCGGTGATGTCGGCGATGCCGGTGGTCGACCAGTTCAGGAAGTACATCCAGCCGGCGACGTAGGCGCCCTTCTCGCCGAGGAACTCGCGCGCGTAGCTCACGAAGGACCCGGAGGACGGGCGGTAGAGGACCAGCTCGCCGAGGGCCCGTACGACGAAGAAGGCGAAGACGCCGCAGACCAGGTAGGCCAGGGCGAGTGCCGGGCCCGCGGTGTGCAGGCGGCCACCGGCGCCCAGGAAGAGGCCGGTGCCGATGGCACCGCCGATGGCGATCATGTTGACGTGGCGGGCCTTGAGGTCCTTGCTGTAGCCGGCGTCGCCCGCGTCAGCGGGGGTCCGGTCCACCTGGGGGCGGGCGGTGGCCTGTGCCGATTCCACGGCGTCCTTGCTCACGGGTGGTTCCACTTCCTGGTGCGCCCGGGCCTCGTGGGTCCGGGGTTCGTGCAGGTCCTGGCCCGCACCACCCTTGTGTGTCGCGGTACAGACCAAGGCAGCAGCTTCCCAGGGAGATCACCATCCATGCGATGGTTCATGTCACATCGGGGCACTTCTCACATGGTCGACACATGTTTCACACCATTGGTGAGACAGCGATACTGCTGCACATGACGACGGACTCCACGACCGGGGGCGGGGAGCCGGCCCTCACCATCGACGAACTGGCGGCGCGGGCGGGCGTCACGGTCCGCACCGTCCGCTTCTACGGCAGCAGGGGCCTGCTCCCGCCGCCGGAGATCGGCCCGCGGCGGGTGGGGCACTACGGCGCCGGGCACGTGGCGCGGCTGGCCCTGATCGAGGAGCTCCAGCAGCAGGGCATGACCCTGGCGGCGATCGAGCGGTATCTGCGGCAGCTCCCGCCGGACCTCAGCCCGCACGACCTGGCCATCCACCGCGCGGTGGTCGCGTCCTGGGCACCGGAAGCGCCGGAGGAGGTGTCGCGGCGGGAACTGGAGCGGCGGGCGGGGCGGCCGCTCACGTCCGGGGACATGGAGCGGCTGGCCGCGATGAACGTCGTCCGTCAGGAGGACGAGGACACCTTCCGCCTCGATGCCGGGCTGTTCCGGCTCGGCCTGCGGCTGCTGGACGTACCGCTGTCGCAGGAGGCGATCCTGGCGGCGCGCGAGGTGCTCGTCGAGCACTCGCGCGCCGCGGCCCACGAGCTGGCCCGGCTCTTCCGCGGCGAGGTGGCGGAGCGTGACGCCCGGGACGTGCAGTCCCTGTCGGCACACATGCACCCGCTGGTGGTGCAGGCGCTGCTGTCCACGTTCCAGCGCTCGCTGCGGGAAGAGCTGAGCGAGTGGCTCAGCGGGTCATGAGCGGGAGTCGCCGAACCGCTCCCCCTTCTCGGCCTTGGCCACCAGCAGCGCGGGCGGGGTGAACCGCTCGCCGTAGCGCTCGGCGAGCTCACGCGCGCGTGCGACGAATCCGGGCAGGCCGCCCTCGTAGCCGTTGATGTACTGGAGCACACCGCCGGTCCAGCCCGGGAAGCCGATGCCGAGGATCGAGCCGATGTTGGCGTCGGCGACCGACGTCAGCACGCCCTCCTCCAGGAGCCGTACGGTGTCGAGCGCCTCGGCGAAGAGCATCCGCTCCTGCATGTCCCGGAACGGGATCTCGTGTCCGGGCCGCGTGAAGTGCTCGCGCAGGCCGGGCCAGAGCCCGGCCCGCTTGCCGTCCTCCGCGTAGTCGTAGAAGCCGGCGCCGCCGCTGCGGCCGGTGCGGCCGAACTCGTCGACCAGGCGGTCGATGACGGCGTCCGCCGGGTGCGCGGTCCAGGTGCCGCCGGCCTCCTCCACGGCCCGCCGGGTCTCGCCCCGGATCTTGCGCGGGAGGGTGAGGGTCAGCTCGTCCATGAGGGAGAGCACCTTGGCGGGGTAGCCGGCCTGGGCGGCGGCCTGCTCCACGGAGGCGGGCTCGACGCCCTCGCCGACCATGGCGACGCCCTCGTTGATGAAGTGGCCGATCACCCGCGAGGTGAAGAAGCCGCGCGAGTCGTTGACGACGATCGGCGTCTTGTTGATCTGCCGGACCAGGTCGAAGGCCCGGGCGAGGGCCTCGTCGCCGGTGCGCTCGCCCTTGATGATCTCGACCAGCGGCATCTTGTCGACGGGCGAGAAGAAGTGCAGCCCGATGAAGTCGCCCTGGCGCTCCACGCCCTCGGCCAGCGCGGTGATGGGCAGGGTGGAGGTGTTGGAGCACAGCAGCGCGTCGGGCGCGACGACGGACTCGATCTCCTGGAAGACCTTGTGCTTGAGCGAGGTGTCCTCGAAGACGGCCTCGATGACCGCGTCGCAGCCCGCGAGGTCGGCCGCCTCGGCGGTGGGCGTGATCCGGGCGAGCAGCGCGTCGGCCTTCTCCCGGCTGGTGCGGCCCCTGGCGACGGCCTTGGCGCACAGCTTCTCGGAGTAGTCCTTGCCCTTGACGGCCGCCTCCAGGGAGACGTCCTTCAGGACGACCTCGATGCCCGCGCGGGCACAGGAGTAGGCGATCCCGGCGCCCATCATCCCGGCGCCGAGGACGGCGACCCTGCGGACCGTGCGGGGCTCGACGCCCTTCGGGCGGTTGGCGCCCGAGTTGACGGCCTGGAGGTCGAAGAAGAACGCCTGGATCATGTTCTTCGAGGTCTGCCCGGCGGCCAGTTCCACGAAGTAGCGGGCCTCGATGACCTGGGCGGTCTCGAAGTCGACCTGGGAGCCCTCGACGGCCGCGGCCAGGATGTTGCGCGGGGCCGGGTAGGGGGCGCCGTTCGTCTGCTTGCGCAGGGTGGCCGGGAAGGCGGGCAGGTTGGCGGCGAACTTCGGGTTGGCGGGCGTGCCGCCGGGGATTCGGTAGCCGGGCCGGTCCCAGGGCTGCTGCGACTCGGGGTTGGCGTCGATGAAGGCGCGGGCCTTGGCGAGCAGTTCCTCGGGCGTGGCGGCGACCTCGTGGACCAGGCCGTTCTCCTGGGCGCGGCGCGCGTTGTACTGCTGCCCCTGGAGGAGCACCTTCAGCAGCGCGTCGGCGATGCCGAGCAGCCGTACGGTGCGCACGACGCCGCCTCCGCCGGGGAGCAGGCCGAGGGTGACCTCGGGGCAGCCGATCCTGGTGCCGGAGGTGTCGAGGGCGACGCGGTGGTGGCAGGCGAGGGCGAGTTCGAAGCCGCCGCCGAGGGCCGCGCCGTTGATGGCGGCGACCACCGGCTTGCCGAGGGTCTCGATGCGGCGCAGGTTCCGCTTGACGGCGAGGCCGCCGTCGAACAGCTCCTGGGCGGTCTCCGGGGTGACCCGGATCAGGTCGCGCAGGTCGCCGCCGGCGAAGAAGGTCTTCTTGGCCGAGGTGAGGATGACGCCGCGGATGGAGTCCTTCTCGGCCTCCAGCCGGTCGGTGATCGCGGCGAGGGAGTCGCGGAACGCCTGGTTCATGGTGTTCGCGGACTGGTTCGGGTCGTCCAGGACGAGGGTGACGACCCCGGTGTCGTCCTGTTCCCAGCGGATGGTGGTGCTCTCGGTCATGACAGTCGTCTCCGTTGAAGTCTCTTGGTTCCGCAGGGAGGTCAGACGCGCTCGACGATGGTGGCGATGCCCATGCCGCCGCCCACGCACAGGGTGGCCAGGCCGTAGCGCTTGTCCTGGCGCTCCAGCTCGTCGATGAGCGAGCCGAGGATCATCGCGCCGGTCGCGCCGAGCGGGTGGCCGAGGGCGATGGCGCCGCCGTTGACGTTGACCTTGTCCAGGGACAGGCCCATGTCCTTCACGAAGCGCAGCACGACCGCCGCGAACGCCTCGTTGATCTCGACCAGGTCGATGTCGTCGATGGTGAGCCCGGCCTTGGCGAGCGCCTTGCGGGCGGCCGGGGCGGGGCCGGTGAGCATGATGGTCGGCTCGGAGCCGGAGACGGCGGCGGAGACGATCCGCGCGCGCGGGGTGAGGCCGTGCCGCTCGCCGACCTCCTTGGAGCCGATCGCGACCAGCGAGGCTCCGTCCACGATGCCGGAGGAGTTGCCCGCGTGGTGGACGTGGTCGATCTTCTCCACCCAGTGGTACTTCTGCAGGGCGACCGCGTCGAAACCGCCCAGATCACCGATGTCCGCGAACGACGGCTTGAGCCCGGCGAGCGAGTCGGCGGTGGTGCCGGGGCGCATGTGCTCGTCGTGGTCGAGGACGACCAGGCCGCTGCGGTCCTTGACGGGGACGACGGAACGGTCGAAGCGGCCCTCCTTCCAGGCGGTGGCGGCGCGCTCCTGGGACAGGGCGGCGTACTCGTCGACGTCGCGGCGGGAGAAGCCCTCGACGGTGGCGATGAGGTCGGCGCCGATGCCCTGCGGTACGAAGTTGACGGACAGGTTGGTCATCGGGTCGTTGAACCAGGCGCCGCCGTCCGAGGCCATCGGCACGCGGGACATGGACTCCACGCCGCCGGCGAGGACCAGGTCCTCCCAGCCCGAGCGGATCTTGGCCGCGGCCAGGTTGACGGCTTCGAGGCCGGAGGCACAGAAGCGGTTCTCCTGGAGGCCGGCGACGGTGTCCGGCAGCCCGGCGGCGACCGCGGCGATGCGGGCGATGTCCGAGCCCTGGTCGCCGACGGGGCCGACCACGCCGAGCACGATGTCGTCGATGGCGGCCGGGTCGAGGCCGGGGAAGCGGTCGCGGATCTCGTGGATGAGGCCGACGACCAGGTCGATGGGCTTCGTGCCGTGCAGGGCGCCGTTCGCCTTGCCGCGGCCGCGCGGGGTGCGGATCGCGTCGTACACGTACGCTTCGGTGCTCACTGATGTGCCTTTCGGGAGGGTGGGCCGAGCGGGGCTCGGTCGCCGAGGGCGGGGTGGTTCGTCGGGTGGCCCGGTGGCCGGGGTCAGTCGGCGTCCGGGGCGAGGTCGTCGTCCACGAGGTCAGGTATGCCCCAGTCACGCGCCACCGTCCCGGTGTCGGCGCCGGGCCGGGCGGGGCCGGTGCGGACGGTGGTGGGGGTCGCGGAGAAACGGGGGGCGGGGGCCGGCTGGGTGATACCGCCGTGGTCGGTGAAGGTGCCGCGGGCGGCCAGGTGCGGGTGGTGCGGGGCCTCGCGCAGCGACAGCACCGGGGCCACGCAGGCGTCCGAGCCCTCGAAGAGGGCCGTCCATTCGTCCCGGGTGCGCGACTTGAAGCGGGCGGCGACCTGTTCGCGCAGCTCGCCCCAGCGGCTCCAGTCGTCGTGGGCCGGGGCCAGGTGGTCCAGGCCGAGCAGGCGCAGGAACTCCGCGTAGAACCGTGTCTCCAGGGCGCCGACCGCCATGTGCCCGCCGTCGGCGGTCTCGTAGGTGCCGTAGTACGGGCAGCCGCCGTCCAGGAGGTTGACGCCCCGCCGGTCCTGCCAGCCGCCGGCGGACAGCATGCCGTGGATCATCGCCGACAGGTGCGCGGCGCCGTCCACGATGGCCGCGTCCACCACCTGACCGGTGCCGGTGGCGCGCGCGTGGTGCAGGGCGGCCAGGACGCCGACGACCAGGTAGAGGGAGCCGCCCGCGTAGTCGCCGAGCAGGTTGGCGGGGACCGCGGGGGGCTCACCGGGGCGGCCGATCATGCCGAGGGTGCCGGTGAGGGCGATGTACGTCACGTCGTGGCCGGCGCGGTCGGCGAGGGGGCCGTCCTGGCCCCAGCCGGTCATGCGGCCGTAGACCAGCCGGGGGTTGCGGGCGTGGCAGGCGGCGGGGCCGACGCCGAGCCGTTCGGCGACGCCGGGGCGGTAGCCCTCGACGAGGATGTCGGCGCGCTCGGCGAGGTCGAGCACGCGCGCGGTGCCGTCCGGTGCCTTGAGGTCGACGACGACCGAGCGCTTGTTGCGGTTGGTCACGTCGTGTGCCGGGTCGATCCCGAGGCCGGGGCCGCCCGGGCGGTCCACCCGGACCACGTCGGCGCCCAGGTCGGCGAGGAGCATGGCGGCGAACGGGCCCGGCCCGATGCCGGCCAGTTCGACCACGCGCACACCTGAGAGCGGACCGTGGCCCGGCGTCCCTGCCGTCGTCATGCCGTCCTGCCCCCAAGCCCATGTGACACAACTGATGTAACACCGAGGATGCTAAGAACACGTTCCACTCGGCACAAGACCTGAACGAGCAAGCGCTTAGCCAAGTGCCCGCCGGCGTCATTCCCGGCCTGGTCGTCCGGCTCCGCACCACTCACGCTAGCCTCAGCCACCGACGGCGGCGCGGGCTGCGGAGGCAAGGGGTGACATGAGCAGGCTAAACAGGACGGATCGTCCCTACGACCTCGTGCTTTTCGGGGCCACCGGCTTCGTCGGCACGCTCACGGCGGAGTACCTGGCGGCCCATGCCCCCGAGAATCTGCGCTGGGCGGTCGCCGGCCGCGACGAACTCGCGCTGGAGCGGCTGCGGGCGCGGCTGCCCGGCGGTTCCGGCATCGGGACGCTCCGCGCGGACGTACGGGATCCGGCCACCCTGCGTGTCCTCGCCGAGCACGCGCGCGTGGTGGCCACGACCGTGGGCCCGTACCTGGAGTACGGCGAGGAGCTGGTCGCCGCGTGCGCGGACACCGGAACCGACTACCTCGACCTCACCGGCGAGCCCGAGTTCGTCGACCTGATGTACGTCCGGCACGACGCACGCGCGCGGGAGACCGGCGCCCGCCTGGTGCACGCCTGCGGTTTCGACTCCGTACCGCACGACCTGGGCGTGCACTTCACGGTCCGGCACCTGCCGGAGGGCGTGCCGCTGACCGTGGACGGTTTCGTGACGGCCGACGCCACCTTCTCCGGCGGCACCCTGGCCTCCGCGCTGAACCAGTTCGCGCGCGGCGGGCAGATGGCGGCCGCGGCCCGGGAACGCCGGCGGCACGAGCCGCGGCTGCTGGGGCGCCGGGTGTCGGCACCGGCGGGCGCGCCGCGGTTCGCCCGGGAGGTGGGCGCCTGGGCGCTGCCGCTGCCGACCATCGACCCGCAGATCGTGCGCCGCTCGGCGAAGGCGCTGGAGCGGTACGGCCCCGACTTCCGTTACCGGCACTACGCGGCGGTCCGGCACCTTCCGGTGGCCGCGGGCGGGGCCGCCGCCGTCGGCGCGGTCGCGGCGGCCGCCCAGCTGCCGCC
Source organism: Streptomyces sp. NPDC005706 (assembly GCF_040631045.1). NCBI lineage: Bacteria > Bacillati > Actinomycetota > Actinomycetes > Kitasatosporales > Streptomycetaceae > Streptomyces > Streptomyces sp. NPDC005706. Next base: position 55,846 of record NZ_JBEXYS010000028.1, on the reverse strand, counting down.
CGCCCGGCGCTGGCTCTCGGACCGGCTCAGGCCCGGGGACGGACCGAGCGCCGAGAAGCGCGCGCGGAGCTGGTTCCGGGTCCGCTTCGTCGGCGAGGGCGGCGGACGGCGTGTGTACACCGAGGTCTCGGGCGGCGACCCGGGCTACGACGAGACGGCGAAGATGTTCGCCGAGTCGGCGCTCTGCCTGGCCTTCGACGACCTCCCGCCGACGGCCGGGCAGGTCACCACCGCGGTGGCGATGGGCGACGCGCTCACCCGGCGGCTGCGCGGGGCGGGCATCCGCTTCCGCGTCGCGGCGACCCGCTGACCCGTCAGAGGGGCCACTGCAGCAAGGTGTAGATCATCCCGCAGATCCAGCCGAGCCCGGCGAGCACCGCGAGCACGAGAGCGGCGTTCACGACCCGCTCGACGGGCCGGTTCGGATCGGCGAGGGGCTTGTGCGCACGGTGCGTCGTCATGCGCCCACCCTGCCGACCGCCGAGGACCCCGCACATCCGTACGGCTACTCAGTCCCGGTACTCAGTCACCGGGCACGGCCGCCGGGGCCGTTGAGGTTCCGTTCCGCGGTGTCCGGTCCGTCCCCTCCCGCTCCCCCCGCGACCGCCCGCTTCAGCGCCTGCCTGCACAGCGAGTCCGCGCGGCGGGTCGACTCCGGCAACCGGTACCGGGGCGTCAGCGCCAGGGTGTGGGCCAGGGCGTCGTCCAGGGTCGTGCGGTGGCCGACGGAGACGAAGACCGGTTTGACGTGGTCCCGGGTGCGCAGGGCGCGGCCCACCTCCTCGGGGCCCGCGAGGAGCGGGGCGGAGCTGCCACGGAGGGGGGCGGGGTCGTCGTAGGTGAAGGTGAAGGGGTTCTTGGCGACGCCGATCGTCGGCAGGCCGGTGAGGACGCCGAGGTGGCTCGCGAGCCCGAAGCGGCGCGGGTGGGCGAGGCCGTAGCCGTCGCACACCACCAGGCCGGGTGGGCAGGGCAGGGCGTCCAGGGCGGCCCGTACGGTCGGAATCTCGCGGAAGGCCAGCAGCCCGGGTACGTACGGGAAGGAGATCCGGCCGACCGCCGTGGCCTCGGCGACGACCTCCAGGGTGGCCGCGTCCAGGACGACGGCCGCGGCGGCGACGAGGTCGCGCTCGTCGTCGTAGGCGACGTCCACACCCGTCACCCGCCCCGATCCGGGCGGCGGACCCGGCTCGTCGAGCACCACCCGCCCGCGCAGTTCGTCCTGTACGGCGCGGGCCTCCTCCTCGGTCGCCGGCCAGTTCGCGGGCACGCCTACGGTCCTCATGGTGGACAGGACTGTACGACCCGGGGACGGCCCGGCGGGCGCCGGGGTAGCCTCGTGATCATGTTCGTACTGGAGCTGACGTACACCGCCCCGCTGGAGGACGTGGACGCCGTGCTGCCGGCGCACCGGGTCTGGCTCGAGGAGCACTACGGCAAGGGCCACTTCCTGGCGTCCGGGCGCAAGGAGCCCCGCGACGGCGGAGTGATCCTCGCCGTCGCGGGGGACCGTGCCCACGTCGAGGAGATCGCCGCGGGCGACCCGTTCGTCGCCGCCGGGGTGTGCGAGTACCGCGTCACGGAGTTCCGCGCCACGAAGACGGCCCCGGAGCTGGACCGTTACCGGCAGCCGGCGGGCTGACCGGAGCCGGTCAGCCCTTCTTGTCGTCCAGCGCGCGCTGCAACTGGTCCTTGTTCATGTTCGAGCGGCCCTCGATGCCGCGCTGCCTGGCCTCGTTGTAGAGCTGGTCGCGGGTCGGACCCTGGGGGCCGACCCGGTTGCCCGACCGCTGGCCGCCGCGCTCGCCGGACGACTTCCTGTCCTGGGTCGAGCTGCGGCTGGCGGTCCTGGACTCGCCGGAGCGGGCGCGTTCCTTGTTCACGGTCCGCGCGGCGATCTCCTTCGCGCGCCCGGCGCTTTCACCCCGGTCCTGCGCGCTCTCCTTGATGTGCTCGTACTGGCGTTCGCGCTTGGGGCTGGAACCGGCTGGCATGATCGCTCCCTTCCTGTCCTCACCTGTCCTCGGCGATGGGAGACGAGTACCCGGGTTCCGGACGCCTACGTCAGCGTTCCAGCCGGGCCACCCGCCCCTTCTCACCGGCTGCCCAGCAGCTCAGGTCGGGGGCACAGGCCACGGTGTCGTACGAACCGGTGTCGACGGTGCGCCAGGTGCGGCCCCCGTCGGCGGTCAGGTCGGTGCCGGTCGGGCCGACGGCCAGCGCGGCGGTACGGCTGTGCGGGAGCCAGGCGGCGCCCGAGCGGTACGCGGGCGGCGGGGTCGTGACGGGGCGCCAGGTGCGGCCGCCGTCGGCGGTCACCGCGGCGGCCCGCGGCGAGGACTGGTCGGGGCGGTAGTCGCCGCCGACGGCGAGACCGTGGAGGCGGTCCCGGAAGGCCAGCGCGAAGACGCCCTTGGCGGGATCGCCCGCCGGCACCGGCGTGTCGGCGGCCGTCCAGGTCAGCCCGCGGTCGGCGGAGTGCAGCACGCGCGCGCGGGCGGCGCCGCCGGTGGCCAGCCAGACGTCCTTCGGGCCCGCGGTGACCAGGCACTGGCCGCTCGCGGCGAAGCCGGCCTCGCCGTCCAGGGCGGCCGGCATGCCGGCGGAGGGCAGAACGCGCCAGGAACGGCCGCCGTCGCCGGTGGACAGGATGCGGAACCGGCCGTCCACCGGGTCGCTCATGGCGAGGCCGTGACGGTGGTCGAAGAAGGTGAGGCAGTCGTAGAAGGCCTTCGGGTCGGTGTTGCGGAACGACTCCGTCCACGTCGTGCCGCCGTCATCAGTGCGGTAGACGCGGGAGGCCTCGCCCTCGCCGATGGCCAGCACCACCGCGCGCCGCCCGTCGAACGCCTCGACGTCCCGGAACTGCAGGTCGGTCGCGCCCGGCGGGGAGACGTTCCGCCAGCTCGCCCCGCCGTCGGTGGTGCGCAGTACGGTGCCGCCGGTACCGGCCAGCCAGGCGGTCCCGCGGTCGACGGCGGCCAGACCGCGGAAGCGGACCTGCGGGGTGCCGCTGTCCTTCTCCGCCCAGTGCGCACCGCCGCCCCGGGCCGGCGCGGCCGCCCCGGCGGCGGCCGGTACCGCCGCCGCGGCCAGTGCCGCCACGCACGCCGCCCCCGCCGCCAGCAGCCGATGCGTTCGTCCCCTGCGTCGCGTGCTCCCCAAGCGCCTCATGGCGGGCGAAGCTAGCGGACCGCCCCGGCACCGTCCAGAGGGCCGCCGCGCCCGCGAAGCATGAAGGCGGTGACCGAGGTCACCCGTGTCTCGTGTGCACGGACTGGCCGAATCCGTCGTCTCCTCCAGTACCAGGTGTCACACCGGAAGCACGTCCAGCCGTCACAAGGGAGCAAGGCGTTGTCCACCATGATCGAGCAGCCCGTCGAGGCCCGCCTCGTCGCCGCCGCACCACGCATGCCGAACATCCCCGCCACGCTGCGCTACGACCGGTGCGATCCGTTCGCCGTCCGGATGTCCTTCCCCGCGCAGGCGACCCTGGAGGGTGTCGACGTCTGCTGGACCTTCTCCCGTGAACTCCTCGCGGCCGGACTCGAGGGCCCGGACGGCCACGGGGACGTCCGCGTCCGGCCGTACGGCTACGACCGCACGGTGCTGGAGTTCCACGCGCCCGAGGGCACGGCGGTCGTGCATGTGCGCTCGGGTGAGATACGGCGGTTCCTGAAGGCGACCGCGGACCTGGTGCCGGTCGGCCTCGAACACCTCCAGCTCGACCTCGACCACGACCTGGCCGTCCTGATGCGGGACGCCTGCTGACGTCCGACGCGCGGCCACGCCCGCTTGCGCGCGTGAGCAGCGTGAGCGCTACGCGCGCGTGATCACCGCGTGCGGCTACGCGCGCGTGACCAGCGCGTTCAGCTCCGCGTGGTCGAACCCGCCGGCCGGCGACCCGTAGGTCCCCTCCCGCAGCAGCTCCCGCGCGGCGCGGTGGACCAGGGCGCGTGGGCGGCCTGGGCGAGGCCCGCGCCGGCGCTGATCCGGGCGACGCCGAGTGCGGCCGGTTCCGCCTCCGTGGGCGCCCCGGGCCCCACCATCACGTTGAGCGGCCCGTCGATGCCCGCCACGAGCGCCCTGACCGTCCCCGGTTCGACGGCTCCGGGGACGAAGATCCCGTCGGCGCCCGCGGCGAGGAAGAACAGCCGGGGCGGCTCGCGCGCCGGCAGGAATCCGACGTGGACGCCGGGCCGTCGAGCCGGGTGGCCGCGTGACACGGGAGGGGCCGCGTGATTAATCGCGTTGACAGCCTCCCGCCCCCCTCGTACGTTGTATGAGGTCCTGTTGCCGTCGATTGGAGAAGGACGTTGCTCGTCTGAGGTCCTGAGACACCGCGCTCACACCGGTGAGGTGTGCGTGGTTGTACGACCTCGGCGTCCGAGCCGTCCTCCGGCACAGGCCCTTTTCCATGGGCCCCCTGCTGCCCAGGCCTTCGGTTTCCGCCTCGCGGTGTCTCGACACGCGTACGCCCAGACCGCATCCAGCAACCGCGAGGCCTTCATGTCAATGTCCCTCACCTGCACGTCCCTGTCCTTCGCCTGGCCCGACGGCACCTCCGTCTTCGACGGCCTCGACGTCTCCTTCGGACCCGGCAGGACGGGACTCGTCGGCGTCAACGGGTCAGGGAAGTCCACCCTGTTGAAACTGCTGGCCGGCGAACTGACCCCGGCCGACGGCACCCTCAAGGTGACCGGCGAGATCGGCCATCTGCCGCAGAACGTCACTCTCGACACCACGCTCCGCGTCGACGAGGTCCTGGGCATCGCCGCCCGGCGGGCCGCCCTGCACGCCATCGAGGCGGGCGACGTCGCCGAGGAGCACTTCGAGGCGCTCGGCGACGACTGGGACGTCGAGGAGCGCGCCCTGGTCACCCTCGGCGAGCTGGGCCTCGGCGACATCGGCCTGGACCGCACCGTCGGCGAGGTGTCCGGTGGCGAGTCGGTGCTGCTGCGGCTGGCGGCGCTGCTGCTGCGCCGCCCGGACGTCCTGCTGCTGGACGAGCCCACCAACAACCTGGACCTGTACGCGCGCCGCCGGCTGTACGCGGCCGTCGCCGCCTGGCCGGGTGTACTGGTGGTCGTCAGCCACGACCGCGAACTGCTCGACCTGGTCGACCAGATCGCCGATCTGCGCTCCGGTGAGATCGTCCGGTACGGCGGCAACTTCTCGGCCTACGAGGAGGCCCTGGCCGTCGAACAGGAGGCGGCCGAGCGGATGGTGCGGGTCGCCGAGTCGGACGTGCGCAAGCAGAAGCGCGAACTGGTCGACGCCCAGGTCAAGCTGGCCCGGCGCAAGCGTTACGGGCAGAAGATGTTCGAGACCAAGCGCGAACCGAAGATCGTCATGGGCGCGCGCAAACGCGCCGCGCAGGAGTCCGCCGGCAAGCACCGCATCATGCACGAGGAACGGCTCGCCGAGGCCAAGGACCGGCTGGACGAGGCGGTCGAGGCGGTGCGGGACGACGACGAGATCCGCGTCGAACTGCCCTACACGGCCGTGCCGCCCGGCCGCCAGGTGCTCACCCTGGAGAACCTGGAAACGGCGTACGGGTCGCGTGTCGAGGGCATCCTCGATCTGCGCGGGCCGGAGCGGATCGCGCTCGTCGGGCGCAACGGCGCCGGCAAGACGACGCTGCTGCGGACCATCACCGGGGAGCTGCCGGCGGTGGCCGGCGAGGCGCTGACGCACGTTCCGCTGCGGTTCCTGCCGCAGCGCCTGGACGTTCTCGACGACGAGGCGACCGTCGCCGAGAACGTGGCCCGGTTCGCACCGGGCGCCACCAACAACCGGATCCGGGCGCGCCTCGCCCGCTTCCTGTTCCGTGGCGCGCGGGCCGACCAGAAGGCGGGGACGCTCTCCGGCGGCGAGCGCTTCCGGGCCGCCCTGGCCGCGCTGATGCTCGCCGAACCGGCGCCCCAGCTCCTCCTGCTGGACGAGCCGACCAACAACCTCGACATGGCCAGCGTCCGGCAGCTGACCTCGGCCCTGGAGTCGTACCAGGGCGCACTGCTCGTCGCCAGCCACGACCTGCCGTTCCTGGAGTCGATCGGCATCACCCGCTGGCTGCTGATGGAGGGAGGGAAGCTGAGGGAGACCACGCCGGAGGAGCTCGCGAACCCGGGCCGGCCGGTACCGCCGGGGGTCTCAGGAGGGGAACAGCCTGCTAACGAGGCAGAGTGAGGGTTTTGTCCTGGCCATGGCGCGCTGCATGATGGCGGTCCGGCTCCCGTGTCCCGGGGGCCGGACCGCGTCACCGATCAGGAAAGGCCCCTCGTGCCCAGCAAGAAGGCCCTCGTCCGCCGCCCCGGCCCGCTGCTCGCCGAGGGGCTGGTCACGCACATCGAGCGGGAGAAGGCCGACGTGGACCTCGCCGTCGAGCAGTGGGAGGCCTACGTCGAGGCGCTCGGCACGCACGGCTGGGAGACGATCGAGGTCGATCCGGCCGACGACTGCCCCGACTCGGTGTTCGTCGAGGACACCGTGGTCATGTACCGGAACGTGGCGCTGATCACCCGGCCCGGCGCGGAGTCCCGGCGCGCGGAGACCGCGGGCGTCGAGGAGGCGGTGGCCCGGCTCGGCTGCTCGGTGAACTGGATCTGGGAGCCGGGCACGCTGGACGGCGGTGACGTCCTCAAGGTCGGCGACACCGTCTACGTCGGCCGGGGCGGGCGCACCAACGCGGCCGGGGTGCAGCAGCTTCGGGCCGCGTTCGAGCCGCTGGGCGCGCGCGTCGTGGCCGTGCCGGTGAGCAAGGTGCTGCATCTGAAGTCGGCGGTCACCGCGCTGCCGGACGGCACGGTCATCGGGCACATCCCGATGGTGGACCGGCCGTCGCTGTTCCCGGGGTTCCTCTCGGTACCGGAGGAGTCCGGTGCGCACGTGGTGCTGCTCGGTGGCCACAAGCTGCTCATGGCGGCGAGCGCCCCGAAGACGGCGGAACTGCTGACCGACCTCGGCCACGAGGTGGTCACCGTGGACATTTCCGAGTTCGAGAAGCTCGAGGGGTGTGTGACGTGTCTCTCGGTGCGGCTCCGGGAGCTGTACGTCTGACGGAGTGACGGCTTGCCTCGGACAGCCCCGGGACCTGCGGGTCCCGGGGCTGTCCGGCACACCCGTGAACCGGCCGCGTCAGGGCACCTGATCAGCGATCTTTACGGTGGCCTTAACCTACGGCTTCGTAACCTACGGGTTCGTAGCCTACGATCACGTAGGTTTCCCGGCACCGCTCGCCGGACCGTCCCCTTCACTCCCCCTTCTGCCCGGCGTCCCCCTGGAGTTACCGTGACGATCACCTCCCCTCACCTCGGCAGCCCGTCCGCATGGACCGACGCGCGGCTGCTGTACGCGCTGGAGGAAGTGGTCGAGAAGGAGCTGAACCGGCATCTGCAGGTCGCCAAGGACTGGATGCCGCACGAGTACGTGCCCTGGAGCGACGGCCGCAACTTCCCCGGCCTGTTCGAGGACGGCGAGGCCTGGGGCAAGGAGCAGTCCGGGGTCACGGAGATCGGCCGTATCGCCCTCGTCGTGAATCTGCTGACCGAGGACAACCTCCCGAGCTACCACCACGAGATCGCCTCGCTGTTCGGCCGCGACGGCGCGTGGGGTACGTGGGTGCACCGCTGGACGGCCGAGGAGGGCCGGCACGGCATCGTGATGCGCGACTATCTGCTCACCTCGCGCGCGGTGGACCCGGACAAGCTGGAGCAGTTCCGCATGTCCCACATGAGCGAGGGCTTCGAGTCCGACAACCGGCACTCGATGCTGCACTCGATCGCGTACGTCGCCTTCCAGGAGCTGGCCACCCGGATCTCGCACCGCAACACCGGCCACCAGTCCGGCGATCCGGTCTGCGACCGCATGCTGGCCCGCATCGCGACCGACGAGAACCTGCACATGGTCTTCTACCGCAACCTGCTGAAGTCCGCCTTCGAACTCGCCCCCGACCTCACCATGCAGGCGGTCCGGGACGTCGTCGTCGACTTCCGCATGCCCGGGCACGGCATCCCCGGCTTCGAGCGGGCCGCGGCGCAGATGGCGATCGGCGAGGTCTACAACCTGCGCATCCACCACGACGACGTGCTCCAGCCCGTGCTGCGTTTCCTGAAGATCATGGAGATCGACGGGCTCGGCCCGGACGGTCTGCGGGCCCAGGAGGAGCTGGGTCTGTTCATGGGCGGCCTGGACGCGGAGGCCGCCCGGTTCGACGAGCGGCTGGCGGCGCGCAAGGCCCGCATGGCGGCGCGGGCGGCCGGCTGAGCAGGCCGTCCGCGGTGTGTCAGCCGGAGGTGCGCCTCATCGCGAGGCGCTCCTTCTCGGACAGGCCGCCCCAGACGCCGAAGCGTTCGTCGTTGCTCAGGGCGTAGTCGAGGCAGGCGGGGCGCATCTCGCACATGCCGCAGATGCGCTTCGCCTCGCGGACCGAGCTGCCGGGCTCGGGGAAGAAGAAGTCGGCCCCGGTCTGCGCGCACAGGGCCTGGGCCTGCCAGGTGGTGTCGGCCGGGGTGATCGTGTCGATGTGCATGGCCAGGATCGTGCCGTGCGGCGAAAAACGTTCGATCAACGCCGCATCAACGCCGCGTCGACGGCGTGGCCGGCACCCTGCCGGGAGGCGTTCACCGTCCCGATGATGCGCCGCGCGACACACCCGTGCACGGCGGCGCGCGGTGTCGGCGCCGAATCCCGCGGAACCCTCGGGCCCGGCGGGGACGGCCGCGCGCGTGGGCCCGGCGCGCCGCGGCGCCTCGGCGGCGATTGTCAGTGGGCGGTGCCAGACTCGGCAGTGCAGAGGACGGGACCCGGTTCACGGTCCCCCTGTCGAGGAGGGCGAAGATGCTCACCACCCGTTTCGTCAACGGCGCTCCCAACTGGGTCGATCTCGGCACCCCGGACCTGGACGGCGCCCTCTCCTTCTACGGCGGTCTCTTCGGCTGGGAGTTCCGGTCGGCGGGGCCGGACGCCGGCGGCTACGGCTTCTTCCAGCTCGACGGCAGGACCGTGGCCGGCGGCATGCGGACCGGACCGGAGCAGGGGCCGCCGGCCTGGACGGTGTACTTCCAGAGCGAGGACGCGCAGGCCACCGCCAGAGCGGCGGAACAGGCGCACGGCGGTGTGCTGTTCCAGCCCGTCGACGTGATGGGACAGGGGCACATGGCGGTCCTCGCCGACCAGGCTCGGGTGCCGTTCGGCATCTGGCAGCCCGGGCGCACCAAGGGCGTCGACGTGGCGAACGAGCCGGGCGCGCTGTGCTGGGTCGAGCTGTACACGGCGGACATCGCGGCCGCCGCGGCGTTCTACCACAAGGTCCTCGGCCTGGAGACCTCCGGCGTGCCCTTCCCCGGCGGCACGTACACCTGTGTCAACCCCGGCGGGGCCGGGGAGGAGGCGATGTTCGGCGGGATGGTGCCGCTGGCCGACGACCCGGTCGAGGCGGAGGCCGGCCCGTACTGGCTGCCGTACTTCGAGGTCGAGGACACCGACGCCGTGGTCGAGAAGGCGCGGCAACTGGGTGGCACGGTGCGCGTGCCGGCGACCACCGTGGAGGGCGTCGGCCGTATGGCCAGACTCGCCGACCCGTACGGTGCCCGCTTCGCGGTGATCAGAAGCGGGTCGCCGCAGGGCTGAACGCGGAACGGGGGCCGCGGGCGCGGTCCCGGGCGGAAGCGCGGCGCCGTGGGGTTGAACGCGGAACGGGAGCCGCGGGCGCGGTCCTAGGCGGAAGCGCGGCGTATCAGCGTGGTCGGCAGGACCACGCCAGCCGCCGGTGGATCCGTCGGCTCCGGCGCGTCGCCCTGCCCGGCCGGGCCGGCGAGCAGCAGGCGGGCCATCAGCCTGCCCATCTCCTCGATGTCCTGACGGACCGTGGTCAGCGGCGGGTCGCACTCCTCCGCGACGGGCAGCACGTCGTCGAAGCCGATCACGGCCACGTCCTCGGGCACGCGCAGCCCCCGCTCGCGCAGCACGCGCAGGGCGCCGAGCGCGGTGAGGTCGTTGGCGGCGAACACGGCGTCCACGTCCGGGCAGCGGTCGAGCAGTTCCCGCATGGCCTGTTCGCCGCCTGCCGAGGTGAAGTCGCTCTCCACCACGAGCCGGGGGTCGGCGTCGCCCATGACGTCCCGGTAGCCGTCGAGCCGGTCCACGGCCGAGGTCTGGTCCAGCGCGCCGGTGATGTGGGCGATCCGGGTCCGGCCGAGGCCCGCGAGATGGCGCACCGCCGCGCGGGCACCGCCCCGGTTGTCACTGTCGACGTACACCGGTCCGGGGGCGCCGTCGCCGTCGCTCCAGTCGGGCCGGCCGCCGAACACGGTGGGCACGCCCGCGTTGCGGATCAGGCCGGGCAGCGGGTCGTCGAGGTGCAGGGAGAAGACGAGCGCGCCGTCGACGTGACCGCCGGCCAGATAGCGGGCCACGCGCGCGTGGTCGGCACGGCCCTCGGTCAGCAGCAGTACGAGCTGGTTGTCGTGGGCCGTCAGTTCCTTGCTGATGCCGCGCAGTTGCAGGGCGAAGAAGGGGTCGGCGAACACCCGGGCCTCGGGCTCGGCGATGACGACGGCGATGGCGTCGTGCCGCTTGGTGACCAGGCTGCGCGCGGCCTGGTTGGGCACGTACCCGAGTTCCTCGACCGCCCGCCGGACCCGCTCGGCCAGTGGCTCCCGGACTCCGTCCCCGCCGTTGACCACCCGCGACACGGTGGCCCGGGACACCCCGGCCCGCGCGGCCACGGCCTCCAGCGTGGGACGCGACACTGCCTCGGTCACTTCGGGCTCCTCATCGGCGGCTGACGATCAGGATAGCCGCGGTACGGCGGGCCGGACGGGCCGGAGCGGGGGCCGGCCGGCGCCGGGCCAGGGCCTTCTCGCCGGGCCGGGGTCCCGGTCGTTCAGGAGGCCTGCTCCCGGCGGGCCCGGCTCGGCTGGACCCGCTTGGGCTCGCCCGGCATCTTCGGGTACTCCGGCGGGTACGGCAGGTCGCCCAGGCCGTGGTCGTGCTCGTCACGGCGGGCCAGCTCCAGCAGGGCTTCCAGGGAGTAGGCGTGGTCGTCCATGCCGGCGTGCACGTCGCCGAGTTCGGCGAAGCGGGCCGGCATGGTGGCGAGGTCGAAGTCGCGGGGCTGGGCCACGCCGACCTCCTCCCAGCGCAGCGGCGCGGAGACGGGGGCGTGCGGTCGGGGCCGTACGGAGTAGGCGGAGGCGATGGTGCGGTCGCGGGCGGTCTGGTTGTAGTCGATGAAGATGCGCTCGCCGCGTTCCTCCTTCCACCACTTGATGGTCACCTGGTCCGGCATCCGGCGTTCCATCTCCCGGCCCACCGCGATCGCGGCGCGGCGGACCTGGGTGAAGGTCCAGCGGGGTTCGATGGGGACGAAGACGTGCAGCCCGCGGCCGCCGGAGGTCTTGGGCCAGCCGCGCAGGCCGCCGTACTCGTCGAGGACGGCGCGCAGTTCGTGGGCGGCGCGGACGGCGTCGGCGTAGTCGGTGCCGGGCTGCGGGTCGAGGTCGATGCGCAGCTCGTCGGGGTGGTCGACGTCGCCGCGGCGCACCGGCCAGGGGTGGAAGGTGAGCGTGCCGTACTGGGCGGCCCACACCACGGCGGCCTCCTCGGTGGGGCACATCTCGTCGGCGCTGCGGCCGCTGGGGAAGGTGATGTGGGCGGTCGGGATCCAGTCGGGCATGCCCTTGGGGGCCCGCTTCTGGTAGAACCACTCGCCGCCGACGCCGTCCGGGTAACGCTCCAGGGTGGTGGGGCGTTCACGCAGGGCGCGCAGGATGCCGGGGCCGACGGCGGCGTAGTACCGGGCGAGGTCCAGCTTGGTGAAACCGCGCTCGGGAAAGAACACCTTGTCCGGGCTGGACAGCCGTACGGTCCGGCCGGCCACCTCCAGTTGCACCGCATCACCCATGCGGCCACCGTAGGCGCACCCCGCACAGCGCGCATACCGGGCGGAGCCGTACGTATGCGAGCAGAATCGAACGCATGGATCTTCCGGTGATGCCGCCCGTGAAGCCGATGCTCGCCAAGTCGGTGGCGAGGATCCCGCCGGGCATGCACTACGAGGCCAAGTGGGACGGGTTCCGGGCGATCGTGTTCCGCGACGGCGACGAGGTCGAGCTGGGCAGCCGTACCGGCAAGCCGCTGACCCGGTACTTCCCGGAACTGGTGGCGGCGCTGAAGGAGCGGGTGCCCGAGCGGTGTGTGCTCGACGGGGAGATCGTGATCGCGCGGGAGGGCCGGCTGGACTTCGACGCACTGACCGAGCGGATCCATCCGGCGGACTCGCGGGTGCGGACGCTGGCGGAGCGGACGCCGGCCTCGTTCGTGGCGTTCGATCTGCTGGCCCTGGACGACCGGTCCCTGGTGGACGCGCCGCTGACCGACCGGCGGGCCCTGCTGGACCGGGCGCTGGCCGGGGTGGACGCACCGGTCCATCTGGCGCCCGCGACGACCGACGCCGAGGTGGCCGGGCGGTGGTTCGAGCAGTACGAGGGGGCGGGCCTCGACGGGATTGTGGCCAAGCCGCTGACCTTGCGCTATCGGCAGGACGAGCGGGCCATGTTCAAGATCAAGCACGAGCGGACGGCGGACGTGGTGGTGGCGGGCTACCGGTTCCACAAGAGCGGGCCGGTGGTGGGCTCGCTGCTGCTCGGTCTGTACGACGACCGGGGCGCGCTGCAGCACGTGGGCGTGTCGGCCGCTTTCCCGATGAAGCGGCGCGCCGAGCTGATCGAGGAGCTGGAGCCGCTGCGGATGGACGACGTGGGCGGGCATCCGTGGGCGGCCTGGGGGGAGGAGGCCGCGCACGGGACGGCCCGGCTGCCGGGGGCGCCGAGCCGCTGGTCGGGCAAGAAGGACCTGTCCTGGGTGCCGCTGCGGCCGGAGCGGGTCGCCGAGGTGGCCTACGACCACATGGAGAACGGCGCTCGCTTCCGGCACACGGCGCGCTTCCGCCGCTGGCGCCCGGACCGCACGCCGGAGAGCTGCACCTACGCCCAGCTGGAGGAGCCGGTGCGCTACGACCTGGCGGAGATCCTGGGCACCCCGGGCGACAGCCCTTAGGGCCCTGCGGACCCTACGGCTGCATCAGGATCTTGATGGCGCCGTCCTGCTTGTGCTGGAACATCTCGTAGGCGTGCGGGGCCTCGGACAGCGGCACCCGGTGGGTGGCGAAGTCGTCGACGCCGAGCGGGTCCTCGTCCGTCAGGTAGGGCATGATCTGGTCGCTCCACCGGCGCACGTTTGCCTGGCCCATCCGCATCTGGATCTGCTTGTCGAACATGGTGAGCATCGGCAGCGGGTCGGCCATGCCGCCGTACACGCCGCTGAGCGAGATGGTGCCGCCGCGCCGGACCAGTTCGATGGCCATGTACAGAGCGGAGAGCCGGTCGACGCTGAAGCGTTCGGCGATGGGGGCGCTGATCTTGCGCGGCATCACGGCGGCGGCCGTCTGGACGAGCTTCGCGGTCGCGCCGCCGTGGGCCTCGGTGCCGACGGCGTCGATCACGGCGTCCGGGCCCCGGCCGCCGGTCTCGTCGCGGATCGCCTCGATCAGCTCCTTCTCGTCGTCGAAGGCCCTGATGTCGTACGTCCGGGTGCCGCGCCGCTTGGCGCGGGCCAGCCGCTCCGGCACCAGGTCGATGCCGAAGACCTGCTCGGCGCCCCGGGCCATCGCGATGCGGCAGGCCATGTCGCCGATGGGGCCGAGCCCGAGCACGGCGAGGGAGCCGCCCGGCGGGACGGAGGCGTACTCGACCGCCTGCCAGGCGGTGGGCAGCACGTCGGAGAGGTAGACGAACCGGTCGTCCGGCGGGCCCTCGGGTACCTTCATCGGCCCGAACTGGGCCTGCGGCACACGCAGGTACTCGGCCTGCGCGCCGGGCACCGCGCCGTACAGCCGGGTGTAGCCGAACAGGGGGGCGCCCATGTGCTCGCCGGTGACCTGCGTGGTCTCGCACTGGGTCGGCAGCCCGGTGAGACACATCCAGCAGTTGCCGCAGGCGATCTGGAAGGGCACCACGACCCGGTCGCCCACCGAGAGGTCGGGCACGGCCGCCCCGACCTCCTCGACGATGCCCATCGGTTCGTGGCCGAGGATGTCACCCGGGGTCATGAACGGGGTGAGCACCTCGTACAGATGCAGGTCCGAGCCGCACAGGCCGCTGGACGTGATGCGGATGACCGCGTCGGTGGGCTCCTCGATCCGTGGGTCGGGCACGTCCTCCACCCGCACGTCCCGCCTGCCCTGCCAGGTCACTGCCTTCATGGGGTCGCGCTCCCTTGCTCGCGTGCGCGCCGGTTCGCCCTGGCGCGTCCGGTTTGGGGTGGACGCCCGGGTACCCGCGCGAGCCCGTGCGAACCAGTCGCTCCGCCCCGCCGGTGACACCCCGGCCGCTCCCCCGCCGCTCTCCGGGGTCACGCCGGGGGCCCGATCGGCCCAGTGCACGCGCGCGGAACCGGCCGACCGGGTATGGCCCGCACTGTGCCGGCGAGCACACAATCGACACATACGAACGGGGAGACGACGGTGGGCATGCGACAGGGGGCGCGCACGCGCCGCGCCGCGCTGACGGCGGCACTGGTCGCCGCGACGGCGGCGGCCTCACTCACGGCGGGCTGCACCCGGCACCGGCCCGCCGACGACTCCCGCGCCCCGGCGCGGACCCCCGCGCCGAGCACCTCCGCCACACCCACACCCACGCCCCCGGCCGGGTCACCGCTCGCGGTGAAGATCGACAACGTGTCCGCAGCGCGACCGCAGACCGGGCTCGGCGCGGCCGACGTGGTCTACACCGAGCCGGTCGAGGGCGGCCTGAGCCGGCTGATGGCGGTGTACGCGACCCGGCTGCCGAAGTCGGTCGGGCCGGTGCGCAGCGCCCGCGAGTCGGATCTGGAGCTGCTGCGCCAGTTCCACGAACCGACGCTGGCCTACTCGGGCGCGCAGCGCAAACTGCTGCCGCTGATCGGCCGGGCGCCGCTGCGGGCCGAGTCACCGGACGACGCAGAGAGCGCGTACTACCGGGGGGCCGGGCGGGCCGCGCCGCACAACCTCTACTTGCGCCCGGCCCGGCTGCTGCCCTCCGCCCCGGGCCGGACCGCGCTGACCACCGGGTTCCGGTACGGTCCGGCACCTTCCGGCGGCTCCCCCGCCGCCACGCGCACCGTGCGCTACCCGGCGGCGCGCTTCGCCTTCACCTGGTCCGGGCAGCGGGGCGGCTGGCTGGTCGCGATGGACGGCACACCCGCGGTGACGACGGACGGCGGCCGCCTGGCACCGCCGACCGTGGTCGTCCAGTACGTACGGGTCCGCTCCTCGAAGTACCACGACGTGCTCGGCAACCACACGCCGTACACCGAGACGGTCGGCTCCGGCAGGGCCGAGGTGCTGCGGGACGGGCGGTCCTTCGAAGCGCGCTGGTCGCGGCCGGCCGCGACGGACGGTACCGAGTTCACGACGGCGGACGGCGGCCCCATGAACTTCACCGACGGGCAGGTGTGGGTGGTGTTCGCCGCCTCCTCCGGCTGACCGGCCCGTCAGCCCTCCTGGAGAGCCGGCGGCTCCGCCGGGTTGCGCAGTTCCTCGGCGGCGTCGGCGACCCGGCGGATCAGGTCGAAGAACACGGTCCGCTCCTGCGCGGTCAGCGGGGCCAGGAAGACCTGGTTCATCCGGGCGGTGCGCACGGTCAGCCTGCGGTGGGTGCGCAGCCCGTCGTCGGTGAGGCGGAGCAGGAAGCGGCGGCCGTCCTGCGGATCGCGCACCTTGTCCAGCAGACCGCGGCGCCCGAGCCGGCTGATGACCTCGGCGATGGTCGACCGGTCCAGGCCCACCCGCTCCCCCACGGTCCGCTGGTCGAGGCCCGGCTCGGCGACGAGCGCGTTCAGGACCGCGAACTGGGGGGAGGTGATCTCCTCCGAGACCATCGTGTTCCACAGCAGGTAGTGCGCCTGCTGGAGCCGCCGGGCCAGGTGCCCGGGATGGGTGGTGAGATCCACCGCGGCCATGTGCGCTCCCTGATTGAAATCGTTGGTGCACTGAACAATACCCATCGAGGGCCTCACTGTCTGCCGACGAGTTCGGCGGTTCTACTAGGTATTGACGGTTCACGCATCCGATGGCAGCGTGAGCGTCACCTCGCTGAAATACTCAGTGCCCTGATTAATTTTGCAGAGATGGGGCTTCACGGATGGACAAGGTGGTCGCCACGGCCGCCGAGGCGGTGGCCGATGTGCCGGACGGCGCGTCCCTCGCGGTCGGCGGTTTCGGGCTGAGCGGTGTACCGAACGTACTGATCCAGGCGCTGTACGAGCGCGGCACGGCCGGGCTGGGCGTCGTCTCGAACAACTGCGGGGCGATGGAGTCCGGCCTCGCGGTGCTGCTGGCGGCCGGCCGGATCGCCCGGGTGACGGGCTCCTACATCGGCGCCAACAAGGAGTTCGCCCGCCAGTACCTGGCCGGTGAGCTGGAGGTCGAGCTGATCCCGCAGGGCACCCTCGCCGAGCGGCTGCGCGCGGGCGGCGCCGGCCTCCCCGCCTTCTACACCCCGGCCGGCGTGGGCACACAGGTGGCCGACGGCGGGCTGCCCTGGCGGTACGACGGCACGGGCGGGGTCGCGCTGGCCTCGCCGCCCAAGGAGGTGCGCGAGTTCGACGGCGTGGAGTACGTGCTGGAGCGCGGCATCCGCACCGACTTCGCGCTGGTGCGCGCCGCCCGGGGCGACCGGCACGGCAACCTCGTCTTCAACAGGTCCGCCCGGAACTTCAACCCGCTGGCCGCGATGGCCGGCCGGGTGACCGTCGCCGAGGTGGAGGAACTGGTGGAGCCCGGGGAGATCGACCCGGACGCGGTGCACGTGCCCGGTGTCTTCGTGCAGCGCGTGCTGGCGCTGACTCCGGAGCAGGCGGCGGACAAGAAGATCGAGCGGCGGACGGTGAGGTCCTGATGGCCTGGAAACGCGAGGAGATGGCCGCCCGCGCGGCCCGCGAGCTGGAGGACGGCCAGTACGTCAACCTCGGCATCGGCCTGCCGACGCTGATCCCCAACCATCTGCCGCCGGGCGTCGAGGTGGTACTGGAGTCGGAGAACGGCATCCTCGGCACCGGCCCGTACCCCGCCGACGACGAGGCCGACCCGGATCTGATCAACGCCGGCAAGGAGACCGTGACGGTTCTGCCGGGCGCCTCCTTCTTCGACTCGGCGCTGTCGTTCGCGATGATCCGCGGCGGGCACATCGACGTGGCCGTGCTGGGCGCGATGCAGGTGTCCGCGGGCGGCGACCTGGCCAACTGGGCGGTCCCGGGCAAGCTGGTCACCGGCATCGGCGGCGCGATGGACCTGGTGCACGGCGCCCGGACGGTCGTCGTCGTCATGACGCACACGGCCAAGGACGGCTCCCCGAAGATCCTCCCGCAGTGCACGCTGCCGCTCACGGGCAAGGCGTGTGTGAACCGGATCATCACCGACCTGGGCGTCCTGGACGTCACCGAGGAGGGCCTGGCCCTCGTGGAGACCGCGCCGGGCGTGAGCGTCGACGACGTGGTCGCCCGCACCGACGCCAAGCTGACCATCGCGGAGAACCTGCTGTGAAGTCCGTCTACATCGTCGACGCCGTCCGCACCCCGATCGGCCGCTACAACGGCGGACTGTCCTCGGTACGCCCGGACGACCTCGCCGCCCACGCCCTGCGTGAACTGCTCGCCCGCACCCCGGCCCTGGACCCGGCGCGCATCGAGGACGTCTACTTCGGCAACGCCAACGGCGCCGGCGAGGAGAACCGCGACGTCGCCCGTATGGCCGCCCTGCTCGCCGGTCTGCCGGTCTCGGTGCCGGGCGTCACGGTCAACCGGCTGTGCGCCTCGGGCCTGGAGGCGGTGATCCAGGCCGCCCGCGCCATCGCGGTGGGCGACGCGTCCATCGCCGTCGCGGGCGGCGTGGAGTCCATGACCCGGGCGCCGTACGTGCTGCCCAAGAACGACCGGGCCTTCCCGGCCGCGCACACGGAGCTGTACTCGACCACGCTCGGCTGGCGCATGGTCAACCCGGCCATGGACCCGCAGTGGACCATCCCGCTCGGCGAGAGCGCCGAGCTGATCGCCGACAAGCACGGGATCGGCCGGGAGCGGCAGGACGAGTTCGCCCTCGCCTCCCACCGCAAGGCCGCCGCCGCCCAGGAGAAGGGCCTGTTCGACGCCGAGCTGACGCCCGTGCCGGTGCCGCGCCACAAGGGCGGCCCGGTCCTCTTCGCCGCCGACGAGAGCGTACGGCCGGACGCCTCCCTCGCCGCGATGGCGAAGCTCAGGCCGTCGTTCCGCACCGAGGCCGGCACGGTGACCGCGGGCAACGCCTCCCCGCTGAACGACGGCGCCGCCGCGCTGCTCCTCGCCGACGAGGAGGGGCTTCGGTCCCTCGGCCGGGAGCCCCTCGCGCGGGTGTCGGCGACCGGAGTGTCCGCGACCGACCCGCGGTACTTCGGTCTCGCCCCCGTCGAGGCCGTCCGGCGCGCCCTCGGCAAGGCGGGCAAGGACTTCGGCGACCTCTCCGTGCTCGAACTGAACGAGGCGTTCGCCGCCCAGGTGCTCGGCTGCCTCGCCGAGTGGCCCGAGTTCGACCCGGCGGTCCTCAACCCCCAGGGCGGGGCGATCGCGCTCGGCCATCCGCTCGGCGCCTCCGGTGCCCGGCTCGCCGGCACCGTCGCCCACCAGCTCGCCCGCCGCGGCTCCGGCACCGGCGTGGCCACCCTCTGCATCGGCGTGGGCCAGGGCCTCGCCCTCGTCCTCGATCGCTAAGGAAACGTCAGGTATCGCGATGACTCTCACCCAGCAGGACATCGACCAGGAGATCGCGGCCGAGCACGCCGCGTACGAGAAGCGGGTCACCGACGGCGCCCCCGTCGAGCACCACCCGCGCCGGGACTACGCGCCCTACCGCTCGTCGGTGCTGCGCCACCCCCGGCAGCCGCTGGTCGCCATCGACACCGCCCAGGACCCGGAGCTGGTGGAACTGCGCTCCCCCGCCTTCGGGGAGCGCGACATCACCGGGATCGACAACGACCTCACCCGGCACCACCGGGGCGAACCGGTCGGCGAGCGCATCACCGTCTCGGGCCGGCTTCTGGACCGGGCCGGCCGGCCGGTGCGCGGCCAGCTCGTGGAGATCTGGCAGGCCAACTCGGCCGGACGGTACGCCCATCAGCGGGAGCAGCACGACGCCCCGCTCGACCCCAACTTCACGGGCTTCGGCCGTACCCTCACCGACGCCGAGGGCCGGTACCACTTCACCACCATCCAGCCCGGCCCGTACCCCTGGCGCAACCACGTCAACGCCTGGCGTCCGGCGCACATCCACTTCTCGGTGTTCGGCGCGGCGTTCACCCAGCGGCTGGTGACGCAGATGTACTTCCCGAACGACCCGCTCTTCCCGTACGACCCGATCCTGCAGTCCGTGACGGACGACGCGGCGCGGCAGCGGCTGGTCGCCACCTACGACCACGGCCTGTCGGTGCCCGAGTTCTCGCTCGGCTACCACTGGGACATCGTGCTGGACGGCCCCGCCGCCACCTGGATCGAGGAAGGACGCTGACCGCAGCCATGACGAAGACCGACACCGGCGGCCCGGAGAACGTGCTG
The DNA here is from genome assembly GCF_040631045.1 of Streptomyces sp. NPDC005706. Classification (NCBI taxonomy): domain Bacteria; kingdom Bacillati; phylum Actinomycetota; class Actinomycetes; order Kitasatosporales; family Streptomycetaceae; genus Streptomyces; species Streptomyces sp. NPDC005706. The sequence goes on along the minus strand of NZ_JBEXYS010000028.1, from coordinate 36,226 downwards.
CCCACCCCGTCCCACACGGTCGGCCCCTTCTACGGGTACGCGCTGCCCTTCCGCGGCGGCGAGGACATCGCCCCGCTCGGGCACCCCGACACGGTCACCGTGCACGGATACGTCCTCGACGGCGAGGGCAGGCCGCTGCCCGACGCCCTCGTCGAGCTGTGGGGGCCGCGCCCCGACGGCACCGTCCCCCAGGTGGACGGCTCCATCCGGCGGGACCCGGCGACCGGCGGCCATCTGGGCCGCAACGGCGTGGAGTTCACCGGCTGGGGGCGCATCCAGACCGACGCGGACGGCCACTGGTACGCGCGGACGCTGCGGCCCGGCGCGCGCGGGGACAGCGCGCCGTACCTGAGCGTGTGTGTCTTCGCGCGCGGCCTGCTCGTCCACCTGTTCACCCGGATCTACCTGCCGGGCGACGAGGCGGCGCTGGCCGCCGACCCGCTGCTCGCCCGGGTGGGCGACCGGCGCGACACACTGATCGCCGGGGACGAGGGCGGCGGGACCTACCGTTTCGACATCCGCCTCCAGGGCGAGGGCGAGACGGTCTTCCTGGAGTTCCGGTGACGCCCGGGGACAGCGACACCGGCCTGCTCGCCCCCGGGTGGGCCGGTACCCCCGCCGCCGGCGCGACGAGTGACACGGCCTACCTGCGCGCCCTGCTGGACGCCGAGGCCGCGCTGACCCGTGCCCAGGCCGCGCTCGGTCTGGCACCGGCGGCGGCGGCCGCCGCGGTGTCGGAGGCGGCCGGCTCCGGCCGCTTCGACGTCCGTTCGCTCGCCGAGCGGGCCCGCGGCGGCGGCAACCCGGTCATCCCGCTGGTCGCCGACCTGACGAAGGCGGTGGGTGCGGAGCACGGCCCGTATGTGCACCGGGGCGCCACCAGCCAGGACGTCATGGACACGGCGACGATGCTGGTCGCCGTGCGCACCCTGGACCCGGTCCTGGACGATCTCGGCCGGACCGAGCGGGCGCTCGCCCGCCTCGCCGCCGGCCACCGGGACACGCCGATGCCCGGACGGACCCTCACCCAGCACGCGGTGCCCACGACGTTCGGGCTGAAGGCGGCCGGCTGGCGCTCGCTGGTCCTGGACGCCCGCGACCGCGTGCGCCGGGTCCGGGATTCGCTCCCCGTCCAGCTCGGGGGCGCCGCAGGGACCCTGGCGGCCCTCCGCGTGTACGGCGCCGGGGACGCGGACGCCCTCACCCGGGCCTACGCCCGCGAACTCGGCCTCGCCGCACCGGTGCTGCCCTGGCACACGCTGCGCACCCCCGTCGCCGACCTGGCCGGCTGCCTGGCCTTCACGGCGGGGGCGCTCGGCAAGCTCGCGGTGGACGTGCTGACGTTGTCGCGCACGGAGACCGGCGAGGTGGCCGAGGGCAGCGGCGGCGGCTCGTCGGCCATGCCGCACAAGGCGAATCCGGTGCGCTCGACGCTCGTCGCGGCCGCCGCGCGGCGCGCCCCGCAGCTCGCGGCCACCCTGTACGGCTCGCTCGCCGCCGAGGACGAACGGCCCGCCGGTGCCTGGCACGCCGAGTGGGAGCCGCTGCGCGACCTGCTCCGGCTGGTGGGCGGCGCCGCCGCGCACGCGGCCGGGCTGTCCGAGGAGTTGCGGGTGCACCCCGCCGCGATGCGCCGGAACCTCGGCATCACCCGGGGCCTGATCGTCTCCGAACGGCTCTCCGCCGTCCTGGCCCCCGTCCTGGGCCGGGCCCGGGCGAGGGAACTGCTCACCGAACTGGCGCGCCGCGCGCACGACGAGGACCGTCCGCTGCGTGAACTTCTCGCGGAGCAAGCCGAGTTGAAGGAGGTCGAGCTGGACGACCTCACCGACCCCGCCCGTTACACCGGCTTCGCCGGTGCCCTCACCGATCAGGCCCTGGAGCGTCGTTGACCGTGCAACTCCTCAACCACCTGGACGAAGGACCGGCGTCCGCTCCCCCGCTGCTGCTCGGGCCGTCGCTCGGCACCTCGTACGCCCTGTGGGACGCGGTCGCGCCCGAACTGGCCGCCGGCCACCGTGTGGTCCGCTGGGACCTGCCGGGCCACGGCGGTTCGGCGGCGGACCTGATCGGACCGGGCGCCACCGTCGGCGACCTCGCCGCCCTGGTGCTGGCGCTCGCCGACGCGCTCGGCATCGAACGGTTCGCGTACGCGGGAGTGTCGCTCGGCGGAGCGGTCGGCCTGCATCTGGCCGTGCACCACCCCGAACGGCTCTCCTCGCTCGCGGTCATCTGCTCCTCCGCCCACTTCGGCGGCGCGGCCCCGTGGCGGGAGCGGGCCGAGCGGGTGCGCCGGGAGGGCCTCGAGTGGCTGGTGGAGAGCGCCGACGCACGCTGGTTCACGCCCGGCTTCACCGTGCCCCGGCTGGTGCGGGACCACCGGCAGGCCCATCCCGAGGGGTACGCCGCCTGCTGCGACGCGCTGGCCGCCTTCGACCTGCGCGAGCGGCTCGCCGGGATCACCGTGCCGACGCTGCTCGTCGCGGGCCGGGAGGACCCCGCGACGCCTCCGGCGCATCTGCGGGAGATCGCCGACGCGGTGCCCGGCGCCACGCTCCTGGAGCTTCCGGGCGCCTCCCATCTGGCGCCCGCGCAGGTGCCGAAGGCCGTCGTGGCCGCCCTGCGCACCCAGCTCGGCGGGGCTCCGGCGAGCGGGATGGCGGTGCGCCGGGAGGTGCTGGGCGATGCGCACGTGGACCGGGCGCAGGCCCGGCAGACCCCGTTCACCGCGCGGTTCCAGGACTTCATCTCCCGCTACGCCTGGGGGGAGATCTGGACCGATCCGACGCTGTCCCGCCGCGAACGCAGCATGATCACCCTGACCGCGCTGGTCGCGCACGGCCACTACGACGAGCTGGCCATGCACGTCCGGGCGGCGCGGCGCAACGGGCTGACGCCCGAGGAGATCGGCGCGGTGCTGCTGCAGACCGCCGTGTACTGCGGGGTGCCGGCGGCCAACTCGGCGTTCGCCACGGCCCAGCGGGTGCTGGCCGAGGAGGAGACCCCCTGACGCTCGCGGGCCGGTGGCGGCCCGGGGGAAGTCCCGGCACCCCCGGGTCTCAGCGCAGTCCGCGCCCCGTCTCCAGCACCTCCCGTGCCTGCGCCGCCAGACCGTCCGCCCCGCAGGAACGCGCCAGGGTCAGGCCCCGGTCGAGCTCCGCGACGGAGCGCGTCGCGATGCCGTACTCGACCCGGGCCGCCGCGTGCTCGTACTGGCAGGGCGAGGCCTCCAGATAGGCGACGGCCTGGGCGGCGAGGCGCACCGCGCGCTGGCCGGTCTCCAGGGAGGCGGCCAGACGCAGGGCCTCGCCGATGGCGGTGTCCGTGCCGAACCGCTCGGCCTGCCGGCGGGCGTCCGCGGCGAGCCGGGCGGCGCGCGCCGGGTCCTGCACGGCCAGTGCCCTGGCGAGGTCGAGGGACCAGGGGGCGAGGACCGGGTTGTGGCCGCCGCGGGAGGCGGCGGTCTTCTCGGCGGCCTCCAGTTCGTTGACGCCCTCCTCGGTGCGGCCGACGGCGAGCAGCAGCCGGCCGCGCACGGAGCGGATGTCGGGCAGCACGATGGTGGACGGATAGGGCGGGGCGAAGCCGTACCGCCCGGCGATCGACCAGGCCTCCTCGACATCGCCGCGGGCCAGCAGGGTGTCGACCAGTCCGCAGGTCGCGGACCAGTACAGCGGCAGGCCGCGGCCGACGCGCTCGGCGAGCGCCAGTGCCTCGCGCAGGGCCGCCTCCGCGTCGCGCAGCCGGCCCCGCCGGCGGTAGGCGAGGCCGAGGAAGGCGTTGGCCAGGGAGAGGTGGCCGCCGCGCCAGCCGGCGCCGGTGTAGGCGCGCAGGGCCTCGGAGAAGAGGCTCTCGGCGCGGTCGAGCCGGTCGGCGTAGGCGTACGCGCTGCCGAGCATCATCAGCAGTTCGATGCCCCACTCGCCGTCGGTCCAGCCGAGCCCGGGTGCCAGGCGGCCGTTGACCAGGGCGCGGTCGCAGGACTGGACGACGTCCTCGGCGCTCTCGCCGTGGGTCATCGCGTCGAAGCCGCGCAGGATCAGCAGGGCGCGCTCGGAGTTGTCCCGGCCGGTGCAGGTGGCGGCCAGTTCGGCCAGGCGCCGGGACCGTTCCTGGGAGACGGTCTCGCCGTGGATGCCCTCCCACATGAACTGCACGGCCTGCAGCCGCATCCGGACCGGGGACGCCGGGTGCCGGGCGGCCTCGGCCTCCACCGTACGGACGGCCTCCTCCAGCTCGTTGTTGTGCAGCAGCGCCTGCGAGAGCCGGACGACGGCGTCGACCCGCTGCGTGTCGTCGAGACCGGGCATGGCGAGGGCGCTGCGCAGGTGCTCGACGGTGACGGCGGGCGCGGTCAGCAGGGTGGCCCGGCCCAGTTCGTAGAGCACGTGGGCGTGGACCTCGGGGCGCGGCGGCTCCCGCAGGGCGCGTTCCAGACAGCGGCGGGCCGCGTCCGGCGCGCCGACGGCCAGGTGCTCGCGGGCCGCCTCGCGGAGCTGCTCGACGAGTTCCTCGTCGTCGTCCGGGTGCACCTTCAGCAGGTGCCGGGAGGCCTCCGCGGCGCCGTGTCCGGTCTCGGTGAGGATCTGCGCGGCGACTCCGTGCATCGCGGTGCAGACACCGGCCGGGATGGAGTCGTAGACGGCGGAGGCGATCAGCGGGTGGACGAACTCCAGCTCGCCGTCCCCGGACTCGGTGCCGGTCACGGGGTCGGGCTCGGTGAGGAAGCGGGCGTCGCGCAGCGGTTCGGCACAGCTCCGGGCCTCCTCGGCGCTCATGCCGGCGAGCCGGGCGACGAGGTCGACGGAGATGCCGGTGCCGAGGATGGCCGCCGCCCAGGCGAACCGGGTGGCCTCGATGCCGAGCCCCTTGAGCCGGTCGACGAGGCCGCCGCCGCGGGCGGAGCGGTTCAGGGCGCGCAGTTCGCCGGCCCGGGCCTCGACCGGCTGGACCTCGCTGTCCCGCACCTTGGCGAGGAGTTCGACGGTGTCGTAGGGGTTGCCGCCGGTGACGGCCCAGACCTCGCGGCAGAACGGGTCGTCGGCGTGCCGGCCGACGGTGGCCCGGGTGAGGCCGGCGGTGGCGTCCGGGGTGAGGACGCTGAGGTTGACGGGGCGGGCCGCGGCGGCGGCCACCGCGTCGAGGTGGCGGGCGCTGTCGCCGTTCACCTCGCCCGGGCGGCGGGCGACCACGACCAGCACGGACAGGTCGTCCAGGCGTTCGGCGAACGCGGAGAGCCAGCGCAGGGTCTCCTGGTCGGCCCAGTGCGCGTCGTCGACGAGCAGGACCAGCGGCCACTCGCGGCGGGCGAGCCGGCGCACGGCGGCGACGAGTCCGTCGCACACGTACTGCGGGTCGGCGGTGCCCTCCTGGGGGTCCACTATGCCGAGGGCCGGCCCCGCTATGTCGTACCAGTCGCCGAGGTACTCCCGGGCCTCCCCCGGCAGCAGGGACACCAGCGCGGGCTGCAGCAGTTGCCGGACCACGTTGAACGGGACGGACCTCAGGGTCTCGCCGCCCCGCGCGGACCACACGGTACAGCCGCGGCGTTCGGCCATCCGGCGGGTCTCGGTCAGCAGCGCGGTCTTGCCGAGGCCGGCCTCGCCCCGGAAGACGAGCAGGCTGCCCGCGGACGACCGGTCGGCGCACAGGGCGTCGAGCGCCCGTGTGACCGTGGCGATCTCCGTGTCCCGCTCCCACAGGGGAGCCGAGCCGGTCGCCGACGGCCGTCCCTCCGTCATCCCGTTACCTCCCCGGGTCGCCCGAATGACGTACAGACCCCGAGCGTAGCCGTCCGGTGGGATGTGTGGTGACCGGTCGGGACACGTGTTGCCCCGCCGGGTGAGGAAAGTCGCGGGTGTGCGACGCGCACCCCGCCCGACCGGCCGGTGTTCAGCGGACGGACCGTCAACAGGACTGGCCATGAAGCAGCTTTCCGAAGTACCGGGCGATCACGGGGGTACCGGGTCGCGCGACGGCGCGGCGCCCCGGGTGCCGATGGTGCGGGCGGTGGCGGCGGGGTCGGTGGGCAACCTCGTCGAGTGGTACGAGTTCGGTGTCTACGGCTCCCTGGCCACCGTGCTCGCCGAGCGGTTCTTCACCCCGGCGGGCGGCAGCGCGACCGAGGGGCTGGTGCGGACGTACGCCTCCTTCGCGCTGGCGTTCTTCTTCCGGCCGCTCGGCGCCGCCCTGTTCGGCCGGCTGGGCGACCGGCTGGGGCGGCGGCCGGTGCTGATCGGGGTGATCACACTGATGACGGCCGCCACGACGCTGATCGGTGTGCTGCCGACGTACGCCACGGCGGGCGCCCTGGCACCCTGGCTGCTGACGTTCCTGAGGGTCGTTCAGGGTCTGTCGGCGGGCGGTGAGTTCGGTGGCGCCGTGGCCGTGCTGACGGAGCACGCCCCGCCGGGCCGGCGTGGACTGTACGGCGCGTGGCAGTCGTTCACCGTGGCGCTGGGCCTGCTGGCCGGCACGTCGGTCGCGGCGGCCACGGCCTCGCTGCTCACCGGGGCCCAGCTCGCCGGCTGGGGCTGGCGGTTGCCCTTCCTGCTGTCCATGCCGCTGGGGCTGCTGGCGCTGTGGCTGCGGACCGGTCTCGAGGAGACGCCGGAGTTCCGGAGGCGGGGCGGCGCGCCCGCCGGGGCCGGCGGCGGCGCCCGGGCGGTGCTGCGGACGGTGCTGCTGGGCGCCGGGCAGATCATGGGCTGGGCGGCGGCCGGATACACGTTCCTCGTCGTCCTGCCGTCGTATCTCCAGTCCGCGCTGCACACGGACGTCCGGCAGGCGCTGGTGGCCACCGTGCCGGCGGGCGCCGGGTTCGCCGCCGCGATCCTCCCGGCGGGCCTGCTCAGCGACCGGATCGGGCGGCGGCCGGTGATGCTGACCGGGGCGGTGCTGGTCGTCGTCATGGCGGTGCCCCTGTTCGATCTGCTTCAGGATCCCGGCACCTCCGCCGTGGTCCGGGGCGCGGCCGTCGGCGCGGCGGGCGCGGTGGTGGGCCTGATGGCCGGACCGGGGCCCGCCCTGCTGGCCGAGCTGTTCCCGGCCCGGGTGCGCTGGACCGGTATGGGGCTCGCCCACTCCCTGTCCAACGCGGTGTTCGCCGGGTGCGCGGGGCTGATCATCACGGAGGCGGTGCGGCGTACCGGGAATCCGGACGTGCCCGCCTACTACGCGGCGGCGGCCTGCGCGCTCAGCGTGCCGGCGCTGCTCAGGCGGCCCTCGGGAAAGGCGGGTTGAACGGTGCGGGTGATCGGGCTGATGTCGGGGACGTCGTACGACGCCGTGGACGCGGCGGCGGCGGATCTGCGCCTGGACGGCGACACGCTGATGCTGGAGCCACTGGGAATGGTGAGCGCGCCGTACGACGGGGAACTGCGTGCCGCGCTCGCGGCGGCGCTGCCGCCGTCCGCCGTCCCGCTCGCCGAGGTGTGCCGGCTCGACACCCGGATCGGGCAGGCGTTCGCCGCGGCGGCGGTCCGCGCCGACCGTGAACTCTGCGCCGGCCGCGGCGAACTGGTGGCCTCGCACGGGCAGACCGTCCACCACTGGGTGGACGGGGGCCGGGTGCACGGCACGCTCCAGCTGGGGCAGCCCGCGTGGATCGCGGAGGCGACCGGGCTGCCGGTGGTCGCCGACTTCCGCGCCAGGGACGTGGCCGCCGGGGGGCAGGGCGCGCCCCTGGTGAGCCTGGTCGACCTGCTGTGGCTGCGAGGCAGGCCGGGCAGGCCCGTGGCGCTGAACATCGGCGGCATCGCCAATCTGACCGCGCCCGACGGCACGGCGTTCGACACCGGGCCGGGCTGCGCGCTGCTCGACGCGGCGGCCCGGCACTTCAGCGGCGGGCGGCTGGCCTGCGACACCGACGGCGCGCTGGCCGCGCGGGGCCGGCCGGACGGGGCGCTGCTGGACCGGCTGCTGGCCGAGCCGTACTACGCGCTCGAACCGCCCAAGACGACCGGCAAGGAGCTGTTCCACGCCGGGTATCTGCGGTCGGCCGGGGTGGACGCGCTGGCCGCCGAGGACGCGCTGGCCACGCTCACCTGGCTGACGGCCCGGACGGTGGCGGACGCGGTGCGCCGCGTCGGGGCCGGTGAGGTGGTGGCCTCGGGCGGGGGCACCCGCAACCCGGTGCTCATGTCCGCGCTGCGGGACCGGCTCCCCGGCGTCGCGGTGCGCGGCTCCGACGAGCTGGGCCTGCCCGCCCCCGCGAAGGAGGCGTACGCCTTCGCCGTGCTCGGTTTCCTCACCGCGCACGGCCTGGCCGGCACCGATCCGCGCAGCACCGGCGCCCACCACCCGAGCGTGCTGGGCTCGGTGACACCGGGTCGGGACGGCCTGCGGCTGCCGCCGGCGGCGGGACGCGGGCCGGTGCGGCTGGTGGTGGCCCGGTGACGGCGGCCGGGCCGCAGCCGGGGCCGGACGAGGAAATCTCCGGAGAAATGTCCTGGTGCGCGAAGTTGGCGGCGGATCCTCTCATCCCGCTTTCACCGATGCCTCATACGGTGGGGGCATGACGCAGGTGACTCCTCCCGGGTGGTACCCCGACCCCGGGCAGACGAATGACGGTCCGCCCACCGAACGCTGGTGGGACGGCAAGGCCTGGACGGACCAGACCCGCCCCGCCGGGACGGCCGCCGTGTGGGGTCCGCCGGCGCAGCAGCCGGCGGGCGGCGCGCAGCCGGTTCCCCCGGCGTACCAGCCGTACGGGGCGCAGCCGGGGTATCCGGCGTACTCGCCGTATCCGGCCCAGCCCACGGCCGCGCCCCGGCGCGGGCTGCGCACGGGCATAGCCGTGGGGGCCGCGGCAGCGGTCCTGGTGTGCATCGGGGTCGGGGTGTACGCCCTCGCCAAGGACGACGGTGGCGGTGGCTCCGAGCGCGCGGGTTCGCGGCAGGGGCAGGACGGCCGAACCGGCGGCCCGGACGGTTCCGGCGGCGACGGCGGACCGGGGGGCTCCGGCGGTGACGGCGGGTCGGGCGAGTCGCCCGCGCCAAGGGGCTCCGAGGCGCCCAAGGTCCAGGGCGGCGGCAGCGTGCCAGATCCGGTGAACGGCATCAGCCTGCCGGTGCCGAAGGGCTGGGTCGGGGAGTCGATCGGCGTCGGCGCCCAGGTGACCTCCGGCGACACCTACAAGTGCCCCGGCAGCAGCGCGAAGTCCTGCACCGCGGGCGGCGCCTACACCGCGCCCGCCTCCACCCTCAGGACGAAGGGCGGCACCGCCGAGGAGGTCGCCAGGGCGGACGTCGCGGCCAACGCCAAGCAGTCCTACGGCGGCACCACCTACGGCGGCATCACCTCGCACGAGGTGCTGTCGGCCAAGGCGGTGACGGTGGCCGGGCAGAAGGGCTACGCGGTGCGCTGGAAGGCGGTCACCAGCAAGGGCGCCGACGGTTACGTCGAGTCGGTGGCCTTCCCCTCGCCCAACGACGCCAAGCGGATGGTGGTGGTGCGCTTCGGCGTGGACGTCGGCCAGGACGTGTCGGTCATCGACGAGATCCTCAAGGGCATCAAGGTCTCGTCGGGCGGCGGGAGCGGCCAGGACGTCTGAGGACGCCCGGGGAAAGTGGCCGGCCGGGTGGGGCGCCCCTCCGCTCAAGGGGAGTCCCACCCGGCCGGGGGGTGCGCGCCGCCCCCGTCCCCACGGTGCGGCGCGGTCAGGTCACCGTTCAGTCATCTCGTGAACGGCGGCCTGGGTCTGGTGTCAGTCCGAGCGCGGGCAGCACGGTGGCCTCCACGAAGCGGACGAGGTAGTCGGCGTCGGCGTACTGGCCGCTCAGCACCGGCCGGACGCGCAGCACGCCGAACATCATGGCCGGGACGTACTCCAGCGCGGGATGGCCGGCGGGCACCTCGCCGCGCGCGACGCCCCGCGCCAGCATCTCCTGCAGCTCGGCGATCTCGGGCAGGACCAGGGCCTCGCGCAGCGCCTGCGCCAGTTCGTGGTCGCCCGTGACCGCGTGGCCCAGCGCCTGCATCAGCCGGGTGTCCTTGTTGGACCAGTCGCCCGCGGCCCGCGCGGCCAGGCACAGGTCCTCGGCGAGCGAACCGGTGTCGATGCCGGCGAAGCGCACCTTGCGGTTGGCCCGCAGCGCGGCCGCGACGAACTGGGGTTTGGTCTTCCACTGCCGGTAGAGCGTGGACTTGCTGCACCGGGTGCTGTGGGCGACACCCTCCATGGTCACGGAGTCGTAGCCGCACTCCCGGATCTGCTCCAGCACGGCGTCGAAGAACTCCCGCTCACGCTCGGGCGTGAGCTTGGAGCGGCGCGAGGCGGCGGCCGTGTCCGGTCCGTCTTCGGCCTGCGACGTCATGCGTTGCCTCTCCTCAACTCTGTTCCGGGACGTGGCCCGGGGTTCCGGGACGTGCCCGGGTCTCCAGTGTGTCGCACCTCAATCGATACGCCAGTGTACCGGTACTTGAGCGTATCGGTACACTGGCGTATCGGTACGGAGACGTATCGCTGAAATCCGGGCCCGGAACGCGGGGCCCGGCCCGCACCACCACCCGCACGACCGTCAGCGAAGGGGCCGGGGGATGAACGCCCGAACCGAGCCTGCAGCAGCGGAGCCGGACGCGACAGCGACCGCGCGACCGCCGCTCGCGCGCGAGCTCCTGCTCGTCGCGGGACTCTTCCTCGTCTACAAGCTCGGGCGGCGGCTGGCCGTCGGCCACACCGCGGACGCCTTCCGCAACGCCCATCGCGTCTGGGACCTCGAACGGGCCGTGCGCCTGCCCGACGAGACCTCCGTGCAGTCCGCACTGCTGCACGGCGACCTCCTCGTCCACCTGGCGAACACCTACTACGCGACCGTCCACTTCCCGGCCACGCTGGCGTTCCTGGTCTGGCTGTACGTCAGGCGCCCCGCCCACTACGTCTGGGCGCGGCGGGTGCTGGCGGCGGTGACCGCGGCCGCCCTGGTGCTGCCGTTCACGTTCCCGCTGGCCCCACCGCGGATGCTGACCGGCACCGGCCTGCTGGACACCGCCCGGATGTACGGCCCCTCGGTCTACGGACCGCCGGCCGACGACCACCTCTCCAACCAGTTCGCGGCGATGCCCTCACTGCACTTCGGCTGGGCGCTGATGGTGGCGGTGGGCCTGATGGCGGCCACCCGCTCGCGCCTGCGCCCGCTGTGGCTGCTGCATCCGCTGGTCACCCTGCTGGTGATCGTGGGCACGGCCAACCACTACTGGGTCGACGCGCTGGCGGCGGCCGTCATGCTCGGCGCCGCGCTGGCGGTCGTCCGCGCGCCCCGTCACCCGTCCGGTACGGCCGGGGGCGCCCCGCGGCTGCCCGCCCAGCGCGGGCCGGTCCTGGCGGGAGCAGTCCGATGAGCGCCGCCACCCTGCTCGCCCTCGGGCTGTCGCTGATCTCCGCCGTCGCCTACGCGGCCGCCGCCGTGGCCCAGGAACGGCTCGCCTCCCGCGGCCCCGGCACGGGTCTGGTGCGACTGCTCGGCACCGGCGCGTGGTGGTCGGCGGTCGGCCTGAACGCGGGCGCCGCGCTGCTGCACGTGGTCGCCCTCAAGTACGGGCCGCTGACGGTCGTCCAGCCGCTCGGGGCGCTCACCCTGGTCGCGGCCGTGCCGCTCGGGGCGCGGGCCGCCGGGCGGGGGGTGAGCGCGGTGGAGTGGCGCGGCACCGCGCTCACGCTGCTGGGGCTCGCGGCGGTGCTGGTCAGCGCCTCGGGACCGGCGCCCGAACGGATACTGAGCCTGCCCGAGGCGCTGGCGGTCGCCGGTACCACCGCCACGCTGATCGGTCTGCTCTCCCGGCCCGGCGCCCGGCCGGGCCTGCGGCACGCCACCGCCTCGGGCTTCGCCTCGGGGGTCGCCTCGGCCCTCACCCAGACGGTGACGGTGGCGGCCACGGACCACTCCGGGTCCGGCCCGGGGCTCGAGGTGGTCGTGGTCGCCGTCCTCGTGGCCGCGTTCTCCACCGGCGGCCTGCTGCTGTCCCAGACGGCTTACCGCGGTGGTCTCGGCGCTCCGCTTGCCATGGTCACCCTGGCCAATCCGGTGGCCGCCGCGGTCATCGGGCTGACCCTGCTCGGGCAGGGCCCGCGGGGCGGAACCGGCGGGGTGCTGCTGGCGCTGGCCGGGGCCGGGCTCGCCGCCCGGGGCGTCCTCCTGCTGACCCGGGCGACGCCGGCACCCGGCGGAGCCGGCGGGCCGGACGGGCACGACGACGATCACCCGGTCGCGGCGGTCCTGGCCCTGGAGCCGGGCACGGCGGCGGCGGAACCGGCGCTGGTCCCCCGGCAGCCGGAGCAGCCGGGACATCTCACCGCGCTCTGAACGGCGAACGGCGGCGGCCGGTGCCCGCGGGTCCTGCCGCGCGCACCGGCCACCGCCGTTCGCTCCGTCGGGCCGTGGCCCGGCGTGACCGGTCAGCCCCAGCCCCGCGAGTCCTGCTTGAGGGCGGTGTCGACGGTCAGGGCCGTCGCCACGACGAGGCTCAGCAGCGGCTCGGGCAGCTGGTAGTGGATCTGCAGGACGTAGTTGTCCGCGGTCGTGAACAGCGTCTTGGCGAGGCCTTCCCAGGTCTTGGTGATCCGGGCGACCTCGTTGTCCGCGTGGTCGACGATGGCGAAGTTCCAGGCCCGCCAGTTCTCCGCCTTGATCGCGCCGACCTGCTGGCCGTTCGCGTTCATCGCGAAGTTGATCTTGCCGATCATGTTCTTCTGGACGATCTCGCCGACCGGCGAGCCGTCCGGGCGCGTCACGATGACCCGGGACTTGAAGAACTTCGCGGGCCGGGTCAGCACGAGCTGCGGCTGGCCGTAGGCGTCGCGGATCTCCAGCTTGTGCGTCATGAACTGGTCGAGGCTGGACACGAAGCGCAGGATCTTCTTCAGCGCGCTCTGGCCGACCTCGGTGACCGCGCCGATCTCACGGCCGCTCTGGTCCATGACCTTGTACTCGTTGGTCAGCTCGATCAGCTTGGCCTTCTGGTTCACCACCAGGACCGGCTCGGTGAAGAGAGTGCCGCCGCCGGGACCGCCGGCCGCGACGCCCGCCTGCTTCTGCACCTGGCGCTGCACCTTGGCGTCGCCGGCCTGCTGCTGCGGGATGTGGGCGGCAGGCTGCTGCGGAGCGGCCGGCGGAGCCTGACCGGCGCCCTGCTGCGCCGGATTGGTGTGCTCGGTCCACTGGGTGCCGTCCCAGTAGCGGAGCGTCTGGGCCGCCCCGTGCGGATCGGGGTACCAGCCTGCAGGCGTGTTCGATTGCGTGGTCACCGGGGCACACTACCCTGATATGACCGGTACCTGACCAGTCCGCCCGGAGCGGTGTTCATCGCCCGCTCACTCCGTGACGATGGCCGGATCGCTGACGCCGGGTCGCCCGTTCTCGACATGACCGGCGAAGCCGCGCAGGAACGCCGGGTCGGCGTCCGTGGTGACCGTGAGGTCGTACCAGCGCCGGCTGGACGCGAGCCGGACGGTCCGCCGTACGGTGGCTCCGGCCCGCACGGTCACCGTCACCGGGTCGCCGCCGTAGCCGTTGACGAGCTTCAGCCGTGCCGTGCCGGAGCCCCGGTTGGTGAAGGTGAGCTCCACGTCGTCGCCGGTGTGCCGGGCCGTGACCTCCGGCCCGGCCGTGCCGTTGCGGCCCCTGAACAGGCGCCAGAAGCCGTTCGGGCCGTGCACGGCGAGGTCGTAGGAGCCGCCCGAGTACGCCGAGTTCCAGGTGTCGGAGAGCGTCTTGCCGGCCTCGGTGGTGTACGTCCAGGGGCCGTCGCCGCGGTTGCCCGAGGTGACGAGGAACGCGGCTCCCGCGTGCGCGCCGGAGGCGAAGGCGAGGGTGAACCTGCCGGCCGCCGTGTCCGCCGAACCGTCGACCGCCGGGGCGTACCTGAGCGGACGGGTGGGGCGGCTGCCGCGCTCCTGCCGGGGCAGCGCGGGTGTGGCGGGCGGGCTGGGCACGTAGTCGGGGTGGCGGTCGTGGTCCGGCGGCCGGTAACCGGCCGTGGACGGCAGCGCCACCGGCGCGGTGTCCTTGCGGGAGAAGTCGAAGGCGGAGGTCAGGTCGCCGCATATGGCGCGGCGCCAGGGCGAGATGTTCGGCTCCTGGACGCCGAAGCGGTTCTCGATGAACCGGATGATCGAGGTGTGGTCGAGGGTCTCGGAGCAGACGTAACCGCCCTTGCTCCAGGGGGAGACGACCAGCATCGGCACCCGCTGGCCGAGTCCGTAGGGGCCCGCGGCGTGGCCGGCGTCGCCCTTGAACAGGTCGGGTGCGGGGTCCACGGTCGACCGGCCCCGGTCGGCGGAGGCCGGCGGGAAGGGCGGGATCACATGGTCGAAGAAGCCGTCGTTCTCGTCGTAGGTGATGAACAGCGCCGTCTTCGCCCATACCTCCGGGTCGGCGGTCAGCGCGTCCAGCACCTGGGAGACGTACCAGGCGCCGTAGTTGGCGGGCCAGTTGGGGTGCTCGGTGAAGGCCTCGGGGGCGACGATCCAGGAGACCTGCGGCAGCTTCCCGGTGGTGACGTCGGCGCGGAGCCGGTCGAAGAAGCCCTCGCCCTTGCGCGCGTCGGTGCCGGTGCGTGCCTTGTCGTAGAGCGGACTGCCGGGTTCGGCGCTCCGGTACTGGTTGAAGTAGAGCAGGGAGTTGTCGCCGTAGTTGCCGCGGTAGGCGTCTTCGATCCAGCCCCAGCCGCCGTGCGCGTCCAGCCCGTCGCCGACGTCCTGGTAGATCCGCCAGGAGACCCCGGCCCGCTCCAGGCGCTCGGGGTACGTCGTCCAGCCGTAGCCCGCCTCGTCGTTGCCGAGGACCGGGCCGCCGCCCTTGCCGTCGTTACCGGTGTACCCCGTCCACATGTAGTAGCGGTTGGGGTCGGTGGAGCCGATGAACGAGCAGTGGTAGGCGTCGCAGACGGTGAAGGCGTCGGCGAGCGCGTAGTGGAACGGGATGTCGTCGCGCGTCAGGTAGGCCATCGTCGTCGGGGACTTGGCGGGCACCCACATGTCGTACTTGCCGCCGGCGAACGCGGTGTGGCCGTCGTTCCAGCCGTGCGGGAGGTCCTGGATGAACGCGAGGCCCAGGTCGTCCGCGTCCGGGTGGAAGGGGAGGATGTCCTTCGTGCCGTCGGACTGCTTCCAGACGGACCTGCCGTTCTGGGTGACCGGGCGGGGGTCGCCGAAGCCCCGGACACCTCTGAGCTTGCCGAAGTAGTGGTCGAACGAGCGGTTCTCCTGCATCAGGACGACGATGTGCTCGACGTCCCGGACCGAACCCGTGCGGTGGTGGGCGGGCAGTGCGGCCGCCCGCTGGATGCTGCCGGACAGCGCGGTGAACGCCGTCGTGGCGCCCGCGAGTTGCAGGAAGCGGCGCCGGTTGACCTCGGACATGGGTGAACGTCCTCTCATCCTGACGTAGAAGCTGCCGTCAGATGACGGAAGCTGCGCGAAGCGAGTGTTCCAAGAGCAGCAAACGTCAGGGAAGTATCTGATGGCACCCGTGTGAAACCCGGCGGTCCGCCGGGTGCCGCCGGCCGCGGCGGGCGGCCGGCGGCTCCGGAAGCGCCTCAAGGGCGTCTCCGGGCACGGGGATCAGTTCGCGAGGTACGCCTCCACCTCGCTGAACTGCCCGGCCGGCCAGCCGGTGTTGGCGCTGACGGAGAGCCGGAGGTAGCGCAGGTTCGTACCGCTCGGCAGCGAGACGGTGGCCGTGTTGCCGGTGGCCGGGTCGAAGCGGTAACCCTGCGCGCCGACGACCGTGGAGTAGGCGGAGCCGTCGGTGCTGCCGAGCACCGTGACGGTCTGGGTGCGGGCGCCCCAGGCGGCGGACGGGGGCAGCTTCAGCACCACGCGGCGCACCGCGCTGGAGGAGCCGAGGTCGACCGTCAGGGCCTGCGGGAAGGCGTTGTCGGCCGACTCCCAGTAGGTGCCCGGGTCGCCGTCTACAGCCTTGCCGGGCGTGTAGACGTCCTGCGAGCCCGTCGCGGTCGCCGGACGGCCCTTGGCGAGGTTGCGGTTCGGGTCGGGGGCGGGGTTGCCCTGGCCGGGCTGGGGCCAGGTGGAGCAGTCCGCCCAGGTGCCGGCCCAGCCGGAGTTGCCGCCGCCGTCGGTGAGTGTGAAGGCACCGGAGCTCGCCGGGTACGGGCAGTTGTAGACGCCGGCGGAACCGACCTGGGTGGCGGTGACGTCGCGGAAGGATGCCGCGCCCGGCGTCTCGGCCTGGACCACGACCGTGCCGGTGTTGCGCACGGTCGCACCGGTCACGTTGACGCCCCGCACCTGCCGGCCCTGTCCGCCGCCGGAGACGAACTCGAAGGCGCTGTACGGGCTGTCGGTGATCGTGGTGTCGGTGATGTTCACCGTCGCGTCGATCGCGCTGTCGTAGGAGTCGACCCGCAGCGCGCCCATCGGGTGGTTCCAGTTCGGGTTCAGCGCGCCGGTGCGCACCAGGGTGTTGCCGTCGACCGTGATGGTGCCGGCCAGCGGGGAGAAGGGGTCGAGGAACTCCTGGTTGGAGATCGCGATGCCGCTGCCCAGGGCGTTGGTGTCGGAGATCAGGTTGCCGCGCACCGTGAGGTCGGTGCCGCCGTAGATGGCGATGCCGTTGGCGAGGTTGGGCTGCGAGATGGTGTTGTTCTCGAAGCTGGAGCCGGTGTCCGGGGAGTTCAGCGACCACATGGCGAGGGCGTCGTCGCCCTGGTTGCGCAGGAAGTTGTTGCGGACCCGGACGCCCTTGGCGCTGCCGTTGAGGTTGAGGCCGTCGGCGGTGGTGTCGAGGACGCGGTTGTTCTCCACCACCAGGTTGTCGTTGTTGCCGGTCAGCCACAGCCCGACCTTGAGGTGCTGGAGCCACATGCCGGAGACGGACGAGTCCGGGCCGAGGGAGCCGTTGACGAAGTTGTCCGGGCTGGAGTCGACGCGCTCGGTGACCTCGCCGACGACCGCGAAGTCCTTGATGTGGACACCGCCCGAGGAGCCGGTCTGGTCGATGAAGCGGGAGGTGTGCACGACCGAGTGCCAGCTGCCCGCGCCCCGCAGGGTGACGTTCTGCACCCCGTTGAGGGAGGAGGTGAGCCGGTAGTCGCCCGGCGGGATCCACACCACCCCGCCCCGGGCCGCGGCGATGGCGTCGCGGAAGGCCTGGGTGGAGTCGCCGCTCCCACCGGGGTCGGCACCCTTGGAGACGACGGACACCGAGCCGGCGGGCTGGGCGGCGGCCGCCGCGACCTGCTCGAAGTCGGCGACGTCCACGGTGACCTGGGTGCCGGCCGCCTCGAAGGCGATCCTGTCGCCGGCCTGGACGTCCCGGCCCAGCAGCATCCGGGCGTTGTCGTAGAAGTGGTGGGTCCTGGAACCCGTGATCCAGCCGGTGTCGACGTAGGAGTACTTGGCGGTGACCGGGAGCGTCCGGGCGAGCCTGGTGCCGTTGACGTAGACGTTCAGCGAGCCGGACCGGCCCTCCGGGACGCTGTAGGCGACGTTCACCGCGTTGGCGGCGCGCGGCACGGTGAACTCCACGCGCTGTCCCGCGGCGAGCCGTACTGCCTGCCGGCCGGAGGCCTCCGAGGCGAGGCTGCCCTGGGTGTGGTCGGGGCCGATTCTCGTGCCGGTGGTGCTCGCCGACTCCGCCTCGACGGAGGTGAAGGGGAGCGTGGCGCCGGAGGCGGCGTGCGCGGCGGGCGCCAGGGTGACGAGCATGCCGGCGGCGAGGGCGACGGCCGCCCCGATCGCTGGCATGCGCCTGACATGTGCGGCGGTGGTGCGGTACATGTGCCGGTCCCTTCGTGGTGGGGGTCGGGGGACAGCAGGAGAGTGCGCCTGCGGGGCGCCGCACACTCAAGCACCGACGACATTCGTCCACAAGATGTCGCGCAGAACATGTAATTCTTTGACAGCAACATGGATAGTCGAAACGGCAAGCAGGAGAAGGTCCGAGAAGGGGGGCTTCGCATGCGTGTTGCCGCAAGAACAGCGCAAGCCACGCAAACGGATTGCGTGGCTTGCGTACGGAGCGCCTCGGGCGCGTTGGCGTGAGGGGGACCGCGGAGCTTCCTGGCCCGGTCCCGTCGGCGACCTGAACGCCGACGGAACCGGGTCAGTCCATGGGGGCCGGAACGACCGTCAGATGCGTTCCGGCGCCGCGCGTCCGGCGCTGACGGCGCGCGGCGCCGGCCGGGCGGCGGGTGTCGCGCAGCACCATCGTCAGACGGGTGCAGCCGATCTCCTCCAGCGTGCGAGGCGTCTCGTCGACGATCCGGCACTCGGTGGGACCCCTGCGCGGGTCGGGGTGGTGCAGCAGGCGTACGGCGCCGTCGATCCGGGTCGCGGCCTCGCCGACGGCGCGGATCCAGTGCGGCAGGCCCTGCCGGTAGGCGGCCTCCATGATCGGGTCCTGACCGATGTCCCGGCGGATGGCCTGGAGTTCGTGGTCGTGGCCCGAGCGGTCCATCGCGGCCTTCAGAT
This sequence comes from Streptomyces sp. NPDC005706, assembly GCF_040631045.1. NCBI lineage: Bacteria > Bacillati > Actinomycetota > Actinomycetes > Kitasatosporales > Streptomycetaceae > Streptomyces > Streptomyces sp. NPDC005706. Next base: position 17,796 of record NZ_JBEXYS010000028.1, on the reverse strand, counting down.
GGGCGAGCATCGGGAGGCACCAGCCCTGCTCGTGCTCACCGAGGATGCCGCCGGCTTCGGGGTGGAACAGCACGAAACGCAGGAAGTTGTCGCCGGGCATGGCGGTCGGGTGCGGACGCACGCCGCCGAACAGGTTCCCGTAGGCGCCGTTGGCCAGCAGGACGTTCCAGCGGTGGTCGACGACCAGGGACGGGAAGGGGACGGCCTCCACCAGCGCGGCGTAGTCCTGGAGGTACGCCTGGACCTCGCGGCCCTCGGGGACGGGTCGCGGCGCCGGCCACTGCCCTCCTGCCTGATGTGCCATCGGGAGGTCACCCCTCTTGCCTCTGCCGGCCTTCGCGCGGCGATGCGATCCTGCTGCCCGGACAAGAGCCGTGTCAACTATCGTGGCATTTCATGCCGGTCGACGGCTGAAATTCGCCACAGTTGTGGCGAGACCTGGATGCGGGTTCGAAGCACCCGCTACTCTCCGGGAAGTTCACAACACCCGCTCGCGACATGCGCGGAACGCACCTGAGGCCTTCGAGAGACGTAGGAGTTCTGTCGGTGACGGATGGCTACGAGGATCCGGGCGCCACCGAGACCGCACAGCTGTCGGCCGTCGCCGCCCGCGTCACCGCGCTCGCCGACCGGCTCGGCGTGCCGCACACCGAGGTCTTCGACGTGGGGCGGCTCTCGGTCGCCTGCGGCGTTCCGGAGCCGGTGGTCAAAGCCCTGCTCAGCGGCCGCCCCGCGGGCGAACCGGACGTCCAGGCACGTTTCCTGCAGCGCCTGGACCTGCTGCGCCGCACCCGGCTGAAGCCGCACGGCCGCAAGTACACCCAGCAGGAGATCGCGGACGGCGCGGGCATGTCCCGGCAGCAGGCGGGCGCGCTGATCAACGGCGACCGGCGGCCGACCATGGAGCACTGTGACGCGCTCCAGCGGTTCTTCCGGGTGCACGCCGGCTTCCTCACCGCGGAGGACGCCGAGGCGCTGGCGGGTGCCCTGCAGCGCACCGAGCAGGACCTGCTGCAGAGGCTCGCCGACCGGGAGCGGGCCGCCGCCGAACTCGCGGAGGACCCGCTGGAGCGGCTGCTGCAGGACCACGGGGTCCGCGGGATCGCCTGGCGCGCCGCGCAACTGCCCACCGACCAGCACCGGGACAAGGTCGCCGAGTGGCTCGACATGCTCCTGGAGAGCGTCCAGCGGCCCGAGGCGTAGACAGTCCCCCGGATCGCGCGGACGTGGCCGGCCCACCGGTCCCGCGCGCGTCCGCCGGCACCTCCGCGACCGCCAAGTGCCATGTCCGCGGGGGGGTATCGCGTCCGCTGAGCGGGCGAACCCGGGTCCGCTCGCGCCGCGTTGTCAGTGGTGGGCGGCAAGCTGGAGTGGTGCGCCGTACGACGCGGCGCACGGCGCCGCAGCGCGCGTGATCCGTGACGCCGAACCGGGGAGAGCCGACCGATGACCACCGCTGTACTGACCGACCGTGAGCGCACCGCCGTCCAGGCCTATCTGCGGCTTCTGCACACCGTGCGCGCGGCCTTCGACGGGCCGCCGGACGGCCCCCGGCCCGTCCTGGTGCCGCCCGCCGTGCTCGCCGAGGCGGACGGGGCGCTGGCGCGGGCCGGGCTCGCGGGCAACGAGGAGGAGTTCTTCGGGCTGCTGTCCCACTGGTGCCCGCAGGAGTGAGATCCGGTCCCGGGTGGCCGTTCCGCTCAGTGGTGCGGGACGGTCACCGCCGACAGCACCAGCCCGTCCCGGACGAGCCAGCTCCCCTCGAACGCGCCCACACGGACGCCGCCGACCAGCGGGCCGGGGACGAGCAGCCGGGCGTGGAAGCCGCCGCGTGTGTCCTGGCCGGGGGCGGCGGTGAGTTCGATGTCGGCCTCGGAGAAGTCGAGCCAGGCGCGGGTGAGGGGGAACCAGGCCTTGTAGACGGACTCCTTGGCGCTGAACAGCAGCCGGTCGAAGTGCACGGCGGGCCGGGCGGCGGACAGCGCGCGGTGCCGGTCCTGCTCGGCGGGGAGCGCGATGGTGCCGAAGACGCCGTCCGGAAGCGGTGCGTGCGGTTCGGCGTCGATGCCGAGGGAGGCCAGGTCGGCGGCGCGCACGAGCGCGGCGGCGCGGTAGCCGTCGCAGTGGGTCATGCTGCCGGCCAGCCCGTCCGGCCACACGGGGGCGCCGCGCTCACCGGTCAGCACGTGCTGGGGCGGGACGCCGAGCTTCTCCATCGCGCGCCGGGCGCAGACCCGCGCCGCCGTGAACTCCCGGCGGCGCTTGCTCACCGCCCGCGCGACGAGCGGGCGCTCCTGCGGGTACAGCAGGGCCTCGTCGGTGTCCTGGTCACCGTGCGACTCCACGGCCACCACCGACTCCGGGAGCAGCTCCTCGATCACCGGGTCCGACCTCCATCGGCAGTACGGGGCGCGGCTGCCCCGGGGGCACCGGGCGCTTGCGCCATTCGCGGGGGTATCCCACGGACACCTCTTCGAAGCGGACTCCCTCGTGCCAGGTGGTCCGCGGGATGTGCAGATGGCCGTAGACCATCGTCTCGACCCGGAACCGGTGGTGCCAGTCGGCGGTGAGGGTGGTGCCGCACCACATGGCGAACTCGGGGTACCACAGCACGTCCGTCGGGTGCCGGTCGAGCGGGTAGTGCGCGGCCAGGACGGTCGGCAGGTCCGCGGGCAGCTCGGCGAGTCTGCGCTCGGTCTCGGCGACGCGGGCGCGGCACCAGTCCTCGCGGGTCGGGTAGGGGTCGGGGTGCAGCAGGTACTCGTCGTTGCAGACGATGCCGGTGCTGTGCGCGTAGGCCAGGCCGTCGGTCTTGGTGGCGCAGCCGTCCGGCAGGAAGGAGTAGTCGTACAGCAGGAACAGCGGGGCGACGGCGACCGGGCCGCCGGGGCCGCGCCACACCGGGTACGGGTCCTCGGGTGTGAGCACGCCCAGTTCCCGGCACACGGCGACGAGGTGCTCGTAGCGGGCGACACCACGCAGGGTGACGGTGTCCTTCGGGTGGGTCCACAGCTCGTGGTTGCCGGGTGCCCACAGGACCTTGGCGAAGCGGTCCGCGAGGGTGCCGAGCGCCCAGCGGATGTCCTCGACGGTCTCGGCGACGTCCCCGGCCACGATCAGCCAGTCGCCGTCCGTGGTGGGGCGCATCCGCTCCACGAGCGCGCGGTTCTCCGGATACGAGATGTGCAGGTCGCTGATGGCCAGCAGCTGTCCGGCCCCGGCCGTCGACTCCACCCCGTGCCCCTTCCGATCATGCCAAGGGCACCACCAGAACACATCCACGAGGCCGGGGCAAGGGGATCTTCGGCCAGTGCCCGCCCGGCCGGACCGGGGGAATCCGTAACCTGCGCGTTGCACGCGCGAGCGTTTGAAAGCCGTATGATCGCCCCGACATCGGCGCCCCTAACTCCCCCTTCGGCAGGGCCGTTTGGTGTCCCTTCCTCCCTCCTGCCCGGGCACGGGCCGCCGCGCCCTGCCCGGAAACCCCGAAAGGCGGCCTGCATGGCCTCTCGCGTACGCGTCTGGCTCAACCGCACGTACGCGGAGAACGTCTTCTTCATGGATCAGCTGCGGAGGAATCCCAGCGACCGGGCGGTCGAGATCCACGCCACGCACGGCGACGCCGACTCCCCCGTGCTGGCCGCCGCCGACACCGCCGAGCTGGAGCCGGAGGGCCTGTCGCCGGCCGCGTACGTGGAGTACGCCCTCGACCAGTGCGTCCGGCGCGGGATCGACGTGTTCGTGCCCCGGCTGCACCAGGCGGAGATCGTGGCGCACCGCGCGGAGTTCCGGGCGGCCGGGACCGCGCTGCTGGCGCCGACGCCCGAGGCGGTGGCCGTGTTCGAGGACAAGGCGACCGCGTACGAGGCGGCGAGCGCGGTCGGCGTGCCGGTGCCGCCCTGGTGGCGGGTGCGCACGGCGGACGAACTCGTCGCCGCGGTGGAGGAGCTGGAGGCGGCCGGGGAGCGGGCGTGCTTCAAACCGGCGTCCGGGGCGGGCGGGGCCGGCTTCCGGATGATCACCCGTGCGCCCTTCTCGCTCACGCATCTGAGCGGGTTCCCCGGGCCGTACGTCCAGCTCGACCTGGTGGTCGAGGCGCTGCGGCGGGCCGAGGAGCCGGTGGACTGGCTGGTGATGCCGCGGCTGGAGCAGCCGGAGGTGTCGGTGGACTGCCTGACCGGGCCGGACAACCGGGTCCGGCTGGCGGTGGGCCGGACCAAGAACGGCCGCCGCCGGGGCTTCACGCTGCGCGAGCGGTGGCTGGCGCCGGCCCGGCTGCTCGCGGAGGGCTTCGGGCTGCACTACCTGTCCAACATCCAGTTCCGGATGCACGGTGACCGCCCAGTACTGCTGGACGTCAACACCAGGCCGGCCGGAGGGCTGCACCAGCTCTCGCTCTGCGGGGTCAACGCCCCCTGGGCTGCTGTGCGGTTGGCGCTGGGCGAGGACCCGGGCGTGATCGAGCCCCCGTTCCTGGGCCAGGACTACACGGTGGTGTCGGCGCCGCGCACGCTGCGGCCGGTGTCCGTGCCCCAGCAGCGGACCGCGCAGACTCCGCTCCCCGCGGTCCCCGCGCCCGCCGACGGAGCCGCCAGGGAGGCCGGCGCTCCCGCCACCGCCCCGGCGTGAGGCCCTCACTCCCCCCACACCGGCCGCCGACGCGACGCCCTCATCGTCACACCGGCCCGGACCAATCCGAACTCGCCCTATTGACACTCCGATTGGTCCATACCAACTTGGTGGGCGCACCTTCCGCATTCCCCTTGCACTCCCGGACACCCCCATCCCCACAGGGAGATCGCGTGCGCCACATACTCGGGCGTCCCAGACGCCGGCTCCTCGCCCTGCTCGGCTCCGCCGCCCTGGCCCTCGGCGGGGCCGTCGCCCTTCCGGGCACCGCACAGGCGGCCAACGTCCTCACCAACCCCGGCTTCGAGTCGGGCGGCCTCTCCCCCTGGACCTGCACCGGCAACCTCGGCTCGGTCGTCTCCTCCCCCGTGCACGGCGGCTCCAAGGCCCTGCAGGGAGCGGTGAGTTCGAGCGACAACGCACAGTGCGGCCAGACGGTCGCGGTCAAGCCGAACACCGCGTACACCCTCAGCGGCTGGGTCCGCGGTTCGTACGTGTACCTCGGCGTCAACGGCGGCGCCTCCACCTGGACCACGTCCCCGTCGGCGTACAGCCAGCTCAGTGTCTCCTTCACCACCGGCGCCTCGCAGACCAGCGCCACCATCTATGTACACGGCTGGTACGCGCAGGGCTCCTACTACGCCGACGACATCCAGCTCGACGGCCCGGGCGGCGGAGGCGGCGGGGACACCCAGGCTCCGACCGCGCCCGGCGGGCTCGCCTCGACCGGCAAGTCCTCCTCCAGCGTGTCACTGAAGTGGAACGCCGCCTCGGACAACGTGGGCGTGACGGCGTACGACGTCTACGCCGGAGCGAGCCAGGTGCTCAGCGTCTCCGGCACCTCCGCCACGGCCAGCGGGCTGTCGCCGAGCACGTCGTACACCTTCACCGTGAAGGCGCGGGACGCGGCGGGGAACGTGTCGCCGGCCTCCAACTCGGTGTCCGTCACGACGGACGCCGGGACCGGCGGCGGCACCGGGTTCAAGCAGGCGGCCCCCTATCTGTACGAGGGCTGGGGCGATCCGCCGAACCCGGCCACGGTGATGAGCGCGACCGGCGTCAAGTGGTTCACCATGGCGTTCGTGCTGGACTCGGGCGGCTGCAACCCGGCCTGGGACGGCAGCCGGGCGCTGACCGGCGGCGCCGACCAGACCGCCATCAACCAGATCCGCTCGGCGGGCGGTGACGTCGTCCCGTCGTTCGGCGGCTGGCAGGGCAGCAAGCTCGGCGCCAACTGCTCCTCGGCGAGCGCGCTCGCGGGGGCGCTGCAGAAGGTGATCGACGCCTACTCGCTGAAGGCGATCGACATGGACATCGAGAACACCGACGAGTTCGAGAACGAGGCCGTGCAGGCACGGATCCTCACCGCGTTGAAGACGGTCAAGGCCAACAACCCCGGCCTGAAGACCATCGTCACCTTCGGCACCTCCACCACCGGCCCGACCTACTACGGCAACCGGCTCATCGAGCAGGCGCAGTCGCTCGGCGCCAACATCGACGTCTTCACGATCATGCCGTTCGACTTCGGCGGCGGCTCCGACATGTACGGCAACACCGTGAACGCGGCCGACGGGCTGAAGAACAAGCTGAAGTCGACGTTCGGCTGGGACGACGCGACCGCCTACTCGCACATCGGCATCTCCGGCATGAACGGCCTGTCCGACCAGCAGGAGAACACCACCCCGGCGATCTGGACCCAGATCCGTGACTGGGCCAACTCCCACCACATCGCGCGGCTCGCCTACTGGGCGGTCAACCGCGACCGGCCCTGCCCGGGCGGCGGCGTGGTGAGCAACTGCTCCGGCATCAGCCAAAGCACGTGGCAGTTCACCTCCATCACGGCCGGCTTCACCGGCTGAGCACGGCGGCGCACGGCCACGTCCCCCCGGCTCCTGGGCCGGGGGGATTTTTTTTCCGCCCGGGGTGTATCAGGGGGCGGTCCCGCGACTCTCAATAGCAGGAACACGGGGGATACGGGGGAAGCACGGGGGATGCCCCAACGGGGGGACGGGGGATCGGACCGGCCGGCCGCGGTCACGGGGAGCGGCCGGCCGGCCCGACGGACGAACCCGGCCGGGTCGGGCAGGGGGAGCGGGTCCGGTGCCGGGGCTACGTCAGGTACCCGAGCCCGGGATGGACGGCCGTGTACCCCTCGACCAGGCGCCGGGCCACGTGGACCGAGTCGACCAGCGGATGCAGCGCGAACGCCTTCACGGCCGTGGCGCGCGACCCCGACCCGGCGGCGGCCAGCACCTCGCGCTCGACGGCCTTGACCGCGCACACCAGCCCGGTGGCGTGGCCGGGCAGGGGGGCGGCCGCGACCGGGTGGGCGCCGTTGGCGTCGACCAGGCAGGGCACCTCGACCACGGCGTCGTCGTCCAGGACGGACAGGGTGCCCCGGTTACGGACGTTGAGGATCAGCGTGGTCCGCTCGTCCCGGGCGATGGCCCGCATCAGGGCGAGGGCCACCTTCTCGTAGCCGCCCGAGAGGTCCTCGGCCTCGCGCTCGCCGGCGCCCGCCGTCTCGCGGTTCTCCGCCATGTAGGTCGCCTCGCGCTCGGCACGGGTCCGCTCCCAGGCACCGAGGGCGGAGACGTCCGTACGGCGGGCCTCGTCGTAGAAGCGCGCCTGCTGCTCGCGCAGGAAGGCGCCGCGGGTCTTCTCCGCCTCCCGGTAGGCGCGCACCGTCTCGCGGTTGAAGTAGTAGTAGTGCAGGTACTCGTTGGGGATCGCGCCCAGCGACTGCAGCCAGTCGGCCCCGAAGAGCCTGCCCTCCTCGAAGGAGCCGAGCAGCCCCGGGTCGGCGAGCAGGCGCGGCAGTTCGTCGCGGCCGTCGACGCGCAGACCGCGCAGCCAGCCGAGGTGGTTGAGGCCGACGTAGTCGATCCAGGCATCCTCGGGCCCGACCCCGAGCACCCGGGCCACCCGGCGGCCGAGGCCGACCGGCGAGTCGCAGATGCCGATCACGCGGTCGCCGAGGTGGCGGGACATGGCCTCGGTGACCAGCCCGGCCGGGTTGGTGAAGTTGATGACCCAGGCCTCCGGGGCCAGGCGGGCCACCCGCCGCGCGATGTCGACGGCGACCGGGACCGTCCGCAGACCGTAGGCGATGCCGCCGGCACCGACCGTCTCCTGGCCGAGCACCCCCTCGGCCAAGGCCACCCGCTCGTCGTCCGCCCGGCCCTGGAGGCCGCCCACGCGGATCGCGGAGAAGACGAAGTCGGCGCCGCGCAGGGCCTCGTCGAGGTCGGTGGTGGTGGTCACGCGAGGGGCGTCGGCAGCGGCCGACGCCTGCTCGGCCAGCACCCGGGCGACCGCGTGCAGCCGGCCGTCGTCCGGATCGTGCAGCACCACCTCCGTGACCCGGCCCGCACCGCGGTCGGTCAGCAGCGCCCCGTACACGAGCGGAACCCGGAAGCCGCCGCCGCCCAGAATCGTCAGTCTCACGCCTGCACCCTCGCACATCGAGGCGTGCCACGGGGAAGTCCCCCCGCCGTGGACCGGGGCAGGGCGAACCAGCGGGGCCGGCGCTGCCGCACCCTCGAACGGGGCCCGGCTCGGCGGCACGGTCTGCTCCGGTACGGGCGGCTTCATGGGGTGAACTCCACTGACTTCAAAAGAGTTTCTCTGCTTCAACTCTTGACGACCGGAGACGCGGGGAGCACATTGGCGACACCCTTGAGAGCGCTCTCAACACACCATGGGAGCGCTTCCAAGGGTCTCCCCGCACACCACTTCCGTACCCGAGAGGCTCTCCCCCATGAGCGATTCCTCCGGCAGGTCCAGACCCCGGCTGTTCCGCCGCACTCTGGTCGCGGTCGCCGCGACCCTCGGTCTGGCCACGGCGGTCGCGACGGCCGCCACCGCCCCGGCGAGCGCGTCCGCCCCCACCCCGCCGTCCGGCTGGACCCAGGTCTTCCTCGACGACTTCAACGGCTCGGCCGGTTCCGGCGTCGACACCTCCAACTGGCAGTACGGCACCGGCACTTCGTACCCGGGCGGCGCGGCCAACTGGGGTACGGGCGAGGTCGAGACGATGACCTCCAGCACCAGCAACGTCGCGCTGGACGGCAACGGCAACCTGCTCATCACCCCGCGCCGCGACGCCTCCGGCCGCTGGACCTCGGGCCGCATCGAGACGACGCGGACCGACTTCCAGCCCCCGTCGGGCGGCAAGCTGCGGGTGCAGGCCCGCATCCAGATGCCCAACGTCACCGGCGCCGCCGCCAAGGGCTACTGGCCGGCGTTCTGGATGCTCGGTTCACCGTTCCGCGGCAACTACCAGAACTGGCCGGGCGTCGGCGAGCTGGACATCATGGAGAACGTCCAGGGCCTCAACACCGACTGGTCGACCATGCACTGCGGCACCAACCCCGGCGGCCCCTGCAACGAGACCTCCGGCATCGGCAACTCCACGTCCTGCACCGGCAGCACCTGTCAGACCGGCTTCCACACCTACTCGATGGAGTGGGACCGCTCGACCAGCCCCGAGGAGATCCGCTTCTACCTCGACGGCGTCAACTTCCACACCGTGAAGGCCAACCAGGTCGACGCGGCCACCTGGGCCAGCGCCACCAACCACGGCTACTTCGTCATCCTCAACGTGGCGATGGGCGGCGGCTTCCCGGGTGCCTTCGGCGGCGGACCCGACGGCGGCACCGAGCCCAACCACCCGATGACCGTGGACTACGTGCAGGTCCTGGAGTCCTCCGGCGGTGGCGGCGGAACCACTCCCCCGCCGTCCGGCAACCGGGACGCCTACAGCGCCATCCAGGCCGAGTCCTACGACAGCCAGTCCGGTGTGGTCCCCGAGTCCACCACCGACTCCGGCGGCGGGCAGAACCTCGGTTCCCTCGCGAACGGCGACTGGGCGCTGTACAAGGGCGTCAACTTCGGCTCCACCGCGGCCAAGCAGTTCTACGCCCGGGTGGCGAGCGGGGCCGCGTCCGGCGTCAGCGGACTGGTGGAGGTACGGCTGGACAGCCGGAGCAACGCCCCGGTCGGCAGCTTCGCGCTGGGCAGCACCGGAGGCTGGCAGTCGTGGCGCACCGTCCCGGCGAACATCACCGGGGTGACCGGCACGCACGACGTCTATCTGACCTTCACCAGCGGCCAGCCGGCCGACTTCGTGAACGTCAACTGGTTCGACTTCGGTCACTGACGAGGCGATCGCGCGCCCGGGCCCGTGACCGCTCGCCGGTGACGGGCCCGGGCACCGTCATCCGGCCGCGGGCGCGGGGCGCTCACGCACCAGCCGCGCGAAGCGCAGCGCCACCTCGCGCCACACCGGGGCCGCGGCGGGATCGGCCCGCCGGGCCGCCCTGAGCAGTTCGTCCCGGTCGACGCCGTGCCGGGACAGGCGCTCCGCCGGCCAGTGCGCGATCTGCTCGGGGTCGGCCTCGGGGTGGAACTGCACGCCCCACGCCGACCGGCCGAGCCGGAAGGCCTGGTGGGGACAGCGCTCGCTGCGCGCCAGCGGGCGCGCCCCGGCCGGCAGCCGCACGATCGCGTCCACGTGGTTCTCGACCGCCGTCGGACGCTCGGGCAGCCCGCCGAACAGCGGGTCCTCGGCCGCCGGCGCGAGCAGGGTCAGCACCGTGCTGCCGAACTCGGGTTCGCCGTGCTCCCCCTTCACCTCACCGCCCGCCACCTGCGCCAGCATCTGTCCGCCGAGGCAGATCCCGAAGACCGGCACGTCGCGTTCCAGCGCCTGGCCCATCAGGGTCCGGGTACGCGGCAGCCACGGCGCCCGGGTGTCGTCGTCGGGCAGGTAACCGCCGCCGAGCACGATCAGTGCCTCGTGCTCCAGCCGGTCCGGTAGTTCCTGCCCGGTGTCCGCGCGGACCACGTCCAGGTCGACGCCGCCCTCGGCCAGCCAGCCGGCCCACCGGCCGGGCCCGCCGTTCGGACCGTTCTGCACCACCAGTGCCGTGGCCCGGCTCCTCATGCCCTCACCCTGCCCTTCCGCGAGACTCCCGCGCATCCTAGGCAGGCGCACCGCCGCACGGTGGCGGTGCGCCCGGGGCGGGCGGGGTCCGGGAGTCAGTGCAGTTCGGCCCGGAACACCACCGGTGTGACGCCGGTGTGGAGCTGGAAGAACTTGGAGAAGTTGGCCGCGTCGGGGAAGCCCACGGCCGCCCCGACGCGGCCGATCGGCATGTCGGTGTGGGCGAGCAGGCGCTTGGCCTCCAGCACCACCCGCTTGTCGATGAATCCCTTCGGTGTCTCGCCGGTGGCCGCGCGGACCGCGCGGACGAGCGTGCGGCGGGAGTAACCGAGCGCGTCCGCGTAGGCGCTGACGCTGTGCTGGGTGGCGAAGCCCTTCTCGACCGCGTCGCGGAAGAGCGTGAAGGTGCTGTCCGCCGGCCGCCGGGCGGCCTCGGCCGAGCTGGCCGCGAGGTGGGCGAGGCGCAGCAGGAACGCCGTCAGGGTGTGCCGCAGGACGGCCGTGTGCAGGCTGAGCGGCAGCGTCACGGTGTCCTCGTACTCGCGGCGCAGCTGCTCGAGCGCCGCCTCGAGCGCGGAGAGCTGTCGCGGTCCGGGGCGCAGCAGCGGCGGCAGGTCGTAGCGGTACAGGCCGGTGGCCTCGACGGTGGCGCGGGGCAGGAAGCCGGGCTGCATGGTCAGGACGGTTCCGCGGTACTCGCTGCTCCGGGCGAAGCGGTGGACCTGCCCGGGGCGGATCCACAGCAGATCCCCGGCGTCGGCCTCGTACTCGGCGAAGTCGACCATGTGCCGTACGGGGCCGTCGGAGAACAGCATGACCACGTGGAAGTCGATGCGGTGGACGCGGTGCAGCGGGGCATCGGCGTGCCAGGTGCGGTCGCCTTCCATGGGGCCGATCTGCATGCCGACGCCCCCGACGGCCAGGCCGGCCGGGAAGGGGAAGGTTCTGATCGCGTCGCCGTCCATGCCCTCGTCGCCCTCGCCATCGGCTTGGGGTGTTTCGTCCGCCATGTGCTCCGTGTGCCGTTCCGCTAGCGCGATCACTGTCCCAGATTCACCACAGGCTGACACACCGCGACCTTTCCTCGAAAAAGTCAGACTTTTAGATTTGAACGCGTCCGGCCAGCCATCCCGCACTGAACGAGGACTTCTTGAAGATGAGCACGCAGACACCCGAAGGCTTCGAGTGGACCGACCTCGACCGGCGCGCCGTGGACACTGCCCGGCTTCTCGCCGCGGACGCGGTGCAGAAGGTCGGCAACGGTCACCCCGGCACCGCGATGAGCTTGGCGCCTGTCGCGTACACGATCTTTCAAAAGGTGATGCGTCATGACCCGGCTGACCCCGAGTGGACCGGCCGTGACCGCTTCGTGCTCTCCCCCGGCCACACCTCGCTGACCCTGTACACCCAGCTCTTCCTCGCCGGGTACGAGCTGGAGCTGGACGATCTCAAGGCGTTCCGCACGCACGGCTCGAAGACGCCCGGCCACCCGGAGTACGGCCACACCGCCGGTGTCGAGACCACGACCGGTCCGCTCGGCCAGGGGGTCGCCAACGCCGTCGGCATGGCGATGGCCGCCCGCTACGAGCGCGGCCTGTTCGACCCGGACGCCCCTGAGGGCGAGTCCCCCTTCGACCACACCGTCTGGGCGATCGTCTCCGACGGCGACCTGGAGGAGGGCGTCTCCGCCGAGGCCTCCTCGCTCGCGGGCCACCAGAAGCTCGGCAACCTGGTCTTCGTCTACGACGACAACCACATCTCCATCGAGGGCGACACCGCCACCGCCTTCTCCGAGGACGTGCTGAAGCGGTACGAGGCCTACGGCTGGCACACCCAGCGCGTCACGCCCACCGCCGACGGCGACGTCGACGTCCCCGCGCTGCACGCGGCGCTGGAGGCGGCGCGGGCCGAGACCGGACGGCCCTCCATCATCGCCCTGCGCACCGTCATCGCCTGGCCGGCCCCGAACGCGCGGAACACCGAGGCCTCCCACGGCTCGGCGCTCGGCGAGGACGAGATCGCCGCCACCAAGCGCCTCCTCGGCTTCGACCCGGAGCGCGCCTTCGAGGTCGCGGACGAGGTGCTGGACCACTCCCGGCGGGCCCTGGACCGGGGCGCCGAGGCGCACGCGGCCTGGGACAAGCGGATCGCCGAGTGGCGGGCCGCGAACCCCGAGCGGGCGCTGCTCTTCGACCGGATCAGCAAGGGCGAGCTGCCCGAGGGCTGGCAGGACGCGCTGCCCGTGTTCGAGGAGGGCAAGTCCGTCGCCACCCGCGCCGCCTCCGGCAGGGTGCTGCAGGCCCTCGGCCCGGTGCTCCCCGAGCTGTGGGGCGGCTCCGCCGACCTCGCCGGTTCGAACAACACCACCATCGACAAGAGCAGCTCCTTCCTGCCGGCCGGCAACCCGCTGCCCGAGGCCGACCCGTACGGCCGTACCGTCCACTTCGGAATCCGCGAGTTCTCGATGGCCGCGGAGATGAACGGCATCGCCCTGCACGGCAACACCCGCGTCTACGGCGGCACCTTCCTGGTGTTCTCCGACTACATGCGCAACGCCGTGCGGATGTCGGCCCTGATGCAGCTCCCGGTGACGTACATCTGGACGCACGACTCCATCGGCCTCGGCGAGGACGGCCCGACCCACCAGCCGGTCGAGCACCTGGCCTCGCTGCGCGCGATCCCGGGCCTGAACGTCGTCCGCCCGGCGGACGCCAACGAGACCGCGATCGCCTGGGCCGAGATCCTGAAGAGGCACGCCGCCGCCCCTGCCCCGCACGGACTCGCGCTCACCCGCCAGGGCGTGCCCGCCTACGCGCCGAACGAGAACGCGGCCAAGGGCGGATACGTACTGCGCGAGTCGTCGACCGAGACCCCGGAGGTGATCATCATCGCGACCGGTTCCGAGGTGCAGCTCGCCGTCGCCGCGCGGGAGCGGCTGGAGGCCGAGGGGATCGGCACCCGGGTGGTGTCCATGCCGTCCGTGGAGTGGTTCGAGGAGCAGCCGCGCTCCTACCGGGAGCGGGTGCTGCCGCCGGCCGTGAAGGCCCGGGTCGCCGTGGAGGCCGGCATCGGCCTGACCTGGCACCGCTTCGTGGGCGACGCGGGCCGGATCGTCTCCCTGGAGCACTTCGGTGCCTCCGCCGACGCGGCCACGCTGTTCGCCGAGTTCGGCTTCACCCCCGAGAACGTCGCCGCCGCTGCCCGCGAGTCGCTGGCCGCCACGCACGCCTGATACCGACGCGATAGGAAAGAAGATCACTGTGACCGAAGCAATCGCCACCCCGGGAGCCCTCAAGCGCCTCGCCGACGAGGGGGTGTCGGTCTGGCTGGACGACCTTTCGCGCAGCCGCATCACCTCGGGCGGTCTGGCCTCTCTCGTGGACGGCGGCGGTGTCGTCGGCGTCACCACCAACCCCTCGATCTTCCAGGCGGCCATAGGCTCCGGCGAGGGTTACGAGGAGCAGCTCACGGAGCTCGCGGTCCGGGGTGTGACGGTCGAGGAGGCCGTGCGCATGATGACGACCGCCGACGTGCGGGCGGCCGCGGACGTCCTGCGGGACGTGTACACCGTCTCGGACGGCCGCGACGGCCGGGTCTCCATCGAGGTCGACCCGCGGCTCGCCCACCGCACCGAGGCCACGGTCGCCGAGGCCAAGCAGCTCGCCTGGCTGGTCGACCGCCCCAACGTGATGATCAAGATCCCGGCGACCCGGGCGGGCCTGCCGGCGATCACGGAGGTCATCGGCCTCGGGATCAGCGTCAACGTGACGCTGATCTTCTCCCTGGAGCGCTACCGCGAGGTCATGGACGCCTACCTGGCCGGTCTGGAGAAGGCCCGCGAGCGGGGCCTGGACCTGTCGGAGATCCACTCGGTGGCGTCCTTCTTCGTCTCCCGGGTGGACAGCGAGATCGACAAGCGGCTGACCGCGCTGGGCACCGACGAGGCCCTCGCGCTCAAGGGCCGCGCGGCCCTCGCCAACGCACGGCTCGCCTACGAGGCGTACGAGGAGGTGTTCGGCTCCGCGCGCTGGCAGGCGCTCGCCGGTGACCGGGCCAACGAGCAGCGTCCGCTGTGGGCCTCCACCGGTGTGAAGGACCCCGCCTACAAGGACACGCTGTACGTCGACGAGCTGGTCGCCCCCGGCACCGTCAACACCATGCCGGAGGCCACCCTGAAGGCCACCGCCGACCACGGCGAGATCACCGGCGACACGGTGACCGGCGGCTACGACCGGGCCCGCGCGGACCTCGCGGCCGTCGAGCGGCTCGGCGTCTCCTACGACGAGGTCGTCCGGCAGCTCGAGGACGAGGGCGTCGCCAAGTTCGAGACGGCCTGGCAGGAGCTGCTGGACGCCGTCACCGAGTCGCTGAAGAGCAAGGGAGTTGAGGCGTGATGACGACCGACGCCCAGCAGCCGGAGAAGCCGGCCGCGACCGAGGACGTGCGTGTCCCGGTCGGCCCGGCCGCCGACTGGGTGAACCCACTGCGGGACCCCAGCGACCGCCGGCTGCCCCGCATCGCGGGCCCCTCCGGTCTGGTCATCTTCGGCGTGACCGGTGACCTGTCCCGCAAGAAGCTGATGCCGGCCGTCTACGACCTGGCCAACCGCGGTCTGCTGCCGCCCGGCTTCTCCCTCGTCGGCTTCGCCCGCCGGGACTGGGAGGACCAGGACTTCGCGCAGGTCGTGCACGACGCGGTGCGCGAGCACTCGCGCACCCCGTTCCGGGAGGAGGTCTGGCAGCAGCTCGCCGAGGGCATGCGGTTCATCCCCGGTGACTTCGACGACGACACCGCGTTCAAGCAGCTCAAGGACGCCGTCGAGGAGCTGGACGCCTCCCGGGGCACCGGCGGCAACTTCGCGTTCTACCTCTCGGTGCCGCCGAAGTTCTTCCCCAAGGTCGTGCGGCAGCTCAAGAAGCACGGCCTGGCCTCCCCGCCGCAGGGCGCCTGGCGGCGCGCGGTCATCGAGAAGCCGTTCGGCCACGATCTGGCCAGCGCCCGCAACCTGAACGCGATCCTGCACGACGTGTTCGACCCCGACCAGGTGTTCCGGATCGACCACTACCTCGGCAAGGAGACGGTCCAGAACATCCTGGCGCTGCGCTTCGCCAACCAGATGTACGAGCCGATCTGGAACCGCAGTTACGTCGACCACGTGCAGATCACGATGGCCGAGGACATCGGCATCGGCGGCCGCGCCGGCTACTACGACGGCATCGGCGCCGCCCGTGACGTCATCCAGAACCACCTGCTGCAGCTCATGGCCCTCACGGCCATGGAGGAGCCCATCGCGTTCGACGCGGAGGCGCTGCTCACCGAGAAGCTGAAGGTGCTGAAGTCGGTGCGGCTGCCGGAGGACCTCGGCCGGCACACGGTGCGCGGCCAGTACACGGCCGGCTGGCAGGGCGGCGAGAAGGTCGTCGGCTACCTCCAGGAGGAGGGCATCGACCCCAAGTCGAAGACCGACACCTTCGCCGCGATCAAGCTCGGCGTCGACAACCGCCGCTGGGCGGGTGTCCCCTTCTACCTGCGCACCGGCAAGCGCCTCGGCCGCCGGGTCACCGAGATCGCGGTGGTCTTCCAGCGGGCCCCGCACTCCCCCTTCGACTCCACCGCCACCGAGGAGCTGGGCCAGAACGCCATCGTGATCCGCGTCCAGCCGGACGAGGGCATGACCGTGCGGTTCGGCTCCAAGGTGCCGGGCACCTCGATGGAGATCCGGGACGTGTCCATGGACTTCGCCTACGGCGAGTCGTTCACGGAGTCCAGCCCGGAGGCGTACGAGCGGCTCATCCTGGACGTGCTGCTCGGCGACGCCAACCTGTTCCCCCGTCACCAGGAAGTGGAAGAGTCCTGGAAGATCCTCGACCCGATCGAGGAGTACTGGTCCCGGCACGGCAGGCCGGCCCAGTACCCGGCGGGTACCTGGGGGCCGGAAGAGGCAAACGAGATGCTCGCACGAGACGGACGGAGCTGGCGCAGGCCATGAAGATCGACCTGACCGACACCACGGCAAGCAAGATCAACAAGGCGCTGGTACGGGGCCGCCGGGCCATCGGCACCCCGGCCGTGGGCATGGTCCTGACGATGGTCATCGTCACGGACGAGGAGAACGCCTACGACTCGCTCCGGGCCGCCGAGGAGGCCTCGCACGAGCATCCCTCACGGACCCTGGTCGTCATCAAGCGCCACGCCCGTACCCTGCGCGACCGCACCACCTCCCGGCTGGACGCCGAGGTCCGGGTCGGCTCCGAGGCCGGCACCGGCGAGACGGTGGTGCTGCGCACCTACGGCGACGTGTCCGACCACGCCGACTCGGTGGTCCTGCCGCTGCTGCTGCCCGACGCCCCGGTCGTCGTGTGGTGGCCGGTGGACGCGCCCGACACCCCCTCCAAGGACCCGCTCGGCGCGCTGGCCCAGCGCCGTATCACCGACCTGTACGCCGTCGAGCGTCCGCTGGAGGTCCTGGAGACCCGGGTCCGGCACTACGCGCCCGGCGACACCGACCTCGCCTGGACCCGGCTCACGCCGTGGCGCTCCATGCTGGCGGCCGCGCTCGACCAGGCCCGGGTGAAGGTGACCTCGGCGGCCGTCGAGGCCGAGCAGGAGAACCCCAGCGCCGAACTCCTCTCGCGCTGGCTGGAGGCCCGGCTGAACGTGCCGGTGGACCGCGTGGTCACGGCGGGGCCGGTGGTCACCGCCGTCCGGCTCGGCACCGAGAACGGCGAGATCGTCATCGACCGCCCCGAGGGGCCCCTGGCGACGCTGACCCTGCCGGGGCAGCCGCCGCGCACCCTCGCCCTGAAGGTCCGCCCCACCTCCGAACTCATCGCCGAGGAGCTGCGCCGCCTCGACGCCGACGAGATGTACGCCGTCGCCCTCAGTGGCGAGGGCATCAAGGAGCACGCCTGACATGTCCGACGCACCGTCAGACCTCCCCGAGCTCACCCGTCGCCCCGAGTGGACGGCCCTCGAGGACCACCGGGCCGCGGGCCGGCCCTCCCTGCGCGAGCTGTTCGCCACGGACCCCGGCCGCGCCGAGCGCTACGTCGTCCGGGTCGGGGACCTGCACATCGACTACAGCAAGCACCTGGTCACCGACGACACGCTGCGGCTCCTGCGCGGGCTCGCCGCCGCGACGGACGTCTTCGGTCTGCGGGACGCCATGTTCCGCGGCGAGAAGATCAACATCACCGAGGACCGGGCGGTGCTGCACACCG